>NZ_JAMNDD010000008.1:0-144377 GCF_051812965.1 Salmonella sp. NW1250 | reverse complement strand
AAAAACCCGCCGAAGCGGGTTTTATGAAGAAGTGAAACTGACCGATAAGCCGCTTTCTTTTGGGTATAGTGTCGTGGACAGTCATTCATCCTGCCGCCCTGTAAAAGCAAAAACCCGCCAGCTTACACTGACGGGTTTTATGAAGAAGTGAAACTGACCGATAAGCCGGGTTCTGTCGTGGACAGTCATTCATCTAGGCCAGCAATCGCTCACTGGCTCAAGCAGCCTACCCGGGTTCAGTACGGGCCGTACCTTATGAACCCCTATTTGGCCTTGCTCCGGGTGGAGTTTACCGTGCCACGGACTGTTACCAGCCGCGCGGTGCGCTCTTACCGCACCCTTTCACCCTTACCTGATCCCACTTGCGTGGGCCATCGGCGGTTTGCTCTCTGTTGCACTGGTCGTGGGTTTCCCCCCCAGGCGTTACCTGGCACCCTGCCCTATGGAGCCCGGACTTTCCTCCCCTCCGCCCGTCTCCCCGAAAGGACGACGACGAAGCGGCGACTGTCTGGTCAGCTTCGGCGCGCAGTATAGAGGGTTCGCGCGACTTTGTCACCCTGCGCTGCGCATTCCTATCGCCAGAGCGGCAGCAACATTTCTGGATGCCCGATAAATATTGTCAAAAGCGCCCCGAAAAGCCTCCTCCAGCGTCACGATGCGCGTGAGTACGCTAAAGACAGCGTCGATGCCATAGTGATGCACTATCCCTACATCGTGCGTCAGGCTGCCGGCAATGCCAATCACTGGCTTATGATATTTTTTCGCCACATTCGCGACGCCAATCGGCACTTTACCGCGAATACTTTGGCTATCAATCCGCCCTTCTCCCGTCACCACCAGCGTACAGTCGTGGATATGCTCCTCCAGGTTCAGTGCCGCCGTGACAATTTCGATCCCGCTGCGTAATTCCGCACCGAGAAAAGCCATTAACGCCGCCCCCATACCGCCTGCCGCGCCTGCGCCGGGCGCCGCCTTTACGTCGACATTCAGCGATTTTTTTATGATGTCGGCATAGTGAGCAAGATTTCTGTCCAGCTCAACAATGTTCTCTTCGGTCGCGCCTTTCTGCGGCCCAAAAATTCGTGATGCGCCGTTGTCGCCGATCAGAGGATTAGAGACATCGCAAGCGACACGAATCGCGCAGAGTTTTAAACGGGGATCGAGCTCTGAAATATCAATGTCGCTTAGACAATGAAGGCTTCCGCCACCGTAACCGATATCCGCGCCGTTTGCATCGCGCAGTTTTGCGCCCAGCGCCTGCATCATCCCCGCGCCGCCGTCATTTGTCGCGCTGCCGCCAATGCCGATAATGATATTGCTTGCGCCGCTTTCCAGCGCCTGCAATATCAGCTCCCCCGTTCCCCGCGAGGTAGTAATCAAAGGGTTGCGTTTTTCTGGTGGAACCAGCGCCAGTCCGCTGGCCGCCGCCATTTCAATAAACGCGGTTTTACCATCCCCGGACATTCCCCAGCAGGCTTTCACTTTTTCACCCAACGGCCCGGTCACCCATGCGGTGCGTTCAACGCCCTGCGTCGCGGCAATCATGGCTTCGACCGTTCCTTCGCCGCCATCGGCAACCGGAACAGAGACATATTGCGCATCGGGGAAAATTTCCCGAAATCCTTTTTCTATCGCCTGCGCTACCTCGGCGGCAGAAAGGCTTTCTTTATAGGAGTCGGGGGCAATTACGATTTTCATAGTGGTAGCCTGTTACTGCACAACGCCGGATGGCGTTTCACTTATCCAGCCTGAAATTCAGGCCCGGATCGCTACACGCCATCCGGGCACAACGTCGTTAGCGAGTGACTTCCACTTTCGCCAGTTTTTCGTAGTAGCACGCCAGCGCGCTATGGTCGTCATTACCGTGTCCATCCGCGCGTAACGCCTGCATCATTTCCATAACGGCGGCGGTCAGCGGGAGCTGCGCGCCAACGCCGTGGGAGGTATCCAGCGCATTCGCCAGATCTTTAATGTGCAGATCGATACGGAAACCTGGCTTAAAGTTTCGGTCCATGACCATCGGCGCTTTCGCATCCAGTACCGTGCTGCCAGCCAGACCGCCGCGAATCGCCTGATAGACCAGATCCGGGTTGACGCCCGCTTTAGTCGCCAGCGTCAGCGCTTCAGACATGGCGGCGATATTCAACGCCACGATCACCTGGTTAGCCAGTTTTGTGACGTTGCCTGCGCCGATATCGCCGGTATGCACCACGGAACCCGCCATCGCTTTCATCAGGTCGTAGTACTTGTCGAAAATGGCTTTATCGCCCCCCACCATCACCGACAGCGTGCCATCAATCGCCTTCGGCTCGCCGCCGCTGACCGGCGCATCCAACATCTCAACGCCCTTCGCCTTCAGCGCATCGCTGATTTCACGGCTTGCCAGCGGCGCGATAGAACTCATATCAATCAATACGGTTCCTGGCTTCGCGCCTTCGATGATACCGTTCTCGCCCAGCGCAACCTCTTTCACATGCGGAGAGTTAGGCAGCATCGTGATGATGACGTCACACTGTTCAGCGATCGCCTTCGCCGTAGAGGCCGTTTCCGCGCCTGCGGCAATGACGTCGGCAATCGCTTCAGGATTACGATCGGACACCACCAGCGAATACCCTGCTTTCAGTAAGTTTTTGCTCATGGGCTTACCCATGATGCCTAAGCCAATAAAGCCAACTTTCATCGTCATAGCGTTCTCTCTTTCCATACCAGGATTATTTTTTAAAGGTGTCGGCAAGCTTCTGCGTGCTAGCGCGGAATGCGCCTAAATCGCTGCCAACGGCGACAAAGGTCGCGCCCCATTCCAGATAACGGCGGGCATCCGCCTCTACCGGCGCCAGAATGCCGCACGGTTTACCGTGCGCTTTAGCGCGGGCGAAAATATGTTGAATCGTCTGCTGCACGTCAGGGTGAGAAGCATTGCCGAGATGACCCAGCGCGGCGGCCAAATCGCTTGGGCCGACAAAAATGCCATCAACGCCTTCCGTTGCGGCGATGGCATCAACATTGTCGACACCCAACTGGCTTTCGATTTGAACAATAATGGTGATGTTTTTGTTCGACTGCGCAAAGTAATCAGGCACCGTACCAAACATATTCGCGCGGTGAGAAACGGAGACGCCGCGAATGCCTTCCGGCGGGTAACGCGTCGAGGCGACGGCGCGAGCCGCTTCCTCTTGCGTTTCAACAAAGGGGATCAGGAAGTTATAAAACCCAATATCCAGCATCCGTTTGATAATGACCGGTTCATTGGTTGGCACACGTACCACAGGCGCGCTGGCGCTGCCTTTCAATGCCATTAGCTGCGGAATTAAGGTGGTCACATCGTTCGGCGCATGTTCGCCATCCAGCACCAGCCAGTCAAATCCCGCCAGACCGAGAACTTCGGTGGTGATTGGGCTTGCCAGTGCAGACCAGCAGCCAATCTGCACCTGTTGCGCCGCCAGCGCCGCTTTAAACTTATTCGGGAAAATAGCGTTATTCATCGCTTATACCTTCGCTTATTTCTTTAATTCTCTACATGTGATGCCGCCACCATAACTTATAGCAACGACAATAAAATGCTTATCTGAAATCAGAATGGGTCTCCGCATTCTATTTCTAATGTGGTACACATCCTGTAGCACAATATACCGTTCTGATATCTTTATCGTCTTTTATTATTATCATGGTATTTTCAAATAACTCGTCAGATACACTGAATTCGCCATTCAGTATAAACAGCCTATGGCGGATAATCATTGTGCAAACGCTCATTAAAAAGGGATTATTTAACGCTTATTTTTGAGCATACGCCCATGATACTGGGCGCTAATGCACACATTTACGCTTTACCCGGCCTACATAAAAAATTTCATAATTTGCGGTGATCTGGATCACATTCTTATATTTATACTCCTGTCATTCTTATTTCATTATGCATGAACTTTATTTCTTATATTGAGATTTAACGATTTAACCATAACCAAAATAGATAATCCTATTTCTATCATCCAGGCTGGAGAATGTTGAACAATGGCCAATATCGAAATTCGCCAGGAATCGCCATCGGCGTTTTATATAAAAGTACATGAAACCGATAATGTCGCAATTATTGTTAATGACCACGGTCTTAAAGCCGGAACACGTTTTCCGGATGGCCTGGAACTGACTGAACATATTCCGCAAGGCCATAAAGTTGCTCTGACGGATATCCCCGCTCACGGCGAAATCATCCGTTATGGCGAAGTCATCGGTTATGCGGTACGCGACATCCCGCGCGGAAGCTGGATCGACGAGTCGCTGGTTGAACTGCCAAAAGCGCCGCCGCTGAATACGCTACCGCTGGCGACCAAAGTACCGGAACCGCTGCCGCCGCTGGAAGGCTATACGTTTGAGGGCTATCGTAACGCCGATGGCAGCGTCGGCACCAAAAATCTGCTTGGCATTACCACCAGCGTGCACTGTGTGGCGGGCGTGGTCGATTATGTGGTGAAAGTGATTGAGCGCGATCTCCTGCCCAAATACCCGAATGTCGATGGCGTTGTAGGGCTAAACCATCTGTACGGCTGCGGCGTGGCAATCAACGCGCCGGCGGCGGTCGTGCCGATTCGCACGATTCATAATATCGCGCTCAACCCCAATTTTGGCGGCGAAGTGATGGTGATTGGCCTCGGTTGCGAAAAATTGCAGCCGGAACGACTGCTGGAAGGCACCGAGGATGTCCCCGCTATCGCCGTTGAAAGCGCCAGTATTGTGCGTTTACAGGACGAGCAGCATGTCGGCTTTAAATCAATGGTCGACGATATTTTGCGGGTCGCCGAACGCCATCTGACGAAACTGAACCAGCGCCAGCGCGAAACCTGCCCGGCCTCCGAGCTGGTCGTCGGGATGCAGTGTGGCGGCAGCGATGCGTTTTCCGGCGTCACGGCAAACCCGGCGGTGGGTTATGCTTCCGATCTGTTGGTACGCTGCGGCGCGACCGTCATGTTCTCGGAGGTCACCGAAGTGCGCGATGCCATTCATCTTCTGACGCCGCGCGCCATCAACGAAGCCGTGGGTAAACGCCTGCTGGATGAAATGGCCTGGTACGATAACTATCTTGATATGGGGAAAACCGATCGCAGCGCTAACCCGTCCCCTGGCAACAAAAAAGGCGGTCTGGCGAACGTCGTGGAAAAAGCGTTGGGCTCTATCGCTAAATCGGGTAAGAGCGCCATTGTCGAAGTATTGTCGCCGGGCCAGCGCCCCACCAAACGCGGCCTGATTTACGCCGCGACGCCCGCCAGCGATTTCGTCTGCGGCACGCAGCAGGTCGCTTCCGGCATTACCGTACAGGTCTTTACCACCGGACGCGGCACGCCGTACGGGCTGATGGCGGTGCCGGTAATTAAAATGGCGACGCGTACCGAGCTGGCGAACCGCTGGTATGACTTAATGGATATCAATGCAGGCACCATCGCCACGGGTGAAGAGACAATCGAAGATGTGGGCTGGAAGCTGTTTCACTTTATTCTCGATGTCGCCAGCGGCCGGAAAAAGACTTTCTCGGACCAGTGGGGCCTACATAACCAACTGGCGATATTTAACCCGGCGCCAGTGACCTGATCCAGTCAGTACCCTTCTCCGACCAGGGTATAACCGCATAATCTGTAGACCGGGTAAGCGCCAGCGCTACCCGGTATTTTTTCGCCCTTAGTCTGTAGCCTGAAGTATGTCTGCCCGACATGCTTTTTTTACGCCTTACTTTCGATAACTTCCATTTTATTTCGAAACTTTCATTTATCAGATCAAAATCACAAAAAAACATTCCGAAAGCCTATAAATTCTTTCAAAGAAAACAAACGAAAGATTTCGGAGGAAGGATGTTTATCATTTCAGGCAGAACAATGCTAAAGAAGGCGCAGCAGGAAGGTTATGCTGTGCCGGCGTTTAACATCCACAACCTGGAGACATTGCAAGTGGTGGTGGAAACCGCCGCAGAATTGCGCTCTCCGCTGATTGTCGCCGGTACGCCAGGCACCTTTAGCTACGCAGGCGTCGGTAATATCGTGGCTATCGCCGCAGAACTGGCGAAAAGCTGGAACCATCCTCTCGCGGTACATCTCGATCATCATGAAAAACTGGCCGACATCAAAATGAAAGTCGCCGCCGGGGTACGCTCGGTCATGATCGACGGGTCGCATTTCCCCTTTGCCGACAATATTGCGCTGGTGAAAAGTGTGGTTGATTACTGTCATCGCTACGATGTCAGCGTTGAAGCTGAACTTGGGCGTCTCGGCGGGCAGGAAGACGATCTTATCGTTGACGGTAAAGATGCGCTTTATACCCATCCGGAACAGGCCCGGGAATTTGTAGAAAAAACGGGTATCGACTCGTTAGCCATTGCTATCGGCACCGCTCACGGCCTCTACACCGCTGAACCAAAACTTGATTTTGAACGACTGACGGAAATTCGTCAGCGGGTTGATGTCCCCTTAGTCCTTCACGGCGCCTCTGGCCTGCCGACCCGCGATATTACCCGCGCTATTTCGCTGGGCATCTGCAAAGTTAACGTCGCCACCGAGCTTAAAATCGCCTTTTCCGGCGCGCTTAAAAACTATTTAACGCAACACGCAGAGGCCAGCGATCCCCGCCATTACATGATCCCGGCGAAAGCGGCCATGAAAGAGGTTGTACGTAAAGTGATTGCCGACTGCGGTTGTGAAGGGAAGCTCTAAAGCCCCCGGCTTTAGCACGGCAAAGGGCGTTTTCATAGCTGGATCACGAAAGCCATTATTATCCTTTGCCTTCAAACCAAAAATATTATGAAGATAAACAAAAGATATCGGAGCCAGAAGTGAAAGAAATAATTTCTCGTCACAAAGCAGGGGAACAGATAGGGATCTGTTCCGTATGTTCAGCACACCCGCTGGTGATTGAATCCGCATTACGTTTTGATCTGAATAGCGGGAACAAAGTTCTGATCGAAGCGACCTCTAACCAGGTTAATCAGTTTGGCGGTTATACCGGCATGAAACCGGCTGACTTTCGTGATTTTGTCTATGGCATCGCCCAGGAAGTGGGTTTTCCACGAGAACGGCTTATTTTAGGCGGCGATCACCTGGGACCTAACTGCTGGCAAAACGAACCTGCAGATACGGCGATGGAAAAATCCGTCGAACTCATTAAGGCTTACGTCGCTGCCGGGTTTAGCAAAATCCATCTTGATGCCTCTATGTCCTGCGCTGACGACCCGACGCCGCTGGACCCAATGGTTGTCGCTAAACGCGCCGCCCTGCTTTGCCAGGCAGCGGAAACGACGGCGACCAACGAACAAAAACGCCATTTAACCTATGTTATCGGCACTGAAGTTCCAGTTCCGGGCGGGGAAGCCAGCGCCATTAACGCCGTGCATGTTACCCGCGAACAGGATGCGGCCCGCACGCTGCAAACGCATCAGGCTGCTTTTCGCGCCCTGGGGCTGGATGAGGCATTAAACCGGGTTATCGCGATTGTCGTACAGCCGGGCGTAGAATTCGACCATACACAGATTATCCACTATCAACCGCAGGCCGCTAAAGCGCTTTCCGACTGGATAAAAGAAACGCCGATGGTCTATGAAGCGCATTCGACTGATTATCAGACGCGACAGGCCTACCGTGCGCTGGTACGCGATCATTACGCCATTCTGAAGGTCGGCCCGGCGCTCACTTTCGCGCTGCGCGAAGCCATTTTCGCACTTGCGCAAATGGAAAACGAACTGATCTCCCCGGAACAACGTAGTCGGGTACTGGAGGTCATTGATGAAGTTATGCTAAACGAACCAGGCTACTGGAAAAAATACTACCGTCCAACCTGGAGCCAGGCGATGGTCGACATTCACTTTAGTTTGTCTGACCGTATTCGCTATTACTGGCCGCACCCGCGTATTCGTCAAAGCGTAGAGAAGTTAATCGCCAATCTGAACAACGTCACATTGCCGCTGGGATTAATTAGCCAGTTTATGCCCGTACAGTTTGAACGCCTGTCTGAGGGCGTGCTCACCCCCACGCCGCATAACCTGATTATTGACAAAATTCAGGATGTTCTGCGCGCTTATCGCTTCGGTTGCACGCCGGATGTCGCCTGAATAATGGAGAATTTATGAGCCAACTATTTGTCCGAACCGGAATCACATTCGACTCGAGCCAACAGGCGCTGGCGCACATTGGCAAAGAGATGCTGGCGAAAGGCGTGGTACATGATAGTTATCCGCAGGCGCTGGTGGAACGTGAAGCGTCTTTTCCTACCGGCATTGCGCTGGAGCGTCACGCCGTCGCTATCCCTCATTGCGAGGCGGTTCATGCGAAATCACCCGCTATCTATCTGATTCGTCCAGATAAGCCGGTCATGTTTCAACAGGCGGATGATGACGAAGAGATTGCCGTTTCGTTAATCATCGCCTTAATCGTTGAAAACCCGGCGGCACAGCTAAAACTTCTGCGCCGCCTGTTTAGTGAGCTACAGAACCCAAGCACCCTCGATGCCCTGTTAAGCGCGCCAGATGCCGAACTGGCGATACGCTTTCAGGAAACCATCCTTGAGCCTGAGCAGTGCGTCCAGGTTTGATAATAAATTGATAATAATGAGGAATACCCTATGAAACGTAAAGTAATTGTGGCCTGTGGCGGTGCGGTTGCAACCTCAACGATGGCTGCGGAAGAAATTAAAGAGCTATGTGATGCCAACCATATTGAGCTCGACTTAGTGCAATGCCGGGTCACCGAAATCGAAACCTATATGGACGGCGCCGATCTTATCTGTACCACTGCCAGGGTCGATCGCGCCTTCGGCGATATTCCCGTCGTTCACGGTATGCCTTTTGTTTCCGGCGTGGGTATTGAAGCATTACAGCAAAAAATTCTGTCCATTCTCATGGGGTAACGTATGTTTAGCGAAATAATGCGTTATATCCTCGACTTAGGCCCAACGGTGATGTTGCCTCTGGTGATCATCGTGTTCTCTAAACTGCTGGGAATGAAGCTTGGGGATTGTTTTAAATCGGGTTTGCATATTGGTATCGGCTTCGTGGGTATTGGTCTGGTCATCGGCCTGATGCTGGATTCTATCGGCCCCGCGGCGAAAGCCATGGCGGAACATTTCCAAATCAATCTCCACGTTATTGACGTCGGCTGGCCAGGTTCATCGCCCATGACCTGGGCGTCACAAATCGCGCTGGTCGCGATCCCTGTCGCCATTGGGGTTAACGTCCTGATGCTGGTGACCCGCATGACCCGCGTGGTGAATGTCGATATCTGGAATATCTGGCACATGACCTTCACGGTCGCCATGCTGCATCTGGCGACCGGTTCATACTGGCTGGGGATTCTGGGCGTTGTGGTTCATGCCGCCTTTGTCTACAAACTGGGGGACTGGTTTGCCAAAGATACCCGCGACTATTTTGGCCTCGAGGGGATTGCTATCCCACACGGCTCATCCGCGTACCTGGGCCCCGTGGCGGTGCTCGTTGATACCATTATCGAAAAAATTCCGGGTCTCAATCGTATTCACTTTAGCGCAGACGATGTCCAGAAACGCTTCGGACCGTTTGGCGAGCCGGTGACTGTCGGCTTCGTGATGGGGCTGGTGATTGGTGTACTGGCAGGCTACGACGCCAAAGCCGTTCTGCAACTGGCGGTCAAAACCGCAGCGGTGATGCTGCTTATGCCACGCGTCATTAAACCTATTATGGATGGCCTAACGCCTATCGCCAAACATGCGCGTAAACGTCTACAGGCCAAATTTGGCGGGCAGGAGTTCCTGATAGGCCTTGATCCAGCGCTACTGCTCGGTCATACCTCTGTTGTCTCCGCGAGCCTGATATTCATTCCGCTGACCATCCTGATTGCCGTCTTAGTACCGGGGAACCAGGTGCTGCCGTTCGGCGACCTCGCCACCATCGGTTTCTTTATTGCGATGGCGGTCGCGGTACACCAGGGCAACCTGTTCCGCACGCTGATTTCAGGTGTCATTATTATGGGTATCACCCTGTGGATAGCCACGCAGACGATTGGCCTGCATACCCAACTGGCTGCCAATGCCGGAGCGCTAAAAGCAGGCGGACAAGTCGCCTCGCTGGATCAGGGCGGTTCCCCCATCACCTGGCTGCTGATTCAACTTTTTACCTGGCAGAATATCGTCGGCTTCGCCGTCATTGCCATTATCTATCTGGCCGGCGTACTGCTGACCTGGCGTCGCGCCCGACAGTTTGTCGCGGCTGAGAAAGCCACGGCGCTACAGCAAAGTCAAATCGCCTCTTAATTTTAGGGGAGCAATCGCTCCCCTCACCTTCCTGGAGAATGTTATGAAATCAGTGGTTATTCACGCTGAGGGAGACGTGCGCGTTGAAGAACGTCCCTTACCACAACTGCAAGCCGAGGACGATGTGTTGGTCAAAGTCGTTAGCTCAGGGCTTTGCGGGTCGGATATCCCGCGTATTTTCGCGCAGGGCGCCCATTATTATCCTATTACGTTAGGCCATGAATTCAGCGGCTACGTTGAATCCTACGGCACAGGCGTAACGGATATGCAGCCCGGCGATGCCGTCGCTTGTGTCCCGCTTCTTCCCTGCTTTCACTGTCCGCAATGCGAACGCGGTTACTTTTCTTTATGCAAACAGTATCAGTTTGTAGGATCGCGCAGCGAAGGCGGTAATGCGGAATATGTGGTGGTCAAACGGGCCAATCTTTTCCGCTTGCCGTCTGATATGCCGATTGAAGATGGCGCGTTTATCGAACCGATTACCGTGGGCTTACACGCCTTTCATCTGGCGCAGGGCTGCGAGGGGAAAAACGTAATTATCGTTGGTGCCGGGACAATTGGCCTGCTGGCCTTACAGTGCGCGCGGGAACTGGGCGCGCGAAGCGTAACGGCGATTGATATCAATCCGCAGAAACTGGAACTGGCGAAAGCGCTCGGCGCAACGCATACCTGTAATAGCCGGGAAATGACCGCCGACGACATCCAGACCGCGTTGTCCGACATTCAGTTTGATCAACTGGTTCTCGAAACGGCAGGAACTCCCCAGACCGTCTCGCTGGCTATCGATATCGCCGGGCCGCGCGCGCAACTGGCGCTGGTGGGGACGTTACATCACGATCTCACCCTGACAACGCGTACATTCGGGTTAATTTTGCGTAAAGAGCTCACGCTCCTCGGCAGTTGGATGAACTACTCCGCGCCATGGCCAGGAGAGGAATGGGAAACCGCAGCGCGCCTGTTGGCTGAAAAACGTCTTCAACTGGCCCCTCTCATTGCCCATCGCGGCGATGCGGAAAGCTTTGCAGAAGCAGTCAAAGCGCTTAATGGCGCGCCCATGCAGGGCAAAATCTTACTTCAACTTTCCTGATGGTACGAGCCAGCAACCTGCGCTGGCTCACATTTCCTTTCGAAATTTAGCGTTCACCTTTCGCAATCCTTCGTTTAAACTAGTTACAGTTAATTATCAGGCAAATCAATATGAACTCATTTGAGCGAAGAAATAAAATTGTCGACCTGATTAATACGCAAGGCAGCGTGCTGGTGATGGACCTTTCAAATACCTTTGGTATTTCTGAAGTGACTATCCGTGCTGACCTGCGTCTGCTGGAAGAGAAAGGCCTTGTCACCCGTTTTCATGGCGGCGCGGCAAAACCGGGAAGTCATCTGGCGGAAGGCGACAATCAGGAAGTCATTCTGGAAGATCGGTATCAACTCGCCAGCGATCCGAAAAAGCGGATTGCCCAGGCAGCTGCGGCAATGGTTGAAGAAGGAATGACCATCATTCTGGATAGCGGGAGCACAACATTACTGATTGCGGAAGCGCTCGCGCGAAAAAGCAATATTACGGTGATCACTAACAGCTTGCCTGCCGCTTTTACGCTATCAGAAAATAAAGATCTCACGCTGGTGGTCTGCGGCGGTACGGTACGGCATAAAACCCACTCAATGCACGGCACGATTGCGGAACGATCGCTACACGGCATCAGCGCCGATGTCATGTTTGTCGGGGCGGATGGCATTGATGCGACAAACGGTATTACCACGTTTAACGAAGGTTATTCCATTAGCGGCGTCATGGCGGCGGCGGCACACAAAGTTATCGCGGTACTGGACGCGACCAAATTTAACCGTCGCGGCTTTAACCAGGTATTGCCGATGGACAAGATCGACTGTGTGATAACCGATGACACCATCAGCAAACAGGATAAAGCGGCATTAGCGAAAACAGGCGTGGAATTAATGATCGTCTAAAAAGGAGTCGGTTATGCGTTGCTGATCGCGAGAGTAAGCCCGAAGGAAAGGTCCGGTCCGCTATCACCGCCCAATGCCCCCATCACTTTACCCACATCAATCACCTGATTGAGTATTAACGCGATGGCGATAAAAGGCGGTTCCCGGGCGCTCGCTTTTATTCTTCCTGCTGCTCCAGCGCGTACTTATACAGCGCATTTTTCTTCACGCCGTGAATTTCTGCTGCCAGCGCCGCCGCTTTTTTCAGCGGCAATTCGGCCTGTAGCAGCGCCAGCGTGCGCAGCGCGTCGGCGGGCAGGTCGTCTTCTTGCGCTTTATGGCCTTCGACAATCAGCACCATTTCGCCTTTGCGACGGTTTTCATCCTCTTTCACCCACGCCAGCAGCTCGCCGACCGGCGCGCCGTGAATGGTTTCCCAGGTTTTGGTCAGCTCCCGCGCCAACACCACATAACGGGATTCTCCCAATACCGCGACGATATCTTCCAGGCTATCTAACAGGCGGTGGGTTGACTCATAAAAAATCAGCGTTCGCGGTTCCGTTTCAATGGCTTTTAGCGCATCACGGCGGCCTTTGGATTTCGCCGGTAAAAAGCCTTCATAGCAGAAACGGTCAGATGGCAGGCCAGCGGCGCTCAGGGCGGTAATCGCCGCACATGGCCCCGGTAGCGGCACCACGCGAATCCCCGCTTCACGGCAGGTACGCACCAGGTGGTAGCCAGGATCGTTAATCAGCGGCGTACCGGCGTCGGAAACCAGCGCAATGTTCTGCCCTTCTTTTAGCTTCGCGACCAGCGTTTCCGCTTTTTGTTGTTCGTTATGATCGTGTAGCGCGAACAACCGGGCATTAATCCCAAAATGTTGCAGCAATAAACCGGTGTGACGAGTATCCTCGGCGGCAATCAGATCTACAGCCTGTAACACCTCCAACGCACGCTGGGTGATATCCGCCAGATTACCGATAGGAGTAGGTACAATAAAGAGTTGGCCCTGAGAATTATCCGCCGATTCGTTTTGTTTCATTGTGTCGTCCGTATTGCCGATTTAATATTGAGCATTGCGTAAAAAAATATCACTGGATACAGTATGGTACCCTCAACATTTTCTCGTTTGAACGCCGCACGCGCGCTGCCTGTCGTCCTGGCTGCGCTACTTTTCGCCGGGTGCGGCACCCAGGCGCCAGATCAAAGCGCAGCCTATATGCAGGGTTCAGCGCAAGCTGACTCCGCCTTTTACCTGCATCAGATGCAGCAAAGCGCAGATGATAGCAAGACCAACTGGCAATTACTCGCCATTCATGCACTGCTGAAAGAAGGAAAAAGCCAGCAGGCCGTCGACCTGTTCAACCAACTCCCGCAAAATCTGAACGATACCCAGCGTCGCGAACAGTCTTTATTAGCGGTAGAAATCAAACTGGCGCAAAAAGATGTCGCAGGCGCGCAGGCCTTGCTGGATAAACTAAAACCCGCCGACTTTGCGCCACATCAGCAAGCGCGTTACTGGCAGGCGCAGATCGTTGCCAGCCAGGGACGCCCGTCGCTTACCCTATTGCGGGCGTTAATCGCCCAGGAACCGCTACTGGCGGCGAAAGATAAACAAAAAAATATCGACGCCACCTGGCAGGCGCTCTCCGCCATGACGCCGGATCAGGCCAGGACGCTGGTTATCAACGCCGATGAAAATGTGCTTCAGGGCTGGCTGGATCTGCAACGCGTCTGGTTTGACAACCGCAACGATCCAGACATGCTGAAAGCCGGGATCGCCGACTGGCAAAAACGCTACCCGCAAAATCCGGGGGCGAAAATGCTGCCGACGCAGCTCGTCAATGTACAACGTTTTAAACCAGCTTCCACCAGCAAAATCGCTCTGCTGCTGCCGCTGAACGGTCAGGCTGCCGTGTTTGGCCGTACCATCCAGCAAGGTTTCGAAGCCGCGAAAAACCTCGGCACCCAGGCGGTAGAGATGCAGCCTGCCGCCGCGCCTGACGCGCCGGTAGAACCTGGCGTGGAGGAGACGCAGCCACAAATGACCAACGGCGTCGCCAGTCCGTCGCAGGCCTCGGTGAGCGATCTGACTGATGACGCTCCATCCCAGTCCGCTACGCCAGTCAGCGCGCCACAAACTCCCCCTGCTACAGCAAGCGCGCCGGCGGATCCCTCCGCTGAATTAAAAATCTACGATACCTCTTCCCAGCCGTTGGATCAGGTGCTTGCTCAGGTTCAGCAAGACGGCGCCAGTATCGTGGTCGGGCCGCTGTTGAAAAACAATGTGGAAGCGCTGATGAAAAGCAACACGCCGCTCAACGTGCTGGCGCTCAACCAGCCGGAAACGGTACGTAGCTTCCCTAATATCTGCTATTTCGCGCTCTCTCCGGAAGATGAAGCCCGTGACGCGGCGCATCATATTTATAACCAGGGCAAGCAGTCGCCGCTGCTGTTGATCCCACGCAGCACGCTTGGCGATCGCGTGGCGAACGCCTTCACCCAGGAGTGGCAAAAACTGGGCGGCGGCATCGTGTTACAGCAAAAATTCGGCTCCGTAGCCGAGCTGAAAATGGGCGTGAACGGCGGCGCGGGTATCGCGTTGACGGGCAGTCCGGTCGCCGCCAGCGTGCCTGCGCAGCCTGGCGTCACCATTGGCGGTCTGACCATCCCTGCGCCGCCGACCGACGCGCAAATCACCGGCGGCGGACGCGTAGACGCGGTCTATATTCTGGCTACGCCGGAAGAGATTGGCTTTATCAAACCGATGATCGCCATGCGTAACGGCACCCAGAGCGGCGCGACGCTGTATGCCAGCTCCCGCAGCGCGCAAGGCACCTCCGGCCCCGACTTCCGTCTGGAAATGGAGGGTTTACAATACAGTGAAATTCCTATGCTGGCAGGCGGCAATATGCCGTTGATGCAGCAGGCGCTGAGCGCTGTACATAACGACTATTCTCTGGCGCGGATGTACGCCATGGGCGTGGATGCCTGGACGCTGGCGAACCACTTTTCGCAGATGCGTCAGGTGCAGGGGTTTGAGATCAATGGTAATACCGGCGCATTAACCGCCAGCCCGGATTGTGTGATTAACAGGAAGTTATCATGGCTCAAATACCAGCAAGGGGAGATTGTTCCCGCCAGCTAACGCGTAAACAGGCTGGCGACGCGTGGGAAGCTGCCGCGCGTCGCTGGCTGGAAAGCAAAGGACTGCGGTTTATCGCCGCCAACGTGCGCGAGCGCGGCGGCGAAATCGATCTGATCATGCGCGACGGAAAAACGACGGTTTTTGTTGAGGTCCGCTATCGGCGCTCCGGGCTTTATGGCGGCGCGGCGGCTAGTGTGACCCGCAGCAAGCAACACAAATTATTACATACTGCCCGCTTGTGGCTCGCCCGCCAGAATGGGAGTTTTGATACTGTGGATTGTCGGTTCGATGTGTTAGCCTTCACCGGAAATGAGATTGAGTGGTTTCGGGATGCGTTTAACGACCACTCATAATTGAAGATTTTAAGGATTAGCGTGCTCGAAAGAATCAAAGTTTGCTTTACAGAAAGCATTCAAACTCAAATTGCTGCGGCGGAAGCGCTTCCGGATGCCATTTCCCGCGCCGCCATGACGCTGGTTCATTCCCTGCTTAACGGCAACAAAATCCTCTGTTGTGGAAACGGGACGTCCGCGGCCAACGCACAGCATTTTGCTGCCAGCATGATTAACCGCTTTGAAACGGAGCGACCCAGTTTACCCGCCATTGCACTAAATACCGATAATGTGGTCTTAACTGCGATCGCTAACGATCGCCTGCACGATGAAGTTTATGCAAAACAAGTCCGGGCGCTGGGACATGCAGGCGATGTTTTATTGGCGATCTCTACGCGTGGTAATAGTCGCGATATCGTAAAAGCCGTTGAAGCAGCCGTCACACGTGACATGACCATTGTGGCGCTAACCGGGTATGACGGGGGCGAGCTGGCCGGACTATTAGGGCCGCAGGATGTTGAAATTCGTATCCCTTCACACCACAGCGCGCGCATTCAGGAAATGCATATGCTGACGGTAAACTGCCTGTGCGATTTGATCGATAACACGCTTTTTCCTCACCAGGATGATTAAGGAGTACACATGAAGGCATTTTCGCCGCTCGCAGTCCTTATTTCTGCGTTGCTATTGCAAGGTTGCGTCGCCGCCGCGGTAGTGGGTACGGCAGCCGTCGGCACCAAAGCCGCAACCGACCCGCGTAGCGTGGGCACCCAGGTGGATGACGGAACGCTGGAACTGCGTGTCAGCAGCGCGCTGTCGAAAGATGAGCAAATCAAAAAAGAGACGCGCATCAATGTCACGGCTTATCAGGGCAAAGTTTTGTTAGTGGGGCAGTCGCCAAACAGCGAACTCTCCGCACGCGCGAAACAGATAGCGATGGGCGTTGAAGGCACCACCGAGGTCTATAACGAGATTCGCCAGGGTGAGCCTATCGGCCTGGGGACCGCCTCTAACGATACCTGGATCACCACGAAAGTTCGCTCACAGCTACTGACCAGCGATCAGGTAAAATCGTCAAACGTGAAAGTCACCACCGAAAATGGCGAAGTGTTCCTGCTGGGCCTGGTGACTGAACGTGAAGGTAAAGCGGCAGCGGACATCGCCAGCCGGGTGAGCGGCGTGAAACGCGTGACCACCGCCTTTACGTATATTAAGTAACCGGTGTGCCGGGTGGCGATAAAAATGTGTAAACCGCGTCGCCATCCGGTAAATCATCCGGCTTCGCTACCCCGCTTTTTCCCGCAGTTGCGATGAGGTCAGAATCGTCACGCCTTCTTGTGCTGGCGCCAGCGCTTCCGCCAGCATGGCCCGCGCCACATCCCGCGCATCAATCGATTTCCAGTTTCCGGGCAGCAGCCGGAATAGCGGAGCGAAAAGCGTTTCATTCACCCGCCGTGTTGTTCTGTCGCCGAGCAGCATAGAAGGCCGGGCAATCGTCAAACGAGGCCAATTTTGCGCGATTAACGCCTCCTCCATTTCTCCTTTCACCCGATTGTAGAAAAACGGAGAGTGCGCGTTTGCTCCCATTGCGCTGACCACCAACATGTGCTGCGCGCCCAGTCGACGCCCGGTCAGCGCGGTATCAACCACCAGCGTATAATCCGCATGAATAAACGCCGCTTTACTTCCCGCTTCACGCCGGGTCGTGCCCAGGCAGCAAAAAACAATATCCACCGGGTCGGTCACCTGAGCTAACGCGTCGGTAAGCTGCGGATCGTGAGGGTTATAAACGCCGACAATATCCGTCAGCGGGCGACGCGTCGGCGCGGCGATAGCGCTCACCTGCGGCGTGTTGATTAACATTCTCAGCAGATGTCCGCCGACCAGTCCGGTCGCGCCGGTAATCAGTACCTGACTCATCCTCGCTCCTTTACAGATTTGTCCACCTTGCACTCTCGGCCCTATCGACCAGGCTTAATAGTCTACGAGGTAAGTATCCATCATTGTGGAAAATTTGCCTTACCCGACGCCACCACTGCGGAGGAAACGCATGAGTAAGAAAATTGCCGTTTTGATTACCGATGAATTTGAAGATTCAGAATTTACCTCGCCGGCTGCAGAATTCCGTCAGGCCGGCCATGAGGTCATCACCATCGAAAAAGAGGCGGGTAAAACGGTGAAAGGAAAAAAAGGCGAGGCCAGCGTCACCATTGATAAGGCTATTGATGACGTTCGTCCCGACGAGTTCGACGCCTTGCTATTGCCGGGAGGTCATTCGCCGGACTACCTGCGCGGCGACAGCCGTTTCGTGGATTTTACCCGCGATTTCGTTAACAGCGGTAAACCGGTTTTTGCCATTTGCCACGGCCCACAGTTGTTGATCAGCGCCGATGTCATTCGTGGCCGCAAACTCACGGCGGTGAAACCGATTATTATCGATGTGAAGAACGCGGGCGCGGAATTTTACGATCAGGAAGTCGTCGTCGATAAAGATCAGCTGGTGACCAGCCGCACGCCTGACGACCTGCCGGCATTTAACCGCGAGGCGCTACGCCTGCTGGGCGCGTGAGTCGCGTAACCAGTGCAGTTTTTTACCAAACCCCAGCGTGTTGTCGGTGAATTTAATTTCATCCAGCCGGATTTCCCATACCGGGGCTGGCAGCACCCTGGCGACCGGGAAGCGACGAAGGTAAGCTTTACGCGCGGCGTCGCTCTCCTCCCCCTCCAGACGGCGAATTTCCCCTTTAAACTGCACGCCGCGAATGCGCGCCACCGTTTTCGGCTGACCATTGACCGTTCCCGCAACTGGCGCGCACGCGCCGGACATTTGCGCATGGCGGGTTTTATCATCCGTTAACAGATACAGCGCGACGTTTTGCGCATCGAACAAATAAAACGCATTGGCGCACCACAGCTCTCCCTCATGGTGTACGCACCAGGTCACCACGTGTTGTTTCGCCAGCCAACGGCCAATAGCGGTAAGTGTGTCCATCTTTATTCTCGCTTATACTGGGAACCTGAAAATTATCATGCTGATGGCGACAATGACACCCTGGTATCTGTATCTGATTCGTACCGCAGACAATGCGCTTTACACCGGAATAACCACCGATGTGGCGCGTCGTTACAGGCAGCATCAAACGGGAAAAGGCGCAAAAGCATTACGGGGAAAAGGCGAGTTAACGCTGGCGTTTGCGGCGCAGGTCGGCGATCGCTCGCTGGCCCTGCGCATAGAGTATCGCATCAAACAGCTCACAAAGCGCCAGAAGGAGCGCCTTGTGACGGAACGCGAAGCGTTTGAGGCGCTGCTGTCCAGCCTGCAAACGCCGGTGCTTAAAAACGATTGAAGTGGTCGTGATACTCCACCAGCCCCGTCACGCCTTCCAGCGCATCCTCAGCCAAACGGTGTACCTGGAAAGCGCTTTCCGTACCGGGCCAACGGCAGTGAAGATCGTAATGCGCGGCCAGTTCAAAACCGAAGCGGCTATATAACGCCGGATCGCCCAGCGTCACGACCGCCGCGTAGCCGAACTCGTTGAGCGAATCCAGCCCTTCATACACTAACTGGCGCGCCAGCCCTTGCCCGCGATACTTTTCATCGACCGCCAGCGGCGCCATGCCGACCCACTGTAAATCTTCGCCCTGCACATCAACCGGGCTAAAGGCGACATAGCCCACCACCTGGCCTTCATCATCCGTGGCCACCAGTCCGAGCGTCAGAAAACCATCTTCACGCAAATCGTGAACCAGCTTCGCTTCCGCATCGCTTTCGAATGAACGGCGTAACAGCGCATCAATACCAGGCGCATCAATAGGAATTTCTACTCGAATTAGCATGGTTCACCTACCGAGGTCTGTTTGGTTTCCGGCGAGTTTTTCATACCCGCCTCAACAAAATCCGCCAGTTGCAGCAGCATAACGCGTAACGCTTTCGGCATCTGCTCCAGTTCGATGGCGTCCATCAGATTCTTCACATACAACCCTAACTCAGTATCGCCTTCAATGACCAGTCGACGCTGGAAAAAGAGCGTATCCGGGTCCTGTTTACGGGCAGCTATCATTAGCAGATCGCTGGCGTCGGCGCTAAAACTGACGTCGGCATCCGCCTGCTGGCTAACGATCAGTTTTTCATTTTCAACCGTGGTATACCATTTTAAGTCGATGTCACGAACATGAATGCTTAACCAACGACCTTCGAGGAATTCCAGCTCTCCATCGGCCAGCGCCTGACGAAACTGCCAGCTCAGAACCTGTTCCAGAACCTGGCGCTTTAGCGCAAAGGGCGTCAGTTTAACCGGTACACTCATCAGAGACGGGCCAGCATGGACTAAGCGTGAACGCAGTTTATCTAACACGAGCTTTACTCCCTGTTTCAATAGTCCTGTTATTTTGCCATATCCAATAAATCACATGGCGGCGTAAATCAACAATTGGGTCTGATTTTCTACCCCATTATTGGTGTTACCAATACGCCTTTAACTGCCTTAAATCAAAAATTGTCGCAGCAAGGTTAACTAAAATCCCTGTTCGTTAACAATTTTGCGTCTCAGACGTAACCCTCAGGATAAATTATGGAGCTGCTCTGCCCTGCCGGAAATCTCCCGGCGCTGAAGGCGGCCATCGAAAACGGCGCTGACGCCGTTTATATCGGGTTAAAAGACGATACCAATGCCCGTCATTTTGCCGGCCTTAACTTTACCGAAAAAAAATTGCAGGAAGCGGTGAGTTTTGTTCACCAGCATCGCCGCAAATTACACATCGCCATTAATACTTTTGCGCATCCGGACGGCTATGCCCGCTGGCAGCGCGCCGTGGATATGGCGGCGCAGCTTGGCGCCGACGCGTTGATTCTCGCCGACCTCGCTATGCTGGAATATGCCGCAGAGCGTTACCCGCATATTGAGCGCCATGTTTCCGTTCAGGCCTCGGCAACCAACGAAGAGGCGATTCGCTTTTATCACCGCAACTTTGATGTCCACCGCGTAGTACTGCCGCGTGTACTGTCGATTCACCAGGTAAAACAACTGGCCCGCGTCACGCCGGTGCCGCTGGAGGTATTCGCGTTTGGCAGCCTGTGCATTATGGCGGAAGGTCGCTGCTATCTTTCTTCCTACCTGACGGGGGAGTCGCCCAATACCGTCGGCGCCTGCTCTCCCGCCCGCTTTGTCCGTTGGCAGCAAACGCCGCAGGGGCTGGAATCGCGCCTGAATGATGTCCTGATTGACCGTTACCAGGATGGCGAAAACGCGGGCTACCCAACGCTGTGCAAAGGCCGCTATTTAGTGGACGGCGAGCGCTATCACGCGCTGGAGGAGCCAACCAGCCTGAACACGCTGGAACTGCTGCCGGAGCTCATGGCGGCGAACATCGCTTCGGTGAAGATCGAAGGCCGCCAGCGCAGCCCTGCCTATGTCAGCCAGGTGGCGAAAGTGTGGCGCCAGGCGATCGATCGCTGCAAAGCCGCCCCGCAAAACTTCGTTCCACAGCGCGACTGGATGGAGACGCTCGGCGCGATGTCCGAAGGCACCCAAACCACGCTTGGCGCATATCACCGTAAATGGCAGTGAGAGGAGCTATGAAATATTCCTTAGGACCGGTGCTTTATTACTGGCCGAAAGAGACGCTGGAAGATTTTTATCAGCAGGCCGCAAAAAGCAGCGCTGATGTCATTTATCTGGGCGAAGCGGTGTGCAGCAAGCGTCGCGCAACCAAAGTCGGCGACTGGCTGGAAATGGCGAAATCCCTCGCCGCCAGCGGTAAGCAGGTGGTGCTCTCCACCCTGGCGCTGGTACAGGCGTCATCTGAATTAAGCGAGCTGAAACGCTATGTGGACAACGGCGATTTTCTGCTGGAAGCCAGCGATCTTGGCGTGGTGAATCTGTGCGCCGAGCGCAAACTGCCGTTTGTCGCCGGCCATGCGCTGAACTGCTACAACGCGGTCACGCTGCGCCGGTTGCTGAAAGAAGGCATGGTACGCTGGTGTATGCCGGTGGAGCTGTCCCGCGACTGGCTGGTGAATTTGCTTAATCAGTGCGATGAACTGGGCATCCGCAATCAGTTTGAAGTGGAAGTGTTGAGCTACGGCCATCTGCCGCTGGCCTACTCCGCTCGCTGCTTTACCGCCCGTTCGGAAGACCGCCCGAAAGATGAGTGCGAAACCTGCTGTATCAAGTATCCAAACGGTCGTGACGTGCTCTCGCAAGAGAATCAGCAGGTGTTTGTGCTTAACGGTATTCAGACCATGAGCGGCTATGTCTATAACCTTGGCAACGAACTGACGTCGATGCAGGGATTGGTCGATATCGTGCGGCTGTCGCCGTTGGGTACGGAGACATTTGCCATGCTTGATGCCTTTCGCGCTAACGAAAACGGCGGCGCACCATTACCGCTTGCCGCGCATAGCGACTGTAACGGCTACTGGAAGCGGCTGGCCGGGCTGGAGCTACAGGCCTAGCCGGATGGCGGCATCAATACCTTATCCGGCCTACAAATAGCGCTCCCGTAGGCCCGATAAGCGCAGCGCTATCGGGCATTGTTTTTGCCGTCAGTCTCATAAAGCTCACTTTGTTAACAACATTCGCTAATCTTTAATGCAGTATTAAAAGATTAACCGGTAATAAAGTGAGCCGTTATGACTGACAAAACTATTCCGTTCTCGGTGCTGGATCTGGCGCCGATCCCTGAAGGATCTTCGGCAAAAGAAGCCTTCACGCACTCGCTGGCTCTCGCACGGCTGGCTGAAAAGCGCGGTTATCACCGCTACTGGCTGGCGGAACATCACAACATGACCGGTATCGCCAGCGCGGCGACCTCGGTATTGATTGGTTATCTGGCGGCCAATACCACAACATTACATCTTGGCTCCGGCGGCGTGATGCTGCCTAACCATTCACCGCTGGTGATTGCCGAGCAGTTCGGCACGCTGAATACGCTCTACCCGGGACGTATCGACTTAGGGTTGGGACGCGCGCCGGGTAGCGATCAGCCGACGATGCGCGCACTGCGTCGCCATATGAGCGGCGATATCGATAACTTTCCACGCGATGTCGCAGAGCTGGTGGACTGGTTCGACGCTCGCGACCCTAATCCGCATGTGCGCCCGGTGCCCGGCTACGGCGAGCAGATCCCGGTCTGGCTGCTGGGCTCCAGCCTGTATAGCGCACAGTTGGCGGCCCAGCTTGGCCTGCCGTTCGCCTTTGCTTCGCATTTCGCGCCGGATATGTTGTTCCAGGCGCTGCATCTGTACCGTACCCAGTTCAAACCTTCAGCGCGGCTGGAAAAACCGTACGCGATGGTGTGTATCAATATTATCGCCGCCGACAGCAACCGCGACGCCGAATTCCTGTTTACCTCCATGCAGCAGGCTTTCGTGAAGCTACGCCGTGGGGAAACCGGCCAACTGCCGCCGCCGATTGAGAATATGGAGACCTTCTGGTCGCCATCCGAGCAGTATGGCGTGCAGCAGGCGCTGAGTATGTCGCTGGTCGGCGATAAAGCGAAAGTCCGCCACGGGCTGGTGTCCATCCTGCGGGAAACCCAGGCGGATGAAATTATGGTCAACGGGCAGATTTTCGACCACCAGGCACGCCTGCATTCGTTTGATTTGGCGATGGATGTGAAGCAGGAATTGTTGGGGTAGCGCATTGTTTTGCCCGGTGGCGCTTCGCTTACCGGGCCTACAGCATCAAGTAGGCCGGATAAGGTGCAACCGCCATCCGGCACAATAACGTTACTGGTACACCGGCAGCAAATTAAAGCTCGACAGAATATGGATAACCGCGTTGCCGACACCGAAGACCAGAATCAGGGCAATCATCGGTTTACCGCCCCAGACGCGAAATTTTGGGCTGCCGAAACGTTCGCGAGATTTACGCGCCAACAGCGCAGGCACAATGGCCGCCCAGATAGTTGCAGCTAAACCTGCATAACCAATGGCATACAGAAAACCGTTCGGCCACAGCAGGCCACCGACAATTGGCGGCACAAACGTCAGCAGTGCGGTTTTAAAACGCCCCATTGCCGAGTCATCCAAACCAAACAGATCCGCCAGATAGTCAAACAGCCCCAGCGTCACGCCAAGGAAGGAACTGGCGACCGCAAAGTTAGAGAACACCACCAGCAGCAGATCCAGGCTGCGGCTGTTCAGCACGCCGCTCAACGCCTGTACCAGCACATCAATATTGCCGCCTTTCTGCGCAATGCCGATAAATTCCGGACGCGGGATGTTGCCCATCGTCCCCAGCAGCCAGACGGAATAGAGCGCCAGCGCCAGTAACGTCCCATAAATCAGGCATTTGACGATGGTGCGCGGATCTTTGCCGTAATATTTCATCAGGCTCGGTACGTTACCGTGATAACCAAAAGAGGCCAGACAAAATGGCAGCGTCATCAGCAGGTACGGCGTATATGACGCGTGGCTTTCAGTCACGTTAAACAACGTGGCAGGCTGAACGTGCCCTAACAGGCTGCCGAAGGTCAGGAAGAAAGTAATCACTTTCGCGCCCAGCACAATCGCCGTCATCCGGCTGACCGCCTTCGTACTCAGCCACACAACAAACGCCACCAGCAGCGCAAAGGCAAAACCTGCCGCTCGCGCCGGAACATTCAACGACATCTCAGCAAAGGTATGATGCAGAATTGAGCCGCTCGCCGAGATATAGGCGTAAGTCAGGATGTAGAGCACAAAGGCAATAGAAATGCCGTTGACCACGTTCCAGCCTTTCCCCAACAGATCTTTGGTGATGGTGTCGAAACTCGAACCAATGCGGTAGTTAAGGTTGGCTTCGAGGATCATCAGCCCGGAGTGCAGCATACAAAACCAGGTAAAGACCAGCGCCGCCATCGACCAGAAGAACCACGCCCCGGACATGACCACCGGCAGGGAGAACATCCCCGCGCCAATGATGGTGCCGCCGATAATCACCACGCCGCCAAGCAGCGAAGGTGACGTTTGGGTGGTGGTAAGTGTTGCCATTCAGCTCTCTCTCCAGTCATTTATAATGTGACTATCTCTCAATACGCTGCACTGTACCAGTACATGAGTACAAAAGAAATAAAAAAAGCCCCGATTGTGACGATCGGGGCTGTATATTTTACTTTACGCTGTGAATGCGCAGGTCAGCGTGAGTTACGCATCACCGCCGAAACGACGGCGACCGGTAGAGTCATCACGACGCGGACCACGGCTTTCACGACGTTCGCCGCTGAAGCGACGACCATCACCACGACCACCTTCACGACGTTCGCCGCTGAAATTACGACCGCCTTCACGACGTTCGCCACTGAAGCTACGACCACCGCCGCGACGTTCGCCGCCCGCGTGCGGAACCGCATCACCCAACAGCTGCATATTCATCGGCTTGTTCAGAATGCGGGTACGCGTGAAGTGCTGGAGCACTTCGCCCGGCATACCTTTCGGCAGCTCGATGGTGGAGTGAGACGCGAACAGCTTAATGTTGCCAATGTAACGGCTGCTGATGTCGCCTTCGTTAGCGATAGCGCCCACGATATGACGAACTTCAACGCCGTCATCACGGCCCACTTCAATGCGGTATAACTGCATATCGCCAACGTCACGACGTTCACGACGCGGACGTTCTTCACGATCGCCACGCGGGCCACGGTCATTACGATCGCGCGGACCACGGTCGTCACGGTCACGGAATTCACGCTTAGGACGCATCGGCGCATCCGGCGGCAGGATCAGCGGACGCTCGCCCTGCGCCATTTTCAGCAGTGCGGCGGCCAGCGTTTCGAGATCCAGCTCTTCACCTTCAGCAGACGGCTGGATTTTCGCCAGCAGCGCACGGTACTGATCCAGATCGCTGCTTTCCAGTTGCTGTTGAACTTTCGCGGCGAATTTTTCCAGACGGCGTTTACCCAGCAGTTCTGCGTTCGGCAGTTCCACTTCCGGAATGGTCAGCTTCATGGTGCGTTCGATGTTGCGCAGCAGACGACGCTCGCGGTTCTCAACGAACAGCAGCGCGCGACCAGCGCGACCCGCACGGCCGGTACGACCGATACGGTGAACGTAGGACTCGGAGTCCATCGGGATATCGTAGTTCACCACCAGGCTGATACGTTCAACGTCCAGACCACGTGCCGCAACGTCGGTGGCGATCAGGATGTCCAGACGACCATCTTTCAGGCGTTCCAGAGTCTGCTCACGCAGCGCCTGGTTCATATCGCCATTCAACGCGGCGCTGTTGTAGCCGCTACGTTCCAGCGCTTCTGCTACTTCCAGGGTCGCGTTTTTGGTACGTACGAAGATAATCGCCGCATCAAAGTCTTCCGCTTCCAGGAAACGCACCAGCGCTTCGTTTTTACGCATACCCCAGACAGTCCAGTAGCTCTGGCTGATGTCAGGACGGGTAGTCACGCTGGACTGAATGCGCACTTCCTGCGGCTCTTTCATAAAGCGGCGGGTAATGCGACGAATCGCTTCCGGCATGGTGGCGGAGAACAGAGCGGTCTGATGACCTTCCGGGATCTGCGCCATAATAGTTTCAACGTCTTCGATGAAGCCCATACGCAGCATTTCGTCGGCTTCATCCAGCACCAGACCACTCAGTTTAGAGAGGTCGAGGGTGCCGCGTTTTAAGTGATCAAGCAGACGTCCCGGCGTACCGACAACGATCTGCGGCCCCTGACGCAGGGCGCGTAACTGCACGTCATAACGCTGACCGCCGTACAGGGCAACCACGTTTACGCCGCGCATGTGTTTAGAGAAATCCGTCATGGCTTCGGCAACCTGTACCGCCAGTTCGCGGGTCGGCGCCAGCACCAGAATCTGAGGTGCCTTCAGCTCAGGATCAAGATTGTTGAGCAGCGGTAAAGAGAACGCTGCGGTTTTGCCGCTACCGGTCTGGGCCATGCCCAGCACGTCGCGACCGCCCAGCAGATGCGGAATGCACTCTGCCTGGATTGGAGATGGTTTTTCGTAACCCAGATCGGTAAGGGCTTCAAGGATAGGAGCCTTCAGCCCCAGATCTGCAAAAGTGGTTTCGAATTCAGCCATGTAGTACGTGTGCCTCAAAATTAATGGCGGCCAGTCTACATAACTCATCATGAAATTGATCTGCAATTTTCATTGAAAAGTGTGAACCGGCTCAAAGTAGGTGTATTAACGAACAACAACGCCCTCACCCGCGAAGGTGATGGCAATCAAAAAGATTACGGGCTGATATGTTCGTCAGCTATTGCTGGTCCGATTCTGCCAGGTCATCTTGGTCCTGGCCCAGGAGCGATAATTCCAACAATGCGTATCGGTGCTCAACAAAGTTATGAACGTTGTTGGCCACCGCCAGTTTGAACAGAGCCGTGGCGCTGTCCAAATCCCCCAGACTTAGGTAATACTTACCTAAATAGAAGTTGGTTTCACTGAGATGCTCAGCGAGCGAGGTGTTATCCGTTGCGTCCGCCTTGAGCCTTTCCATCAGCGTTGCTTCGCTAATGTCGCCCAGGTAGAACTCGACAATGTTCCATCCCCATTGCTCTTTATCCGATTTTTCAAAGCGTGCTTTTAACGCTTCTTTCGCCTGCTTCTCATTAAGCTTCTGCTCAACAAGATACAGCCACAGGCTGCGGTAAGGATCATTGGGATCGTCTTGATAAAACGCCAGCAGATCATCTTGCGCTAACTTATCACGGCCGCCGTAATACAATGCGATACCGCGGTTTAAGTGCGCGTAGTTGTAAGTTGGATCAAGCTCTAGTACAGAATCAAACGCTTCATAGGCAGCATCAAAATTGCCTGCCTGCGTTAAATAAATGCCTAAGTAATTGAATACTTCAGGCATATCCGGTCTGATTGCCAGCGCTTGTGAAAAATCATTTCGCGCTAATGCCCTCAAACCAAGACTATCATACAACACTCCGCGCTCATATAAAAGCTGTGCGCGTTCGTCATCGGTTAAAGCCCGACTGGCAAGAATCTGTTCCATACGCGCCAGAATCACTTCCTGCTGTAAAGTCGGTTGCAATGGTACTGCGAGGACTTCACTTTTACGCCAGGCGGAATTACTGCATCCTGCAAGCGTAAGTGCTGTCGCAACGAAACACCAGCGCAAAAAAGGCTTCATTTCCCACTCCCGAAGACAACGATTGAATGAACGTCCTGTTCCCCGGTGGCTCAACAAGGCGTCCAGCCAGGTCTAAAGCCCCCCGCACTGCGGAGGGCAAAAGGCTACCTTACTCGGCCTGTTCGCTCGCCGGAGCTTCCGGCGCAGCCGCAGGTTGAGACTGCTCGGTTGCTTCTTTAATGCTCAGACGTACACGGCCCTGGCGGTCAACTTCCAGAACCTTAACCGGGACTTCCTGACCCATCTGCAGATAGTCGGTCACTTTCTCTACACGCTTATCCGCGATTTGAGAGATGTGAACCAGACCTTCTTTACCGCCGCCGATGGCAACAAACGCGCCAAAGTCAACGATACGGGTCACTTTACCATTGTAGATACGGCCGACTTCGATCTCTGCGGTGATCTCTTCGATACGACGGATAGCATATTTCGCTTTTTCGCCGTCGGTCGCCGCGATCTTCACAGTACCGTCATCTTCAATTTCGATGGTGGTGCCGGTCTCTTCAGTCAGCGCGCGGATCACAGAACCGCCTTTACCGATCACGTCTTTGATCTTGTCCGTGCTGATCTTGATGGTATGGATACGCGGCGCGAATTCAGAGATATCGCCGCGCGGCGCGTTGATCGCCTGTTCCATCACGCCCAGGATGTGCAGACGCGCACCTTTAGCCTGGTTCAACGCAACCTGCATGATCTCTTTGGTGATACCTTCAATTTTGATATCCATCTGCAGCGCAGAGATACCGTCGCGGGAACCCGCCACTTTGAAGTCCATATCGCCCAGGTGATCTTCGTCGCCCAGAATGTCAGACAGTACAACGTAGTTGTCGCCTTCTTTCACCAGACCCATAGCGATACCTGCTACGGCGGCTTTAATTGGCACGCCAGCGTCCATCAGCGCCAGAGAAGCGCCGCACACGGAAGCCATAGAGGAAGAACCGTTGGATTCGGTGATTTCAGACACCACGCGAACGGTGTACGGGAATTTATCCATGTCCGGCATCACTGCCAGCACGCCGCGCTTCGCCAGACGACCGTGACCAATTTCACGACGCTTCGGAGAACCGACCATGCCGGTTTCGCCTACGGAGTACGGAGGGAAGTTGTAGTGGAACAGGAAGCTGTCAGTACGCTCGCCCATCAGTTCATCAAGCACCTGCGCGTCACGGGCAGTACCCAGAGTTGCGGTAACCAGCGCCTGCGTTTCACCACGGGTAAACAGAGCGGAACCGTGAGTACGCGGCAGTACGCCAGTGCGCACGTCCAGACCACGGATCATGTCTTTTTCACGGCCATCAATACGCGGCTCGCCTGCCAGTACGCGGCTACGCACCACGTTTTTCTCGATAGCGTGCAGGATTTCGCCCAGCTCGTTAGCATCCAGAGTTTCATCTTCTGCAATAAGCTGCTCGATGGTTTCGGATTTGATTACGTCAACCTGAGCATAGCGCTCTTGTTTATCGGTGATGCGGTACGCGTCGCTCAGACGAGATTCAGCCAGCGCAGCAACACGCGCGTTCAACGCGTCGTTGACGGCTTCCGGCTGCCAGTCCCAACGCGGTTTACCGGCTTCTTTCACCAGATCGTTGATCGCCTGGATAACAACCTGCTGCTGCTCGTGACCGAATACCACCGCGCCCAGCATAGTGTCTTCGCTCAGCAGTTCAGCTTCGGATTCCACCATCAGCACAGCCGCTTCGGTACCGGCAACCACCAGGTCCAGCTTGCTTTCTTTCAGCTCGTCCTGGGTCGGGTTCAGTACGTACTGGTCATTGATGTAACCTACGCGCGCCGCGCCGATTGGGCCGTTGAACGGAATGCCGGACAGGGACAGCGCAGCGGATGCGCCGATCATGGCAACGATGTCTGGGTTAACCTGCGGGTTAACGGAAACGACGGTCGCAATAACCTGCACTTCGTTAACGAAGCCTTCCGGGAACAGCGGACGAACCGGGCGGTCAATCAGACGCGCGATCAGGGTTTCACCTTCGCTTGGACGGCCTTCACGACGGAAGAAGCTGCCCGGGATACGACCAGCAGCGTAGGTACGTTCCTGATAGTTAACGGTCAGTGGGAAGAAGTCCTGGCCTGGCTTGGCTTTTTTCTGGCCGACAACGGTAACGAATACGGCGGTGTCATCCATGCTTACCATAACAGCGGCAGTGGCCTGACGCGCCATCATGCCAGTTTCCAGCGTAACGGTATGCTGACCGTACTGGAATTTACGAACGATCGGATTAAGCAAAATAATATCCTTTCCAATTTTTGACGGCATAATACGCGCCGTCGTTAATACCCGATCTTCTGCGCATCCTCGCGACTAATGACAACCCTAACCCTGATATGGGTAAAGCCTCTCATTAGCCGCGCGAACCTCTGCAACGGAAGATCATTCATAGCAACAATACATTAGTTTCCAGCGAATTGCTGCCATCTGCTGGAAAAAAGGGGCCATGAAGGCCCCCTCTTTCTGAAACTCAAAAGAATTAGCGACGCAGACCCAGACGCTCAATCAGCGCGGTGTAGCGTGCAACATCTTTACGTTTCAGGTAGTCGAGCAGTTTACGACGCTGAGAAACCATACGCAGCAGACCACGACGGCTGTGGTGGTCTTTTTTATGCTCTGCAAAGTGACCCTGCAGGTGGTTAATCTGTGCAGTCAACAGAGCAACCTGAACATCGGTAGAACCGGTGTCGTTTGCGTCACGACCGAACTCAGAAACGATTTTAGCTGTAGCTTCAGTACTTAGAGACATTTTAAAACTCCAAAGTATTTAAGAATGAGAGGACGCCGATCTCTAATTCAGCGATCCCAGTGTACGCCGCGTAAACTGTTAAATAATTTACGCGACGTTAAGCGGCGGTATTCTACTCGCAGCGCTCTCTTATCGCAAGACGAAGCGACATTACGCTGGGTACTCTACTACCAGCCGACGAGGCGCGACACGGCCTTCGTCGTCAATTTCGCCCATACCGATAAATTTATCGTCTTCACCTTCCGTCACACGAACCAGTCCCTTCAACGGCGCGCCCGTGGTACGAACCGGGTTGCCATTTTTGAAGTATACCGAAGATGTTAACGGCAGATTAACAACAGGGTAGTCCGAAGCTGGACTGTCCATTGGCATCAATAATGGATCGAGCAACTGCGCCGCCGGAACGCCCTGCTGCTCCGCCTGTGCTACCAGCGTCTGCAAATGCTCCAGCGTCACCATACGATCCACCGGATACTTGCTGACCGTCAGACGACGCAGGTAGGTTACGTGCGCGCCACAGCCCAGTTTCTCACCTAAATCATCAATAATGGTACGAATATAGGTGCCTTTGGAGCAATGAACTTCCAGCTCCAGCTCGTTACCTTCATGGCGAATAAACAGCAGCTCATAGACGGTAATCGGGCGGGCTTCGCGCGGCACTTCGATACCCTGGCGGGCATATTCGTACAGCTTCTTGCCCTGATACTTCAGCGCCGAATACATCGAGGGAATCTGTTCGATATCCCCACGAAAGGTCTCCAGCGCGCTCGCAAGCTGCTCAGCGCTGAAAGTCACCGGACGCTCCTGCACGATTTGACCATCGGCGTCAGAGGTATCCGTGCGCTGCCCCAGACGGGCAATAACACGATAGCGTTTGTCAGAATCCAGCAGGTACTGCGAAAATTTTGTCGCTTCGCCGAGGCAAATCGGCAACATGCCGGTCGCCAGCGGGTCCAGCGCGCCGGTATGCCCGGCGCGGTTGGCATTGTAGATGCGCTTAACTTTCTGCAGCACGTCATTGCTGGACATACCCTGCGGCTTATCCAGCAGCAGAACGCCGTGAATGTCGCGGCCACGACGACGAGGACGACTCATCAGTCCTCCTTGCTGTCGTCCGGGTTCACACGACGTTCTTCGTCATGTTTCACCACGTTAGTCACCAGGTTGGACATACGCATCCCTTCCACCAGCGAGTTGTCGTAGAAGAAGGTCAGTTCCGGTACGATGCGCAAACGCATCGCTTTACCCAGCAAGCTGCGGATGAAACCAGACGCTTCCTGCAGGGCCTTAATGCCGTTTTTCACAGCCGCTTCGTCCTGATCGTTGAGGAACGTCACGAATACTTTGGCGTATGCCAGATCGCGGGACATTTCAACACCCGATACGGTGGTCATCATACCTACACGTGGATCTTTGATTTCGCGTTGCAGGATGAGCGCGATCTCTTTCTGCATCTCTTGCGCTACGCGCTGAGGGCGACCAAATTCTTTCGCCATAATAAATTCTCCAGAATAAAGACAAAAAAGGGGCCATAAGCCCCTTTTTAAATTTCTTGCCGGGTGGCGCTTCGCTTACCCGGCCTACGCCTAATCATCTTCTAAGGATTTTGGATTGCAACAAGGCGGCAAGCTCGTAAATCCCCGGGAGCATAGATAACTATGTGACCGGGGTGAGCGAGCGCAGCCAACGCCGTTGCGGCCCAAAAGACGACGAAGATTAAGCGATGGTACGTTGGATCTCGATAATCTCGAATACTTCAATCATATCGCCAACGCGAACGTCGTTGTAGTTCTTCACGCCGATACCACATTCCATGCCGTTACGGACTTCGTTAACGTCATCTTTGAAGCGGCGCAGGGATTCCAGCTCGCCTTCATAGATAACCACGTTGTCGCGCAGAACGCGGATTGGGTTATGGCGTTTAATTGTACCTTCGGTAACCATACAGCCCGCGATCGCGCCGAATTTCGGCGATTTGAACACATCGCGCACTTCAGCCAGACCGATGATCTGCTGTTTCAGTTCCGGAGACAGCATACCGCTCATCGCCGCTTTCACTTCGTCGATCAGGTTATAGATGACGGAGTAGTAACGCAGATCCAGGCTTTCAGATTCGATCACTTTACGCGCAGAGGCATCGGCACGAACGTTGAAGCCAACCAGAATGGCGTTGGACGCCGCAGCTAGGGTCGCGTCGGTTTCGGTGATACCACCTACGCCAGAACCGATGATCTTCACTTTCACTTCGTCGGTAGACAGTTTCAGCAAGGAGTCGGAGATCGCTTCCACAGAACCCTGTACGTCGGCCTTCAGCACGATGTTCACTTCGTGAACTTCGCCTTCGGTCATGTTGGCGAACATGTTCTCGAGTTTAGATTTCTGCTGACGCGCCAGTTTAACTTCACGGAATTTACCCTGACGATACAGAGCAACTTCACGCGCTTTCTTCTCGTCGCGAACTACGGTCACTTCGTCACCGGCAGCCGGAACGCCGGACAGGCCGAGGATTTCCACCGGAATGGACGGACCCGCTTCCAGCACTTCCTGACCCAGTTCGTTACGCATCGCACGCACGCGACCGTATTCGAAGCCACACAGCACGATATCGCCCTTATGCAGCGTACCTTCGCGTACCAGCACGGTAGCCACCGGACCACGACCTTTATCCAGGAAGGATTCGATAACCGCACCGCTCGCCATACCTTTGCGTATCGCTTTCAGTTCCAGAACTTCGGCCTGCAGCAGGATAGCGTCCAGCAGTTCGTCAATACCGGTACCTGCTTTCGCAGACACGTGAACGAACTGGCTTTCACCGCCCCACTCTTCCGGCAGAATGCCGTACTGGGACAGTTCGTTCTTAACGCGATCCGGATCGGCTTCCGGCTTATCGATTTTGTTCACCGCAACCACGACCGGCACACCTGCCGCTTTCGCGTGCTGGATAGCTTCGATAGTCTGCGGCATCACGCCGTCGTCTGCCGCTACCACCAGAACCACGATATCCGTTGCCTGGGCGCCGCGAGCACGCATAGAAGTAAACGCGGCGTGACCAGGGGTGTCCAGGAAGGTGATCATCCCGTTGTCAGTTTCAACGTGGTAAGCACCGATGTGCTGGGTAATGCCGCCCGCTTCGCCAGAGGCTACTTTCGTGGAACGAATGTAGTCCAGCAGAGAGGTTTTACCGTGGTCAACGTGGCCCATGATGGTCACAACCGGTGCGCGCGGTTCAGCCGCAGCGCCGGTATCACGGTCGCTCATTACCGCTTCTTCCAGTTCGTTTTCACGACGCAGGATAACTTTGTGGCCCATCTCTTCGGCAACCAGCTGTGCGGTTTCCTGGTCGATGACCTGGTTGATGGTGGCCATGGCGCCCAGCTTCATCATCGCTTTGATGACCTGAGAACCTTTCACCGCCATCTTGTTCGCCAGTTCGCCAACGGTGATGGTTTCACCGATCACCACGTCACGGTTAACGGCCTGAGCGGGCTTCTGGAAGCCTTGCTGTAAAGAAGACCCTTTACGCTTGCCGCCTTTACCGCCGCGAACCGCAGCACGCGCTTCTTCGCGATCGGCTTTGGATTCGGCATGTTTGCCTTTTTTCGCCGGACGCGCCGCTTTTGCATTACGGCCACGACCACGACCGCCTTCTACTTCACGATCGTTTTCGTCTTCGGCCTGGCGAGCGTGCTGAGAAGTGGTGACATGATAGTCACTGGTGTCTTCTACTGGCTCAGGCGTTGCGGTCCATTTGTTTTCTTCCGCCATGCGGCGAGCTTCTTCTGCTACACGACGCGCTTCTTCTTCGAGTTTGCGACGTGCTTCTTCTTCCGCTTTACGCTTCAGCTCTGCAGCTTCATTCTCACGGCGGGCTTTTTCGGCCTGGGCGGTTTTGGTCATATCGTCAGTCTGTTGATTGCTCACTTTGTCTTTTTCCGCAGCTTCACGTTTCGCTTTTTCAGCGGCTTCACGCTTAGCTTGTTCTGCGGCCTCGCGTTCAGCTTTTTGTTGCGCCTCGCGTTTGGCCTGTTCTTCTGCCTCACGACGGGCTTGCTCTTCCGCTTCACGCTGCGCCTGCTCTTCCGCGGCCAGGCGTTCAGCCTCTTGCGGATCGCGTTTCACAAAGGTGCGCTTCTTGCGGACTTCGATTTGTACCGATTTACTTTTTCCACCGGTACCAGGAATGTTCAGGGTGCTGCGCGTCTTACGCTGCAGCGTCAGTTTATCGGGACCAGAAACCGCTTCGCGGTTCAGGTGCGCCAGTAAAGTCTGTTTTTCTTGTGCGGACACAGAGTCGTCAGCAGATTTCCGGATACCTGCATCAGCAAACTGCTGTACCAGGCGATCCACGGAAACCTGTCTCTCTGCGGCCAGCGCTTTTAGGGTTACATCTGTCATGCTGTTCCTTCCTGCTACAGTTTATTACGCTTCGTCGCCGAACCAGCAAATATTACGGGCAGCCATAATCAGCTCACCGGCTTTTTCGTCGGTCAACCCTTCGATATCAGCCAGATCATCAATGCCCTGGTCGGCGAGATCTTCCAGCGTACAAACACCACGAGCCGCCAGTTTGAAAGCCATATCGCGATCTAATCCTTCCAGATTCAGCAGATCGTCAGCCGGTTTGTTATCACCGAGGCTTGCTTCCTGGTCCTGCGCCAGAGTGGCCAGTGCGTTTTTAGCACGCTCGCGCAGTGCTTCAACGGTCGGCTCATCAAGGCCGTCAATTTCCAGCAGTTCTTTCATTGGCACATAGGCCAGTTCTTCGAGCGTGGAGAAACCTTCTTCTACCAGAACGGTCGCGAACTCTTCATCAATATCAAGATATTTAGTAAAGATCTCGATAGCGGCATGTGCTTCAGCCTGATGTTTAGCCTGCAAGTCATCAACGGTCATTACGTTGAGTTCCCAGCCGCTCAATTGCGAAGCCAGGCGGACGTTCTGACCATTACGTCCGATCGCCTGCGCCAGATTACCGGCTTCAACGGCGATATCCATGGTATGTTTATCTTCGTCCACCACGATAGACGCGACGTCTGCCGGTGCCATCGCATTAATGACGAACTGCGCCGGGTTATCATCCCACAGCACGATATCGATACGCTCACCGCCCAGTTCGGTAGAGACCGCCTGAACGCGCGCGCCGCGCATCCCCACGCAAGCGCCGACCGGATCGATACGTTTATCGTTGGTTTTCACTGCGATTTTCGCACGAGAACCCGGATCGCGAGCCGCCGCTTTAATTTCAATCACTTCTTCGCCGATTTCCGGCACTTCGATGCGGAACAGTTCGATCAGCATTTCCGGCTTGGAACGGGTGACGAACAGCTGCGCGCCACGCGCTTCCGGGCGAACAGCGTACAGCACGCCGCGAATACGGTCGCCAGGACGGAAGTTTTCGCGCGGCAGCATATCTTCACGCAGAATCACCGCTTCAGCGTTACCGGCCATCCCTTCGGATTTAATTTCCAGAGAGATATTGTCGCGGTTCACTTTCTTCACCACGCCAGTGACGATTTCGCCTTCCTGGTCGCGGAACTGATCGACAACCATCGCGCGTTCAGCTTCACGGACCTTCTGTACGATAACCTGTTTCGCAGTCTGCGTGGTGATACGGTCAAAGGTGACAGATTCAATCTGATCTTCAACATAGTCGCCGACATTCAGGCTTTCGTCTTCAAAACGCGCCGCTTCCAGCGTAATTTCCTTCGTCGGCATGGTCACTTCTTCAACGATCAACCAACGGCGGAAAGTATCAAAATCACCGCTTTTACGATCGATTTCTACACGAACATCGATCTCCTGCTCATATTTTTTCTTTGTTGCCGTTGCCAGCGCACTTTCCAGCGCTTCAAAAATTTTTTCGCGTGGCAGCGCTTTTTCGTTGGAGACGGCTTCAACAACAGCCAAAATTTCTTTGTTCATCGCGGGCTTTTCACCTCATCCAGACTGTTAAAAGTGGGGAACCAGGTTCGCCTTCTGGATATTACTCAGCGCGAACACTTCATCTTTGCCTTCGACTGTGACGGTAATCATTTCACCGTCCACCGCTTTGATAATGCCCTGCCACTTGCGACGGTTCTGTACCGCCATGCGAAGAACCAGCGCGACTTCTTCACCCTGGAAACGCGCATAATGATCGGCAGTGAACATAGGACGGTCGAGACCCGGTGACGAGACTTCAAGGTTGTAAGCCACGGAGATAGGATCTTCAACGTCCAGCACCGCGCTTACCTGGTGGCTCACATCAGCACAATCATCAACATTGATGCCATCTTCACTATCAATATAGATGCGCAGTGTGGATGTGCGACCGCGAATAAATTCGATGCCGACCAGCTCGTAGCCTAAGGCTTCAACTGGCGCTGTAATCATCTCTGTTAATTTTTGCTCTAATGTGGACAAGCCCACCCCCAAGACATAAAAAAAGGGCCTAAAGCCCAGTTATTCTGTAGTCAGATAACAAAAAACCCCGATAAATCGGGGCTTTAGATAACTGAACCCTATAACCGCAACGGCGGTCTGGTGTACCTTCCGAAAGAATTTTTTTCAAATCCAGCTACGAAGGACATAATCTTCACAGTATATTTGAAAAAGAACTCTAAGGGAAAGTGGTTGCGGGGGCCGGATTTGAACCGACGACCTTCGGGTTATGAGCCCGACGAGCTACCAGGCTGCTCCACCCCGCGCCTGAAACGTGGCAAATTCTACTCGTTTTGGGCAAAATTTGCAAATACTGCTGGGATTTGGTACCGAGGACGGGACGTAAAATCTGCGCACAGTATAGTGACCAGGCATGAGTTATGTCAACCCTATTCCCAATATGCAGATGAATGAATATCACTCTTCGTTATACTCATCCCATCTCTCCGGCTTATACACGCATTTCACAACGTTATTTCAGTAAACCTTCACTAAACGCTTCCTGTCTCTGCTAAAAGATGATTAAATGAAAACTCATTTATTTTGCATAAAAATGCACAAAAGCAGAAACCGATCTCATTATCAGTCAATCAAGCAGGGTTCTATTCTATGACGACGATTCTTAAGCATCTTCCAGCAGGTCAACGTATTGGTATCGCTTTTTCCGGCGGTCTGGACACCAGCGCCGCGCTGCTGTGGATGCGACAAAAAGGAGCTGTCCCATATGCCTATACTGCGAATCTGGGACAACCGGATGAGGATGACTATGACGCCATTCCTCGTCGCGCAATGGAGTATGGCGCAGAGAATGCTCGCCTGATTGATTGCCGCAAGCAGTTGGTTGCAGAAGGGATCGCAGCGATTCAGTGCGGCGCTTTCCATAATACGACTGGCGGACTGACCTATTTCAATACCACGCCGCTGGGCCGTGCCGTGACCGGCACGATGCTGGTCGCCGCGATGAAAGAAGACGGCGTGAATATCTGGGGCGACGGCAGCACCTATAAAGGCAACGATATTGAACGTTTCTATCGTTACGGCCTGCTGACCAACGCCGAGCTGCAGATTTACAAACCGTGGCTGGATACCGACTTTATCGATGAGCTGGGTGGTCGCCATGAGATGTCTGAATTTATGATTGCCTGCGGTTTCGACTATAAGATGTCAGTCGAAAAAGCCTACTCCACCGACTCCAACATGCTCGGCGCCACGCATGAAGCGAAAGATCTGGAGTTTCTTAACTCCAGCGTCAAGATCGTCAACCCGATTATGGGCGTGAAGTTCTGGGACGAGAGCGTGAAGATTCCGGCAGAAGTTGTGACCGTCCGCTTCGAGCAGGGTCACCCTGTTGCCCTGAATGGCAAAACCTTCAGCGATGATGTTGAGATGATGCTGGAAGCGAACCGCATCGGCGGCCGTCACGGTCTGGGCATGAGCGACCAGATCGAAAACCGTATCATTGAAGCGAAAAGCCGCGGCATCTATGAAGCCCCGGGGATGGCGCTGCTGCACATCGCTTACGAGCGTCTGTTGACCGGTATTCACAACGAAGACACCATTGAACAGTATCATTCTCATGGTCGTCAGCTGGGCAAACTGCTGTATCAGGGCCGCTGGTTCGACTCGCAGGCGCTGATGCTGCGTGACGGCCTGCAACGTTGGGTCGCCAGCCAAATTACCGGTGAAGTGACGTTGGAGCTGCGTCGCGGCAACGACTACTCCATCCTGAACACCGTGTCCGACAACCTGACCTATAAGGCTGAGCGTCTGACCATGGAGAAAGGCGAGTCCGTATTCTCACCGGACGATCGTATCGGTCAGTTGACCATGCGTAATCTGGACATTACCGATACCCGCGAGAAACTGTTCGGCTACGCGAAAGCGGGTCTGTTAACCGCCTCTTCCGCGACCGGTCTGCCGCAGGTTGAGAATCTGGAAAACAAAGGCAAATAAGCCCGCGTCGTTGATGCAACAGGCCGCGAAAGCGGCCTTTTTTATTGCCAGCTTAGGCTCACATAATTTTTAAGTAAAACTAAATTGAAATTTACTAAAATAAAATCAATAATAAATTCACTTAATTAACGGTTTTATTTACTAAAAAGGTAGAAAAATGAACAGTGAACACTTTGTACGCCTAGCCTTAGATATCCTTAAATGCAGCCAAAAAGAACTTGCTGGAAAGCTAGGGGTTTCCTCCACTCAAATTAGCAAGTGGAAAAAAGGTGAACATATGTCTGATGATATGGAAAAGAAATTCAGAAAAATCACCAATATAGGTGAGTATTCTCCACTGCTTGTTGAGTGGGCAGGCTCCGTCAGTAATGCAGAAAAATGGGATCGTCTGATGCATTTTATTGCTGATAGAGTACATGACAGAGCAGAAACCGGCTACGTCACAACGCCTCTACTCGACGAAGAAGGGTTCTTATGTGAAGAAACGATTGATACATTGGAAAAAATGGGGTTATCCGCTCCAAAATCGTTCCCTGTTGAATTAGATATCAACTATGAGAATACAGATGATGAAGAAACTGAAGATCTATGGGACTCCATCAGCAATAACCCTCACAGTTCAATTATTGAAAAAATCTATAACTCGCTGAATGATGTCTATGGCTTTTATGCTGCTTATGTTGATGAATTAATACAAGATGAAGGGTTGGATATCTATTCAACTGATGCCATCAATATTATGTATTCTTTGATGTCGCTTGCAGCTTGCAAAATTGAGATTGATTCAGCAACAGCACCGAATTTTCGACAATTCCGTTATGAAGTTGAGAAGGATTATGAAAACTGGTTAAGCCAACTCAAACTTCTGGCATTCCGTGCAGGAATTCCATTACGAGCAGAGCTCCTCCAGATGGTTTACGATAGTGCAGATGATCTGAGTGTTGCAGCTGAGGCTGAAAGTTTAGATTTAAATAAATCACGAATCCACCCAGATATCTACATGAATGAGATACTGACTGGTATGCGAATCATTCACCAAGTTCTCCCTGTAATTATGGAAAAACTTGAAATTACAGATTTTGAGTTGGATGAAAGCGCCTTACACATAGGAAGATAACTGAGGCGGCCCTAAGTTAGTAAAGGGCCTCCGTTTTCAACAGACGAAAAAAAAGACGCTTTTCAGCGTCTCTTTTCTGGAATATTGGTACCGAGGACGGGACTTGAACCCGTAAGCCCTATTGGGCACTACCACCTCAAGGTAGCGTGTCTACCAATTCCACCACCTCGGCACGGATACTGCTATTAGCGCGGGATATCGCTGGTCGGCTGGGCCGGTGCAGCAGGTTGAGTCTGCTCGGTCTTCGCCGGCGCGCTCAGATTTTCCCACTCGCTTCCTTTATTGGTTTTGTTGCTATTGATATTACCCAACACCAGACTGATGATGAAGAACAGCGTCGCCAATACCGCCGTCATTCGGGTCATGAAGTTACCAGAACCACTTGAACCAAATAGCGTAGCGGAAGCGCCTGCTCCGAAGGAGGCTCCCATATCAGCGCCTTTACCTTGCTGCAGCATGATCAGACCTACAAGGCCAATTGCCACAATAAGGAAAACAACTAAAAGAGCTTCGTACATAATCAACCTGTTCCTTGCGGAGTTGCCGCGTACCAATGCTTCTACCAATAAAGCGGGATTTTTACTGTTTCCCACTGAAGCGGGTGTGAATACTAACCAAAGCGAATGACCTTCGCAAGGGCAATTTAAGCGCATTGTATCAACTGCGGAAAAAAACAGCAAAAGCGTTGTTTTTTGCGGGCCGTAAGGCGGCAACCGCCGCCTTTTTAGTCACTTAAACGCTTAAACGGCTTTTACCGCATCCGCGATACGATGGGCGAATGCCGTAACCTGCGCTTCATCCTCGCCTTCCACCATCACGCGAATCAGCGGTTCGGTACCGGATTTACGTAGCAGTACCCGCCCACGATTGCCGAGCGTGGCTTCTACGTCCGCCGTTACCGCTTTCACCGCTTCATTTTCCAGCGGATCGCCGCTACCGGCGGTGTAACGCACGTTAACCAGAATCTGCGGGAACATTTTCATACCGCTGCACAGATCGTGCAGACTCATATGATTACGCACCATCGCCGCCAGAACTTGTAGCCCCGCTACAATACCGTCGCCAGTGGTCGTTTTATCCAGCAGAATAACGTGACCAGAGTTTTCCGCGCCGATGCGCCAGCCTTTTTCCTGCAATTTTTCCAGCACGTAGCGGTCGCCCACTTTCGCCCGGGCAAACGGAATGCCAAGCTGCTTGAGCGCCAGCTCCAGCCCCATATTGCTCATCAGCGTCCCCACCGCGCCGCCGCGCAGTTGCCCCTGGCGCAGCCCTTCGCGCGCGATGATATACATGATCTGATCGCCATCGACTTTATTGCCTTCATGGTCAACCATGATGACCCGGTCGCCGTCGCCGTCAAGCGCGATGCCGAGGTCCGCCTTCTCCGCCAACACGCGCGCCTGCAACGCGCGCACGTCGGTCGCGCCCACTTCTTCGTTAATGTTGACGCCGTTTGGCTCACAGCCGATGGCGATAACGGTCGCGCCCAGCTCGCGCAGCACATTCGGCGCGATATGGTAGGTAGCGCCGTTGGCGCAATCCACAACCACTTTCAGGCCGTTGAGGCTCAGTTCGTTCGGGAAGGTGCCTTTACAGAACTCAATATAGCGTCCGGCGGCATCGACGATGCGGCTCGCTTTCCCCAGCTCGGCGGAGTCTACGCAGGTGATCTCTTTTTCCATTTCGGCTTCGATGGCTTCTTCCACATCGTCAGGCAGTTTCGTACCGTCGATAGAGAAGAATTTAATGCCGTTATCATAGAACGGGTTATGCGAAGCCGAGATAACGATACCCGCCTCCGCGCGGAAAGTCCGCGTCAGATAGGCGACGGCTGGCGTTGGCATAGGTCCGGTAAACGAGGCCGACAGTCCCGCAGCGGCAAGGCCCGCCTCCAGCGCGGACTCCAGCATATAGCCGGAAATACGCGTATCTTTACCGATAATGATTTTACGCGAGCCATGACGCGCCAGCACTTTTCCGGCAGCCCAACCCAGTTTAAGCACGAAATCAGGTGTAATGGGGGCATTGCCTACACGTCCGCGAATCCCATCGGTACCGAAATATTTACGATTACTCATAGCGTTTGTTTCCCTTTGCAGACAGAGTGGCTTCCACCACCCGCATCGCCTCTACGGTTTCTTTGACGTCATGGACGCGAATGATCTGCGCGCCCTGCATCGCGGCAATTACCGCGCACGCAAGGCTGCCGTTCAGACGGTCTGATGGTCCCACGTTAAGTAACTGACCAACCATCGTTTTACGTGACATGCCCACCAGCAGCGGCAGGTTAAAATGATGAAACTCACCCAGTCGCGCCAGTAAGGTATAATTGTGAGAGAGATTTTTACCGAAACCGAATCCGGGGTCGAGCAACAATTTCTCTTTTGCGATGCCGGCCTTCTCACAACGTGCTATTTGCTCAATAAAGTAGCGATTCACCTCGGCAAAGACATCGTCATATTTCGGCGCCTCCTGCATGGTTTTGGGGTTGCCCTGCATGTGCATAAGACTGACCGGCAAGCCGGTTTCCGCTGCCGCTTCCAACGCGCCGGGTTCGGAGAGTGAACGGACATCATTGATAATATGCGCGCCCGCCCTTGCCGCTTCACGGATCACCTCGGGTTTAGAGGTATCCACAGAAATCCACACTTCAAAACGTTGCGCGATTGCTTCCAGTACCGGAATAACGCGATCCAGCTCTTCTTCCACGCTCACTTCCGCCGCGCCTGGTCGCGTTGATTCCCCCCCCACATCAATAATTGTCGCCCCGGCATTCACCATTAAATTCGCATGTTTCACCGCCTCAATCAGCGTGTTATGCGCGCCGCCGTCGGAGAACGAATCCGGCGTTACGTTCAGGATACCCATAACATGCGGATGAGTGAGATCGAGCGTGGCGCCCTGAGCGAAGAGTTTCATGGTCAAAATCCCTGTTTTATTTGTGGTGAGTTAAAAAAAGAAAAACCCCGGGGCAAGCCCCAGGGTTTCGGTGAGCGCTAAACATAATGTTGTACAACAAACGCTTATTTGTCGCCCAGCTGCTCTGACATCGTGTTGCCCGGGTTCGGCGTGCGTGGTTCATCAACCGGACGCGGCGCCTGAGGCGTACCATTGCTGTCAGAGTTATTAGTGCCGTTTGGATCTTCCCAGCCCGCAGGCGGACGCACTTCACGACGCGCCATCAGGTCATCAATCTGCGGCGCATCGATGGTTTCATATTTCATCAGCGCATCTTTCATCGCGTGCAGAATATCCATATTGTCAGTCAGGATCTGACGAGCGCGATTGTAGTTACGTTCAATCAGCGCTTTCACTTCCTGGTCGATGATACGCGCAGTTTCATCAGACATATGTTTCGCTTTTGCGACGCTACGGCCGAGGAACACTTCGCCCTCTTCTTCCGCATACAGCAACGGACCGAGTTTCTCCGAGAAGCCCCACTGGGTGACCATGTTACGCGCCAGGTTAGTCGCGACTTTAATGTCGTTCGACGCCCCGGTAGAAACATGCTCAACGCCGTAGATAATCTCTTCCGCCAGACGACCGCCGTACAGCGTGCTGATTTGGCTTTCCAGCTTCTGACGGCTGGCGCTGATTGCGTCGCCTTCAGGCAGGAAGAAGGTCACGCCCAGCGCACGACCGCGCGGGATAATCGTCACTTTGTGCACCGGATCGTGTTCTGGCACCAGGCGACCGATAATCGCGTGGCCCGCTTCGTGGTACGCGGTCGACTCTTTCTGCGCTTCCGTCATCACCATGGAGCGACGTTCGGCGCCCATCATGATTTTGTCTTTCGCTTTCTCGAACTCAACCATCGACACAACGCGCTTGTTACCACGAGCCGCAAACAGCGCCGCTTCGTTGACCAGGTTCGCCAGGTCCGCACCGGAGAAGCCCGGCGTACCGCGCGCAATGATCGCCGCATCAATATCCGTCGCTAACGGTACGCGACGCATATGCACCTTCAGAATCTGCTCACGACCGCGCACATCCGGCAGGCCTACCACCACCTGACGGTCGAAACGACCAGGACGCAGCAGCGCCGGGTCAAGGACGTCCGGACGGTTAGTTGCGGCGATAACGATGATACCTTCGTTACCTTCGAAGCCGTCCATCTCAACCAGCATCTGGTTCAACGTCTGCTCACGTTCATCGTGACCACCGCCCAGACCAGCGCCACGCTGGCGACCGACGGCGTCGATTTCATCGATGAAGATGATGCACGGTGCCGCTTTCTTGGCCTGTTCGAACATGTCACGCACACGAGACGCGCCGACACCGACGAACATTTCCACAAAGTCAGAACCGGAAATCGTAAAGAATGGCACCTTCGCTTCACCCGCAATGGCTTTTGCCAGCAGGGTTTTACCGGTACCCGGCGGGCCGACCATCAGGACACCTTTCGGAATTTTACCGCCCAGCTTCTGGAAACGGCTCGGTTCACGCAGGTATTCGACCAGTTCCGCCACTTCTTCTTTCGCTTCGTCACAACCTGCGACGTCAGCAAACGTGGTTTTGATCTGATCTTCCGTCAGCATACGCGCCTTGCTCTTACCGAACGACATGGCGCCTTTGCCACCGCCGCCCTGCATCTGACGCATGAAGAAGATCCAGACGCCGATCAGCAACAGCATCGGGAACCAGGAAATGAAGATAGAAGCCAGCAGGCTTGGCTCTTCAGGTGGTTCGCCAACAACCTTGACGTTTTTAGTCAGCAGGTTATCAAGCAGCTTCGGATCATTAATCGGAATGTAAGTCGTGTAACGGTTACTATCTTTCTTGGTAACGTTGATCTCACGTCCGTTGATACGCGCTTCGCGAACCTGGTCCTGATTGACCTCTTGCAGGAAGGTAGAGTAATCCACCTTACGGCCATTAGACTCGCTGGGCCCAAAGCTCTGGAATACTGACATCAGCACAACGGCAATGACCAGCCAGAGTATTAGGTTTTTCGCCATGTCACTCAAGGGATTAACCTCTTATTACAACTGTGTTAAAAACAGCGTCAGGATACTCTATATCCAGTTTCTTTCAAACCTTACGTCTGAAATCTGCCGGTTATCACTTTCGCCCGGTCGCTACAATGTACACTTCACGCGAACGCGCACGCGAAGAGTCCGGCTTACGAACTTTAACCTTCGTAAACAGGGAGCGAATTTCCCTTAGATACTCATCGAAACCTTCGCCCTGGAACACCTTCACTACAAAACTTCCGCCTGGCGCCAGCACATCGCGGCACATCTCTAACGCCAGCTCCACCAGATACATGGCGCGGGGGATATCCACCGCCGGTGTTCCGCTCATGTTTGGTGCCATATCCGACATGACAACTTGTACTTTACTGTCACCCACGCGTTCCAGTAACGCTTTCATGACAAGTTCATCACGAAAATCGCCCTGAAGAAAGTCCACACCAACGATAGGATCCATAGGTAAAAGATCACAAGCGATGATGCGGCCTTTGCCGCCAATCTGCGTGACCACATACTGTGACCAGCCTCCTGGCGCAGCGCCGAGATCGACTACCGTCATTCCCGGCTTAAAAAGTTTGTCACTTTGCTGTATTTCATCAAGTTTAAACCAGGCACGGGAGCGTAGCCCCTTTTTCTGCGCCTGTTGAACATATTTATCGCTAAAGTGTTCCTGAAGCCAGCGGCTTGAGCTGGCAGAACGCTTTTTACCTGTCATTTAACTTTCCCGTCGGGGCAGTTCATCGTAGCCAATGGCGTAAATTTCTACACGCCTATTTGGCGATATAAGGGAGATGGCGGTAGAATGACCCGTTTTCAATCCCAACGTAAGCAAAAATATACGATGAATCTGAGTACTAAACAAAAACAGCACCTAAAAGGTCTGGCACATCCGCTCAAGCCTGTTGTTATGCTTGGCAATAATGGTTTGACCGAAGGGGTACTGGCCGAGATTGAACAAGCGTTAGAGCACCATGAACTTATCAAGGTGAAAATCGCCTCGGAAGATCGCGAAACAAAAACCTTGATCGTGGACGCTATCGTGCGCGAAACCGGCGCCTGTAACGTACAGGTCATCGGTAAAACGCTGGTGCTGTATCGCCCAACTAAAGAGCGTAAAATCTCGCTGCCGCGTTAAGGATATCCTAAAGTCGAACACAAAATCTGTGTAAAACGAGGGGTTTTCCACGAGCAGGAGAGCAAAATGCCACGCTCTCTCCGTTGATAAAAGGCCGCTATGCGGCCTTTTTCCTTTCTTTACAATACACCAACAATTTGCGTATTGAGTACTGCTTAAAGGTATTCCACTTTAAGCACTTCGTATTCCACATCGCCGCCAGGCGTTTTGATCACCACGACGTCATCCTGCTCTTTGCCGATCAGACCGCGAGCGATTGGCGAGTTTACCGAAATGAGATTTTGCTTAAAATCCGCCTCATCATCGCCAACAATGCGGTAGGTCTGCTCTTCGTCGGTGTCCAGGTTCAGCACCGTGACGGTAGCGCCGAAAATCACGCGACCATTGTTCGGCATTTTAGTGACATCAATCACCTGCGCATTCGACAGTTTTGCTTCGATATCTTTAATGCGCCCTTCGCAGAAACCCTGCTGTTCGCGTGCAGCATGATACTCCGCGTTTTCTTTTAAATCGCCATGTTCGCGCGCTTCGGCGATAGCGGCGATGATTTCAGGACGGCGCACAGATTTCAGAAAATCCAGCTCTTCGCGCAGTTTTTCGGCTCCGCGTAAGGTCATCGGAATAGCTTGCATTTGTTATACCTCTTGAACATTCCTGTAGGGGGCAATGAACTCTACCCCGGCTGCTAAGCCAGCCCCGGCATATGCCATACCAGGGTCAGAAGCAAAAAAACACCAACCCGGGCGCGCAGTCCCAGGTCAGCTACAATTTCCTCTTTGATAATCATTTTACCCTGGAGTTCCCTATGGGTCATCGTTTACTTTTTAGGGCGTTGCGCCGTAGTATGACGGCTTGTTTCCAGGGTGTTAGCGCGAGATTATGCGATTTTCCAGATTTATCATCGGATTGACCACCAGTATAGCGTTCAGCGTTCAGGCCGCGAATATTGACGAATACATCAAACAGCTTCCGGCCGGCGCCAACCTCGCGCTGATGGTGCAAAAGATTGGCGCGCCCGCGCCGGCTATTGATTATCATAGTCAGCAGATGGCGCTTCCCGCCAGTACCCAAAAGGTGATTACCGCGCTGGCGGCGCTGATTCAACTCGGCCCGGATTTCCGTTTTACGACCACACTGGAGACTAAAGGCAACGTCGATAACGGCATCCTGAAAGGTGACTTAATTGCGCGCTTCGGTGGCGATCCAACGCTAAGACGTCAGGATATTCGCAATATGGTCGCGACGCTGAAAAAGTCCGGCGTCACGCAAATCGACGGTAATGTGCTTATCGACACGTCGATTTTCGCCAGCCACGATAAAGCGCCAGGCTGGCCGTGGAACGACCTGACGCAGTGTTTCAGCGCGCCTCCCGCCGCCGCCATTGTTGACCGCAACTGTTTTTCTGTGTCGCTTTATAGCGCGCAAAAACCAAACGATTTAGCCTTTATTCGCGTGGCCTCTTATTATCCGGTAACGATGTTCAGCCAGGTACGGACTCTGCCGCGCGGTTCGGCAGACGCGCAGTATTGCGAGCTGGATGTTGTGCCTGGCGATTTGAACCGTTATACGCTTACCGGCTGTTTACCACAGCGCGCCGATCCGCTGCCGCTGGCCTTTGCTATTCAGGACGGCGCCAGCTACGCGGGCGCGATCCTCAAGCAGGAACTGAAAGAGGCCGGGATAACTTACCGCGGCACGCTGCTGCGCCAGACGCAGGTTAACGAGCCCGGAACGATCGTCGCCAGTAAACAGTCGGCGCCACTGCACGATCTGCTTAAGATTATGCTGAAAAAGTCAGACAACATGATCGCCGATACTGTTTTTCGGATGATTGGTCATGTCAGGTTTAACGTGCCTGGCACCTGGCGGGCGGGATCGGATGCCGTTCGCCAGATCCTGCGCCAACAGGCGGGAATTGATATCGGCAATACCATTATTGCCGACGGTTCCGGTCTTTCTCGCCATAACCTGATCGCTCCCGCCACGATGATGCAGGTGCTGCAATATATCGCCCAACACGATAACGAGCTGAACTTTATCTCTATGCTGCCGCTGGCGGGCTATGATGGTTCATTGCAATACCGCGCCGGGCTACATCAGGCGGGCGTAGACGGTAAGGTTTCGGCGAAAACCGGGTCACTGCAGGGCGTGTATAATCTGGCGGGCTTTATTACCACCGCAAGCGGGCAACGGATGGCATTTGTACAGTATTTGTCCGGCTACGCGGTTCCACCTGCCGATCAGCGTAATCGCCGAATCCCGCTGGTACGCTTCGAGAGTCGGTTGTATAAGGATATTTATCAGAATAACTGAGTGCATTTATTGCCGGATGGCGGCGCTAACGCGTCTTATCCGGCCTACAACGAACATAATAAAACGGGCCGCAAATGCGGCCCGTTGGCTTTTGTAGGCCGGATAAGCGTTAGCGCCATCCGGCTACGAGATTAACGTTTGTAGATGAACTCGACGCCTTCTTCGTCGTCTTCATCCCAGTCGTCATCCCAGTCATCGTCTGCGTCTTCTTCCACTTCAGCCAACTGCTGGCGATGATAATCGTCCCACATGAACTCGACTTTTTCCGGCTGTTTTGCTTCTTCAGCCTGCGCGATCGGATTCTCGATGATAAAGGTCATCACATCCCAGCAGAGATCTTTCACCCCTAGCTGACTGGCAGCGGAAATCAGATAGTATTTCCCTTCCCAGCCCAACGCTTCGGCGATCGCTTTCGCTTTCTCTTCCGCTTCGGTTTTATCCATCAGATCGATCTTGTTGAACACTAACCAGCGCGGTTTAGCCGCCAGATCCTGGCTGTATTTTTCCAGTTCGCCAATAATGATACGGGCGTTTTCCACCGGATCGGAACCGTCGATCGGATCGATATCAATGAGGTGCAGCAGTACGCGGCAACGTTCGAGGTGCTTCAGGAAGCGAATCCCCAGGCCCGCGCCTTCCGCCGCGCCTTCGATCAACCCCGGAATGTCGGCCACCACAAAACTCTTTTCGCTGTCCATACGTACCACGCCCAGGCTCGGCACCAGCGTGGTAAACGGATAGTCCGCGACTTTCGGTTTTGCTGCCGATACCGCGCGAATGAACGTTGATTTACCGGCGTTTGGCATCCCCAGCATCCCGACATCCGCCAGCAGCATCAGTTCCAGCAGCAGGTCGCGCTTATCACCCGGCGTACCATTGGTTTTCTGGCGCGGCGTACGGTTAACCGAGGATTTAAAACGGGTATTGCCTAACCCATGCCAGCCGCCCTTCGCGACCAACAGACGCTGACCGTGTTTGGTCATGTCGCCCATCGTTTCACCGGTTCCCTGGTCGATAACGCGCGTACCGACCGGCACTTTAATGGTCACGTCTTTACCGCGTTTACCGGTACAGTCGCGGCTCGCGCCATTCTGACCACGTTCAGCGCGGAACGATTTTTCAAAGCGGTAATCGATCAGCGTATTCAGGTTTTCATCGGCTTCCATCCAGACGTCGCCGCCGTCGCCGCCATCACCGCCGTCCGGGCCGCCTTTCGGGATATATTTTTCGCGGCGGAAGCTCACACAGCCATTACCGCCATCGCCTGCAACGACCAGAATCGATGCTTCATCAACAAACTTCATTTTATTCTCCGTAAATCATTCGCCTGAGCGGGGTTGCGAAACCACCGTTTCATGCTTGCGTAAACCGCCCCAAATACGATGACCAATGGCGGAATACATCGCGCCCGCAACCACGACAAACGCACCGAGATAACCTAAAAGGTTTAACATCGGTCTGGCGAAGAAATCGGGCCAGGCCATAGATAAAAGATCTGAAAACAGCAGGGTAAATAGCGGTGTAAGCGTGATTATCGCGCTCACCTGCGCCGCCAGCCAACGCGCCATCGCTTCCGCCAGGGCGCCATATCCTACCAGCGTATTTAGCCCGCAGAAAATCAAACAGGCGAGCTGCCAGTCGCTCAGTTGCGCTATCACCATCGGTTTTGCCAGCGGCAAGAGCGCTATCGTACATAAAGTGTACAGTAAAAACAGGATCTGCTGCGAGGCCAGACGTCGCAATAATACTTTTTGCGCCACGCCATAGCTCACCCACACCATCGCCGCGCCTACGCCAAAAATAACGCCCCAGGTGTAGTCGGTCAGTCGGGTAAAAATCTCGATCAGACTGGTGTTAAAAAACATCACCAGCCCGCTCAATAACATCAGCGCGCCAATCACCTGCGTACCGCGCATCTTTTCTTTCAGAATAAAGACGCTGGCGACCATCATGCCAACCGGCGAGAGCTGGCCGATAACCTGCGACGCGGTTGGGCTTAAATATTGCAGGGAAGAACTGAACAAAATGAAATTACCGAACAGTCCGCAGGTCGCTATCGCCAATAACACCAACCAGCGCGGCTTACGAAAAATACGCAGCGGCGGCAGCTTTCTTTTTACTGCCAGTATCGCCCCGAGGCCAATACTGGCCATTAAGAAGCGGTAGAAGACAATGGTTGAAGGCTCCATCACCTCCAGCACTTGCTTCATTGCTATTGGCAACGCTCCCCAGCACATCGCGGTAGTGAGCGCTAAAAGAATGCCAATGCCTGCCTGCTGCTTCATGCCGTGTTCCCTGCAAAGACCCGTTAACGGCATTCGCACAGCCACACGGGTATATTTTAGTCGGCCATCGAATGTAAAAAGCCCCGCAACAGGTGCGGGGCTTTCATCCGTTACCGGACCACAAAAAACTTACTCAGCAACGATGCTGATGTATTTACGGTTTTTCGGGCCTTTAACTTCGAATTTCACTTTACCGTCTGCTTTAGCAAACAGAGTGTGGTCACGACCGCAACCAACGTTGGTGCCAGCGTGGAATTTAGTACCACGTTGACGAACGATGATGCTGCCTGCCAGAACTGCTTCACCGCCAAAGCGTTTTACGCCCAGACGTTTAGCTTCAGAATCGCGACCGTTACGAGTCGAGCCGCCAGCCTTTTTATGTGCCATTTAATCTGCTCCCCTAATCTTAAGCGCTGATGCCGGTAATTTTCACATCAGTGAACCACTGACGATGGCCCTGCTGCTTACGGTAGTGTTTACGGCGACGAAACTTAACGATTTTAACTTTCTCGCCACGACCGTGGGCAACAACTTCAGCTTTGATTACGCCGCCATCAACGAAAGGAACGCCGATTTTGACTTCTTCACCGTTTGCGATCATCAGAACTTCAGCGAACTCGATAGTTTCGCCAGTTGCGATGTCCAGCTTTTCCAGGCGAACGGTCTGACCTTCGCTTACTCGGTGTTGTTTACCACCACTTTGGAAAACCGCGTACATAAAAAACTCCGCTTCCGCGCACACCTTTCAATGATTCAGAGCGCGCTATAAATATTCACAATAGGGCGCGAATATTACGCAAATTGCACGGCTTTGACAAGTGCTACCATCAATACATGAAGAAAAAAAACACAACGCATACGGTAACGTTTATCTGCGGCGTTTTTTCAGTACAATCAGGGTATATTTCTAACCATAAACCCTACGTTACCTCATTCAGACATGGGATAATCGGGGCGATAAGCCCGGCTTTTGCGATGAATTTAGAAAAAATCAACGAGTTAACCGCGCAAGATATGGCGGGTGTCAATGCGACAATCCTTGAACAGCTTAATTCCGACGTTCAACTGATTAATCAGCTAGGATATTACATTATTAGCGGCGGCGGAAAACGCATTCGTCCGATGATTGCCGTTCTTGCCGCGCGCGCGGTGGGTTATCAGGGTAACGCGCACGTGACTATCGCCGCTCTGATCGAGTTTATCCACACGGCGACGCTGCTACATGATGATGTGGTGGATGAATCCGATATGCGTCGCGGCAAAGCGACGGCAAATGCCGCTTTCGGTAATGCCGCCAGCGTGTTGGTCGGCGACTTTATCTATACCCGCGCCTTCCAGATGATGACCAGCCTCGGCTCGTTAAAAGTGCTGGAAGTGATGTCGGAAGCGGTCAACGTGATTGCAGAAGGCGAAGTGCTACAATTGATGAACGTGAATGACCCGGACATTACCGAAGAAAATTACATGCGGGTGATTTACAGTAAAACGGCCCGTCTGTTCGAAGCTGCCGCCCAGTGCTCCGGTATTCTCGCCGGTTGTACGCCTGAGCAAGAGAAAGGGTTGCAGGACTATGGCCGCTACCTTGGTACGGCTTTCCAGCTCATTGACGATCTGCTGGATTACAGCGCCGACGGCGAGCATCTCGGTAAAAATGTGGGTGATGACCTCAATGAGGGCAAACCCACCTTACCGTTGCTTCACGCCATGCGCCACGGTACGCCAGAACAGTCAGCGATGATCCGTACCGCTATTGAACAAGGTAATGGCCGTCATCTTCTGGAACCGGTTCTGGAAGCGATGACCACCTGCGGCTCGCTGGAATGGACGCGTCAGCGAGCGGAAGAAGAAGCCGACAAAGCGATATCCGCGTTGCAGATATTGCCGGATACCCCATGGCGTGAGGCGCTAATCGGTCTCGCACACATCGCGGTGCAGCGCGATCGTTAATGCCATTCTCTTATCCCGCGCACTGCGCGGGATATCCCATTAAGTTCTAATAAACTCCAGATACCCTATTGCCTGTCTTTTCGTATATTCATATACGGCTTCCCCTGGCATATTCTGAATATTGCCGCCACTTACATGAACTTTTTAGAACATTCCTTCACGAAGCGTTATAGTATCGAACGTCGTCGGGTTGTTAAAACCGTAAGTGATTAACCTAAGGAGTGATGGATGTATGGAAAGCAAGCTTATTGACTGGCATCCGGCCGATATCATTGCCGGACTACGTAAAAAAGGGACTTCAATGGCCGCTGAGTCACGTCGGAATGGATTGAGCTCATCCACGCTGGCCAATGCATTAACGCGCCCGTGGCCGAAAGGAGAGTTGATTATCGCGAAAGCATTGGGAACGGAACCCTGGGTTATTTGGCCATCGCGTTATCACGATCCGCGCACGCATGAGTTTATCGACAGAACGCGGCTTATGAGAGCGCGTAATAAAGACAAACAGAATGTAGAGTAAGTGCCTGTAAAACAACCCCCGCAATCGCGTTCGCGGGGGTTATTCAGCGTACAGAAGGTTATTCGCCTTTCACGCGTTCAATATTCGCGCCTAGCGCGCGCAGTTTGTCTTCGATGCGCTCATAACCGCGATCGATGTGATAAATACGATCCACAATCGTCGTGCCTTCCGCAATACAGCCCGCCAGCACCAGGCTCGCAGATGCTCGCAGATCTGTCGCCATGACCTGGGCGCCAGAGAGCGTTTCTACGCCATGGCATATGACGGTATTGCTTTCAATTTCCGCACGCGCGCCCATGCGGCTGAGTTCAGGCACGTGCATAAAACGGTTTTCAAAGACGGTTTCAGTGATAAAGCCCGTCCCTTCCGCCACCAGGTTCAGCAACGTGAACTGCGCCTGCATATCGGTCGGGAATGCCGGGTGTGGCGCGGTACGGACATTGACCGCCTTCGGTCGTTTGCCGTGCATGTCCAGACTAATCCAGTCCTCGCCCACTTCGATATCCGCGCCAGCATCGCGCAGTTTCGCCAGTACCGCGTCCAGAGTGTCCGGTTGCGCGTTACGGCAGAGGATTTTGCCGCGAGAGATCGCTGCCGCCACCAGGAAAGTCCCCGTTTCGATACGATCCGGCAGCACACGATAAACGCCGCCGCCCAGACGCTCTACGCCCTCGATCGTAATACGATCGGTGCCCTGCCCGGCGATCTTCGCCCCCAGCGTAACCAGGAAGTTAGCGGTGTCGACAATTTCCGGCTCGCGCGCGGCGTTTTCAATGATGGTCGTCCCTTCCGCCAGCGTAGCGGCGCACATAATGGTGACGGTCGCGCCGACGCTGACCTTATCCATCACGATATGCGCCCCTTTAAGACGTCCTTCGACGGAGGCCTTTACGTAGCCCTCTTCCAGCTTGATGGTCGCACCCAGTTGTTCCAGACCGGTAATATGCAGATCAACCGGACGCGCGCCGATAGTACAGCCCCCCGGCAGAGAGACTTGTCCCTGACCAAAACGGGCAACCAGCGGCCCCAGCGCCCATATCGAGGCGCGCATGGTCTTAACCAGATCATAAGGCGCGCAGAACACGTTCACCTGGCTGGCGTCAATGTGTACCGATCCATTGCGTTCCACTTTCGCGCCTAATTGGCTCAGGAGCTTCATCGACGTATCCACGTCTTTTAGTTTTGGAACGTTTTGGATCTCTACCGGTTCTTCTGCCAGCAGAGCGGCGAACAGGATCGGCAGCGCGGCGTTTTTGGCACCGGAAATTGTGACTTCGCCCTGGAGCGTCGTTGGCCCCTGTACACGAAATTTATCCATTATTGTATTCTCAGTTAAGCATTCATCTCCGCTACCGGCAGGTTACCCGTAGCTTAAAATCCGTTAAGTTTACGATCGCGCGCCCATTCCGCCGGGGTATATGCTTTGATCGATACGGCATGGATACGGTTGTCCGCAATGTACTCCATTAGCGGCCCATAGACCGTTTGCTGTTTCTTGACCCGGCTCATGCCGTCAAACATCTCGCCCACGGCAATAACCTGAAAGTGACTGCCATCGCCGGAGACGTGGACTTCCTGGAGGGAGAGGGCATTCATCAGCACACTCTGAATTTCATGATTTTCCATGGGTTCTTTATTCGTCAAATAGTGAAAACAGCCCAACATCTTAGAGCAAAGTCGCGCCGTCTTAAATAAGCAAAAGATTACGCTGATAAATCAGCGCGGTAAAAGTGCCGGATGGTGCTGCTAACGCAACTTATCCGGCCTACGGGGATCATGCGAAGTGTAGGCCGGATAAACCATCCGGCATTCATTACATACGGGGAAGTACGTCTTCGGGCAAGTTATATAATTGCGCCAGCGCGTAAACCTTGTCGTTAACGCCAGACAGCGACACGGCATTGCCCTGCTTTTTTGCCTGGTTCACAAGGTGCGCCAGCAGCGCCAGTCCCCCCGTATCTACCCTGGAGATCTGGCTCAGGTCGATACGGGTAACGCCAGTCATCGCTTCTACGCGCGCGTCCCATAGCGGCGCCAACACGTCCTGATCCAGCTCTCCCGCCAGCACCAGAGTGTCCGCCTCACGCGTCCAGGTGAGTTGCGGCGTCATTACTGTTTCTCGTCCAAAGTAATTTTCTGTTGAGAGATAGATTTCAGTTGTGCGGTCAGGCCGTCGATGCCTTTAGTACGCAGCAGATCGCTCCACTCATTTTGCTTGGTGGTGATCATGCTGACGCCTTCCGCAATCATGTCATACGCCTGCCAGTTGCCGGTCTGAGTGTTTTTGCGCCACTGGAAATCCAGGCGTACCGGCGGACGACCGTTGGGATCGATAATCGTTACACGGATAGGCACAATGGTCGCATCGCCCAGCGGTTGCTCAGGCGCTATCTGGTAAGTCTGACCGTGGTACATCGCCAGCGCCTGACCGTATGCCTGTTTCAGGTATTCGCGAAACGCTGCAAAATAGGCTTCACGCTGCGCCGGGGTCGCCTCTTTGTAGTAGCGGCCCAACACCAGCGCGCCGGCATATTTTACCTGCACGTACGGCAGAAGTTCCTGATCAACAACGTCTCGCAGGTAATCCGGATTGGCACGAATTTTCGGCTGTTCGTTTTTCAGGCGATCAAAAGTTTTCTGCGCCGCCTCGTTCATCAGTTTATAAGGATTGCTCTGATCCGCTGCCGTTGCTGCGCTTAATGGCGCAATGACCAGCAGGGCCACCATCATCAGTCGTTTAAACATGCCTCAATTCTCCTGAGATTATTTCGTTTCGCCCGCGGGCGTTGTGGCTTCAGTATGACCTTCCGTTGCGGCTGGCGCATCGCCAGAATTCTTATTGTCGTCGCCTTTGCTGTTATAAAGGAACTGGCCAATCATATCTTCCAGCACCATTGCAGACTTGGTGTCCTGAATCGTACTCCCATCTTTGAGGATAGACGTTCCCAGCTCAGGATCTTCAAAACCGACGTTTAATGCCAGATATTGCTCCCCCAGCAGCCCGGAAGTACGAATACTCAACGAGCTGGTATCGGGAATATGGTTATAACGCTCTTCGATGTCGAGCGTTACGCGCGGCAGGTATGTTTTCGGATCAAGCGAGATATCTTCAACCCGCCCGACAACCACCCCGCCGATGCGTACCGGGGAACGCACTTTCAGACCGCCGATGTTATCGAAGGTCGCATAAACCTTATAGGTCGGCTCCGTGCGCATAGAGGTCACATTTGCCGCCTTCAGGCAAACAAACAGCGCCGCCAGCAACGCTACCAGCAAAAAAACGCCTACCCAAATTTCATTTTTTTTCGTTTGCATGAACTCAATTCCCAAACATCAGTGCGGTCAGCACAAAATCCAGCCCCAGAACGGCCAACGATGCGTGAACCACGGTACGCGTCGTTGCCCGGCTAATCCCGGCAGAAGTCGGTATTGCGTCATAACCGTTGAATAACGCAATCCATGTTACCGTAATGGCGAACACCACGCTCTTTATCAGACAGTTCACCAGGTCCATACGCCAGTCGACGGCATTCTGCATCGCGGACCAGAAGAACCCGGCGTCGATTCCCTTCCAGCTTACGCCGACCAGCGAGCCGCCCCAGATACCGACCGCCACAAAGATAATGGTCAGTAGCGGCAATGAAATCACGCCCGCCCAAAAGCGCGGCGAAATCACCCGGCGCAATGGATCGACTGCCATCATCTCCATACTGGAGAGCTGCTCCGTCGCCCGCATCAGGCCGATTTCCGCCGTCAACGCCGACCCGGCCCGCCCGGCAAACAGCAACGCCGCGACCACCGGCCCCAGCTCGCGCAGCAGCGAAAGCGCCACTAACATGCCAAGACTGGTCTCCGCGCTGTAAGTGGTCAGAACCAGATAGCCTTGCAGCCCCAGCACCATACCGATGAATACGCCGGAGACAATAATGATAAGCATCGACAAGACGCCCACATTATAAAGCTGGCGCACCAGCAGCGGCGCATGTTTGCGAAACTCCGGCTTACCGATAATCGCATTGAATAACATTAACCCGGCGCGCCCGAACGTCCTGACGGTTTTGATCCCGCTGTGTCCGAGTGCTGCCAGCGCATTTAACAGCATGAGTGGCTTAACTCCCTGTTTCGAGTAAATCAAGGTGATAGTCGCCCGCCGGATAGCGGAACGGAACCGGCCCGTCGGCAATACCGTCAAGGAACTGACGCACGCGCGGGTCCGTATTCTCCTGCAACGCCTGAGCGCTACCGTGAGCGACGATTTTTTTGTCCGCCATGATCCAGGCGTGATCCGCAATACTGAGCACCTCTGGCACATCATGCGAGACCACCACGCAGGTCACGCCCAGCGCGCTGTTCAATTCTGAAATCAGCTTCACCAGAACGCCCATGGTAATCGGGTCCTGGCCGACAAACGGCTCATCGAACATGATGAGATCCGGTTCCAGAGCGATGGCGCGCGCCAACGCGGCGCGGCGCGCCATCCCACCGGAGAGCTCGGAAGGCATCAGTTTTGCCGCGCCGCGCAGCCCGACAGCTTCCAGTTTCATCATCACGACGCTTTTTAGCAGCGGCGCGGGTAAATTGGTGTGCTCCCGTAGCGGATAGGCCACATTGTCAAACACGTTCATGTCGGTAAACAGCGCTCCCGACTGAAACAGCATACTCATACGTTTACGGACGGTGTAGAGCCGCGAACGGGACATGGCCGGCACATTCTCGCCATCAAATAAGATCTCGCCCTTATCCGGCGGGATCTGTCCGCCAATCAGGCGCAACAGCGTGGTTTTACCGATGCCCGACGGCCCCATGATCGCCGTGATCTTCCCGCGCGGCACCGTCAGGGAAATATTATCGAAAATGCAGCGTTCGCCACGGGAAAAGCTGACGTCGCGCATATCGACTAAATTGGCCGCAGACTGACCCATTGATTCATCCTTCGTATTGCCTTGTTGAGGTAACCATGGCGCTGAATTTAACCATGGGTTCGACATAATTACAGAATATTAACTGACAGGGTTAGCGAAAGCTGGCATTCGTTTTACTTTTTAGCCGCATAAAGTCAAAATTAGGACTTCGTTACGGCTTCCAGATATCCCTTCCAGGGGACCGGCGAGTATACCTGAAGAAAGGACTTTAGATGCTTTTAGCGATGGCGCTACTCATAATTGGTTTGCTTCTGGTGGCCTACGGCGCCGATCGTCTGGTGTTTGCGGCCTCTATTTTATGCCGTACATTCGGTATTCCCCCGCTGATCATCGGGATGACGGTCGTGAGTATCGGCACCTCGCTGCCGGAAATTATTGTGTCGGCCGCCGCATCGCTACACGGTCAGCTCGATTTGGCCGTCGGCGCGGCGCTCGGTTCTAACATCACCAATATTTTGCTGATCTTAGGGCTGGCGGCGCTGGTTCGTCCATTTACCGTGCATTCCGATGTTTTACGTCGCGAATTGCCATTAATGTTATTTGTTAGCGTGGTAGCCGGTTCCGTACTGCATGACGGACAGTTAAGTCGCAGTGATGGTATCTTTCTCCTGCTTCTGGCTGTGCTATGGCTGTTATTCATTGTTAAAATCGCGCGTCTGGCCGAACGCCAGGGGAATGACAGCCTCACCCGCGAACAACTGGCGGAGCTACCGCGCGAAGGCGGGCTCCCCGTCGCGTTCTTATGGCTGGGCATTGCGCTGGTCATCATGCCGATGGCGACGCGCATGGTAATCGATAACGCTACGGTGCTGGCGAACTATTTCGCCATGAGTGAATTAACGCTCGGTCTGACAGTCATCGCCGTCGGCACCAGTCTGCCAGAGCTGGCGACGGCGATTGCCGGCGTGCGAAAAGGCGAAAATGATATTGCCGTTGGTAATCTCATTGGCGCCAATATTTTTAATCTCGCCATCGTGCTGGGACTACCTGCGCTGATCGCGCCGGGAGAGATCAACCCGCTGGCGTTTGGGCGTGATTATAGCGTGATGTTGCTGGTTAGCGTGGTTTTCGCTTTACTTTGCTGGCGGCATCCGCGTCAGATTGGTCGGGGCGCAGGTATACTGCTGACCGGCGGGTTTATCGTATGGCTGGCGATGCTCTATTGGCTATCGCCACTTCTTGTTGGATAACTGGAAACGGATTATGTCGCATTTAGCGTTGCAACCGGGGTTTGACTTTCAGCAGGCAGGCAAAGAGGTCCTGGAAATTGAACGTGAAGGCCTGGCGGAGCTTGATCAATATATCAACCAGCATTTCACGCTGGCCTGTGAAAAAATGTTCAACTGCACCGGAAAAGTGGTGGTCATGGGGATGGGGAAATCCGGCCATATCGGACGGAAAATGGCCGCCACCTTCGCCAGTACCGGCACCTCTTCCTTTTTTGTACATCCGGGCGAAGCCGCGCACGGCGATTTGGGGATGGTTACGCCGCAGGATGTGGTTATCGCTATCTCCAACTCCGGCGAATCCAGCGAGATCGCGGCGCTAATACCGGTGCTTAAACGTCTGCACGTACCGTTAATTTGCATTACCGGGCGACCGGAAAGCAGCATGGCGCGTGCGGCAGATGTGCATCTGTGTGTTAAAGTGCCCAAAGAAGCGTGTCCGTTAGGCCTGGCGCCTACCACTAGTACCACCGCAACGCTGGTGATGGGCGACGCGCTCGCCGTGGCGTTGTTAAAAGCGCGCGGCTTTACCGCCGAGGATTTCGCTCTGTCGCATCCTGGCGGCGCGCTGGGACGTAAGCTACTGCTGCGCGTAAGCGATATTATGCATACTGGCGATGAAATCCCGCATGTTAATAAACATGCCACCCTGCGTGATGCGCTGTTAGAAATTACGCGTAAAAATCTCGGTATGACCGTCATTTGCGATGAATCCATGAAGATCGACGGTATCTTCACCGACGGCGATTTACGTCGCGTGTTCGATATGGGCGGCGATATGCGCCAGTTGGGGATCGCCGAGGTGATGACGCCAGGGGGCATTCGCGTGCGTCCCGGTATTCTCGCTGTCGATGCGCTGAATTTAATGCAGTCCCGCCATATCACCTCCGTACTGGTTGCTGATGGCGACCAGTTACTCGGTGTGTTACATATGCATGATCTCCTGCGTGCAGGCGTCGTGTAGAAACTCAAGGATAATTAACGATGAGTAAAGCAGGTGCGTCGCTTGCGACCTGTTATGGCCCCGTCAGCACCCATGTCATGACCAAAGCGGAGAATATCCGCCTGCTCATCCTGGACGTGGATGGCGTATTGTCTGACGGCCTGATTTATATGGGCAATAACGGCGAAGAGCTGAAGGCTTTCAACGTTCGTGACGGCTATGGTATTCGCTGTGCTTTGACCTCCAATATCGAGGTTGCCATTATTACCGGACGAAAGGCTAAACTTGTAGAAGATCGCTGCGCCACGCTGGGGATTGTCCATCTTTATCAGGGACAGTCGAATAAGCTGATCGCCTTTAGCGATCTGCTGGAAAAACTGGCCATTGCGCCGGAAAATGTTGCCTATGTCGGCGATGATCTGATTGACTGGCCAGTGATGGAAAAAGTGGGGTTAAGCGTTGCCGTTGCGGATGCGCATCCGCTGCTGATCCCCCGCGCTGACTATGTGACGCACATTGCCGGCGGGCGCGGCGCGGTACGTGAGGTGTGCGATTTGCTGCTGCTGGCGCAGGGCAAGCTGGATGAGGCCAAAGGGCAATCGATATGAGTAAAACCAGACGTTGGGTTATCATTCTACTGTCGCTGGCCATTCTGGTACTGATTGGTATCAATCTGGCGGATAAAGACGATCCTGCTGCCGTGATGGTCAACAGCAACGATCCCACGTATAAAAGCGAGCATACGGATACCGTCGTGTACAGTCCGGAAGGCGCGTTGAGCTATCGTCTGATCGCGCAGCACGTTGAATATTTTTCCGATCAGGCGGTCTCATGGTTTACGCAACCGGTATTAACCACCTTTGATAAGGATAAAGTGCCGACATGGTCGATCAAGGCCGATAAAGCCAAATTGACTAACGATCGGATGCTCTATCTGTATGGCCATGTTGAAGTCAACGCCCTGGTGCCTGACGCTCAATTACGCAGAATTACCACCGATAACGCGCAGATTAATCTGGTGACGCAGGATGTTACCTCGAACGATCTGGTGACGTTATACGGCACAACATTTAACTCCAGCGGACTGAAAATGCGCGGTAACTTACGCAGCAAGAACGCCGAGCTGATTGAAAAGGTTAGAACCTCTTATGAAATTCAAAACAAACAAACTCAGCCTTAATCTTATGCTTGCCGGCTCGCTGCTGGCCGCCAGCATTCCGGCCTTCGCCGTCACGGGCGATACCGAACAGCCTATTCATATTGACTCGGATCAACAGTCGCTGGATATGCAAGGCAACGTCGTGACCTTTACGGGCAACGTGGTAATGACCCAGGGCACGATTAAGATCAACGCCGATAAAGTCGTGGTTACCCGCCCTGGCGGCGAACAGGGGAAAGAGGTGATCGACGGTTACGGCAATCCGGCCACCTTCTACCAGATGCAGGACAACGGTAAGCCGGTGAAAGGCCACGCTTCCCATATGCATTACGAGCTGGCGAAAGATTTTGTGGTGCTGACCGGCAACGCTTATCTGGAGCAGCTTGACAGCAACATTACCGGCGACAAAATCACCTACCTGGTGAAAGAGCAGAAAATGCAGGCCTTCAGCGAGAAAGGCAAACGCGTCACCACCGTTCTGGTGCCGTCGCAGTTGCAAGACAAAAACAAAGGCCAGACTCCGGCGCAAAAGAAGAGTAACTAATTCGTTATGGCAACATTAACTGCAAAGAATCTGGCGAAGGCCTATAAAGGCCGTCGCGTAGTGGAAGATGTCAGTCTGACCGTTAACTCCGGGGAGATTGTCGGGCTGCTCGGTCCAAACGGCGCGGGTAAAACCACCACCTTTTATATGGTCGTCGGTATCGTGCCGCGTGACGCAGGCAATATCATCATCGATGATGAAGATATCAGTCTGCTGCCGCTGCACGCGCGCGCGCGCCGCGGTATCGGCTATTTGCCGCAGGAAGCCTCTATTTTCCGCCGTCTCAGCGTATTTGATAACCTGATGGCGGTACTGCAAATTCGTGACGATTTGACCGCAGAACAGCGAGAAGACCGCGCCAACGAGCTGATGGAAGAGTTTCATATCGAGCATCTGCGCGACAGCATGGGACAGGCGCTGTCCGGTGGTGAACGCCGTCGTGTAGAAATAGCCCGCGCGTTGGCCGCTAATCCCAAATTTATCCTGCTGGATGAACCCTTTGCCGGCGTTGACCCGATTTCCGTTATCGACATCAAACGCATTATCGAGCATCTGCGCGATAGCGGGCTCGGCGTGCTGATCACCGACCATAACGTCCGTGAGACGCTGGCAGTCTGTGAACGCGCCTATATCGTGAGCCAGGGCCACCTTATTGCCCACGGTACGCCGACAGAAATCCTGCAAGACGAACACGTTAAGCGTGTATATCTTGGGGAAGACTTCAGACTCTGATAGGGTAGAGGGCTATGCTGCTCTAGCGGGAGAAAACGACTCTGAATATGAAGCAAGGTTTGCAACTCAGGCTTAGCCAACAACTGGCGATGACGCCTCAGCTACAACAGGCCATCCGTCTGTTGCAGTTGTCTACGCTGGAACTTCAGCAGGAACTCCAGCAAGCGCTGGAAAATAACCCGCTGCTTGAGCAAACCGATCTTCATGACGAAATCGACACTCAGCAACCTCAGGATAACGATCCTCTCGATACCGCCGACGCGCTCGAACAAAAAGAGATGCCGGAAGAGCTGCCGCTTGACGCCAGTTGGGATGAAATTTACACCGCCGGGACGCCGTCCGGCCCCAGCGGCGATTATATCGACGATGAGCTGCCCGTCTATCAGGGCGAAACGACGCAGTCGTTGCAGGATTATCTGATGTGGCAGGTTGAGCTAACGCCCTTCTCGGATACCGATCGCGCTATTGCGACATCCATTGTCGACGCGGTAGATGATACCGGCTATCTCACCGTATCCCTGGATGAAATTCGCGAAAGCATGGGCGATGTAGAAGTGGATCTCGATGAGGTTGAAGCCGTCCTGAAGCGCATTCAGCGTTTTGATCCGGTAGGCGTCGCGGCAAAAGATCTTCGCGACTGTCTGCTGATCCAGCTTTCACAATTCGACAAATCCACGCCGTGGCTGGAAGAGGCGCGGCTTATTATCTGCGATCACCTTGATCTGCTGGCCAACCACGATTTCCGCACGTTGATGCGCGTTACCCGACTAAAAGAAGAGGTGCTGAAAGAGGCGGTAAACCTGATTCAGTCGCTCGATCCCAGACCCGGTCAATCGATCCAGACCGGCGAGCCGGAGTACGTTATCCCGGATGTGCTGGTACGCAAGCATAACGGTCGCTGGACGGTGGAGCTTAATAGCGACAGTATTCCCCGTTTACAGATTAACCAGCACTATGCCGCCATGTGCAATAGCGCGCGCAACGATGCCGACAGCCAGTTCATCCGCAGTAATTTACAGGATGCGAAATGGCTGATAAAAAGCCTTGAAAGCCGCAACGACACGCTGCTGCGCGTCAGTCGCTGCATCGTCGAGCAACAGCAAGCCTTTTTTGAACAGGGCGAAGAATATATGAAACCGATGGTACTGGCGGATATCGCCCAGGCCGTCGAGATGCACGAATCCACCATATCCCGCGTGACCACGCAGAAGTATCTGCACAGCCCGCGCGGTATTTTTGAACTCAAATATTTCTTTTCCAGCCACGTCAATACCGAAGGCGGAGGCGAAGCCTCTTCCACCGCGATTCGCGCGCTGGTGAAGAAGTTAATTGCGGCGGAAAACCCCGCGAAACCACTGAGCGACAGCAAGTTAACCTCTCTGCTGTCAGAACAAGGTATCATGGTGGCGCGCCGCACTGTTGCGAAGTACCGAGAGTCTTTATCCATTCCGCCGTCAAACCAACGCAAGCAGCTGGTTTGACCCAACCGATAAGGAAGACACTATGCAGCTCAATATCACCGGACATAATGTCGAAATTACTGAAGCCCTGCGTGAATTTGTGACGACAAAATTCGCCAAACTTGAACAGTATTTTGAGCGGATTAATCAGGTATACGTGGTGTTGAAAGTGGAGAAGGTCACGCACATCTCGGATGCGACGCTACACGTTAACGGCGGCGAAATTCACGCCAGCGCGGAAGGCCAGGATATGTATGCCGCCATTGACGGCTTGATTGATAAACTGGCAAGGCAGTTAACCAGGCATAAAGATAAACTGAAACAACACTAATTGTCCGGGCAGTTAGCCAGTGCAGGACGGCCTGTTGTGTGACACAACGGGCCATTTGTACAGTTAGCGCTCCGAACCTGGCCATCAACCTGACAGGACAGGTTCTTAGGTGAAATTATGATAAATAACGATACGACTCTACAACTGAGCAGTGTACTTAACCAGGAGTGTACGCGTAGCGGCGTTCATTGTCAGAGTAAGAAACGCGCGCTGGAAATCATCAGCGAACTGGCGGCAAAACAGCTCAGTTTACCTCCTCAGGTCGTGTTTGAAGCCATTCTGACACGCGAAAAAATGGGCAGTACCGGTATTGGTAATGGTATCGCCATCCCGCACGGGAAACTGGAAGAAGATACCTTACGCGCCGTCGGCGTGTTCGTTCAGCTCGAAACGCCAATCGCGTTCGACGCCATCGATAACCAGCCGGTCGATCTCCTCTTCGCCCTGCTGGTGCCCGCCGATCAAACTAAAACGCATCTGCACACGCTGTCGCTGGTGGCGAAACGTCTGGCGGATAAAACGATCTGCCGCCGCCTGCGCGCGGCGCTGAATGATGAAGAGCTGTATCAAATCATTACTGACACCGAAGGTGAGCAGAATGAGGCATAACAACTCAATGGCATTTCTTTCTGTCGTTGTGAGGAGAAACGGTACATGGTACTGATGATCGTCAGCGGGCGTTCCGGATCAGGTAAATCTGTCGCTCTGCGCGCGCTGGAAGATATGGGATTTTACTGCGTGGATAACCTCCCCGTCGTGCTGTTGCCCGATCTGGCGCGAACGCTGGCCGATCGCCAGATTTCCGCCGCCGTCAGCATTGATGTGCGCAATATGCCTGAATCACCTGAGATTTTTGAACAGGCGATGAATAATCTGCCTGGCGCTTTCTCGCCGCAATTGCTGTTTCTTGATGCCGACCGCAATACCTTGATTCGCCGCTACAGCGACACGCGCCGTTTGCATCCGCTTTCCAGCAAAAATCTTTCTTTAGAGAGTGCGATCGATAAAGAGAGTGACTTGCTGGAGCCGTTACGCTCACGTGCGGATCTGATCGTCGACACTTCAGAAATGTCCGTCCATGAGCTGGCGGAGATGCTGCGTACCCGGCTGTTGGGCAAACGCGAGCGCGAACTGACGATGGTATTTGAGTCCTTCGGCTTTAAACATGGTATCCCGATTGATGCGGACTATGTGTTTGATGTCCGCTTTCTGCCCAACCCGCACTGGGATCCAAAACTGCGCCCCATGACCGGGCTTGATAAGCCGGTAGCCGCGTTTCTTGACCGACACACAGAAGTTCACAATTTTATCTATCAGACTCGCAGCTATCTTGAGCTATGGTTACCGATGCTGGAGACCAACAACCGCAGCTACCTTACCGTCGCTATCGGTTGTACCGGCGGGAAACACCGTTCGGTGTATATTGCAGAACAGCTGGCAGACTACTTCCGCTCGCGCGGTAAAAATGTCCAGTCTCGCCATCGCACGCTGGAAAAACGCAAAACATGACCGTAAAGCAAACTGTTGAAGTCACCAATAAGCTGGGCATGCATGCCCGGCCTGCCATGAAGCTTTTCGAACTGATGCAGGGTTTTGACGCCGAGGTGCTATTACGCAATGACGAAGGCACCGAAGCGGAAGCAAACAGCGTCATCGCGCTGTTAATGCTCGACTCCGCCAAAGGGCGTCAGATTGAAATTGAAGCCACCGGCCCGCAAGAAGTTGAAGCGCTGGCGGCGGTTATCGCGCTGTTCAATTCCGGCTTTGACGAAGACTAAACCTCCCCCTCTATACCTTATTTCCCCCAACGCCGTCCCGGTATTTGATGACAGTCACCCCCAAAACCGGGCGTGTTACGCCTGCCTGCCACTTGTCCCGCAGCCCCACCCTTTCGTAAGATTTGTACATTTCGTGCGCTTTACCTATGCATAAAAACATTAAGAAAACCTTAAAAAATTTCGTTTAGGTTTTGTTTAAGTTCTTTGTCCATACTAAATTTATGTGAATAAATTTTTCCAGGACTTGCCATGATCTTCTTATCCGAACAGACTCCGCTGGGCGCCGGTCGACATCGTAAATGCTATACGCATCCGGATAATGCCCGGCGTTGCATAAAAGTCATTTACAACCGTGACCACGGCGGTGATAAAGAGATTCGGCGTGAACTGAGCTACTATGCGCATCTGTCTCGCTACCTGACAGACTGGAGCGCTATCCCCCGTTATTACGGCACGGTAGAAACCGATTGCGGCACTGGCTATGTCTACGACATGATTACAGATTTCAACGGCGCGCCCTCTATTACCCTGACCGAGTTCGCCGCGCAATGTCGTTATGAAGAGGATGTCGCTGTCCTGCGGCGGCTACTGAAAAAACTGAAACGTTACCTGCTGGATAACCATATTGTGACGATGTCGCTGAAGCCGCAAAACATCCTGTGCCAGCGTATCAGCGAGTCAGAAGTGGTTCCGGTGGTTTGCGACAATCTGGGGGAAAGTACCTTTATCCCGCTGGCAACCTGGTCAACATGGTGCTGTGAACGCAAACTGGAGAGAGTGTGGCAGCGGTTTATCGCCCAGCCTGCGCTGACCGTTGCCCTGGAGAGGGGCGCGCAGCCAAAAGACAAGAAACGGCTGGCGCTTACTTCTCACGAAGCTTAATGGCCTGTACTTATCAGGCCTGGACGACACAGATCGCAGGCCGGATAAGGCGTTCGCGCCGCCAATCGGCAAAATTAATTAAGCTGGTTGCGCGTCATAAAAGATTCCCCGCCCAGTTGGCGCATCTGGCGCATAATCCACGCCTGCCGGCTACGCACATAGCCGGAAGGCGCATTCGCCTTATAGCGTAACGGATTTGGCAATACCGCCGCCAGCAACGCGGCTTCAGACATACTCAAGCGACTGGCAGGTTTATGAAAATACCGTTGCGCCGCAGCCTCCACGCCGAAAATACCATCGCCAAACTCCGCGATATTCAGATAAACCGTGAGGATGCGCTTTTTGCTCCAGACAGTTTCAATGCCCAGCGTTAGCCCGGCCTCCAGACCTTTGCGCAGCCAACTGCGTCCATCCCATAAAAAGAGATTTTTCGCCGTTTGCTGCGAAAGCGTAGAGGCGCCGCGAATACGGCTCTCATTCCGCTCATTATGCGCCAGCGCTTTTTCAATCGCCGGAACATCAAAGCCCCAGTGCTCAGGGAACTTCTGGTCTTCCGCCGCAATTACCGCCAGCCCCATCCACGGCGAGATATCCGCCATACTGACCCAGTCAGAATGCGCCACATAACCGAACTCTCCGCCGAGCCAGGCGCTAATCTGCCGTTCCGCCATCACCGCCGAAAAAGGCACCGGAACCACGCTAAACAGCGCAATGCCGCCGCCCCAAAAGACGGCGAGCGCAGCAAGGATACGTAAAAGTAGACGGCGCAAAAACGTTAACGGCGCGATGCGTCGTTTGCTCATTCCGCCAGAACCAGCACGCGCGACACTAATTTATCAATGCCGCTTGCCGCCTGGGCGATATCCTGCGCCAGCATATAGGCAGGGGTGGTCACGACCTTGTTATCCTCGTCCACAACGATATCATCAACCGGGCAAGGTACGTGTTCGGCGCCCATCTCTTCAAGTACTTCAGCGGTATCAATATCCGTCCCTATTGTTAGACGTAGCGGGAAGTCAAAGATTTTCGGCAACATTGCGGGCGCGATACAGATGAATCCCAGCGGCTTGCCGGACTGGTGCATGGCCTTCGCCAGCGCGACGACATCGCTATCCACCCGGCATTCGCTCCCCTGGCTGGCGAAATTACTCAGGTTCTTCGCCGCGCCGAAACCACCAGGCACAATGAGCGCATCCAGTTCCTCTGGTTGAGCCTGGGACAGGGGACGAATATCGCCCCGCGTAATACGCGCCGCCTCAATCAGGACGTTACGCGTTTCCGCCATCGCTTCGCCGGTCAGGTGATTAATAACATCCGCTTGTGGTTTATCCGGCGCGAAGCAGACAGCCTGCGCGCCGCTGCGGGCAATGGCCAACAGCGTCAGAACGGCCTCATGAATTTCGGCGCCGTCATAGACGCCGCATCCGCTGAGCACTACGCCAATTTTTTTCATGGTGAACATCCTCCTGCAACCGACTCAAGCCCATTAATAATTTTGATTAAAATGCTACGCTTCACACATTTAAATGATTCATGTAACAAATCATTTAGGATTTGCTATCTTAACTGCGTGCGGCCTGAAAACAGGACTGCGCCTTTGACATCATCATAATAAGCACGGCGCAGCCACGATTTCCCTGGTGTTGGCGCAGTATTCGCGCACCCCGGTCAAACCGGGGTCATTTTTTTTCCGCGTTTGCCACCCAGGCTTTCAGCACCGCGACATCGTGCTGCCACTCCTGCTTCATCTCTTCAATCCATTCCGCGACATTATCTTCCCAGGCGGGAAGATCCGGCGACTGGATTTGCTGGCCAAGCTGTTGCAGATGACGCAGCCCTACCGAACCGGCGGCGCCTTTAATCTTATGCCCTTCCTCAACGACGCCTTTTTTGTCACGCGCCGTCAGATTGGACTCCAGCACGCTTAAATAGCCAGGCATCATTTTTTCAAATACCGCGAGGCCATCGGTGATCAATTTAGGCCCAACCAACTCGATGTATTGTTCCAGCATCGGGATATCCAGCAGCGCTTGCGCTTTATCGCTCTCTTCAGGCGTCACGGTACTCTCCTCTTTATCGGTGGCATCCCAGAATTTTTTAATCATCGCGGTTAAGGCTGGCACCGACAGCGGCTTACTCAGCACATCGTCCATACCGGCGTCCAGATACTCTTTTTTATCTTTAAGAACGTTAGCCGTAAGCGCTACCAGCGGCGGTAAATCTTCCCGCGTGTGGCGACGGGTTAGTTCTCTGGCGATATCCAGACCCGTCATATCCGGTAGCTGAATATCCAGTAAGACCAGGTCATATTCGCCCGGCGCGAACATTTCCAGCGCCGCCTTGCCGGTCATCGCGACATCCACGCTGTTCCCCAGTTTTTCCAGTACTGAACGCGCCACAATCACGTTCAGTTCAATATCTTCGACCAGCAGAACATGCAGCGCGGGCAGCGGCATGTCGTCTTCATCAAAGGCGTCCTCCACCTCTTCCGCCACCGCTGGCGCATGAACCGTTAGCGTAAAGGTCGATCCTTTGCCCGGCAGACTGGAAACGGTAATATCGCCGCCCATATTTTTCGCCAGCCGACGGGAGACCGCCAGCCCGATACCGGTACCCGTCGCCGGCTTACCGCCATGACTGTCTTTCACCTGATAATACATGGCGAAAATTTTATCCTGCTCATCCTGCGGAATGCCGATCCCGGAATCTTCCACTTCAAAGTGCAGCATGTCGCCTTCATCATAGCGCGCCCGCACCGTCACCTGGCCCTGCTGAGTAAACTTCACCGCATTGCTGATCAAATTCCATAAAATCTGCCGCAGACGCGTTCCGTCAGTAATGACTTTGTGCGGCAGCGGCAGCGTCGGCTCAAGCACAAAACGTAGCCCTTTTTGCTGCGCCTGCAAACCGGAAAGGTTTTCCAGATCGGCCATAAAGCTGGTGAAATCAACCGGTTGGTTATCAAGCTGAACCTTACGCCGCTCCATCTTATCCATATCAATGATATCATTGAAAATATTGCCTAACGTCACGGCGGAGACATGGATTGTCTTAAGGTATTTTTCCTGTTCGGCGGAGAGATCGGTATCCAGCAGGATGCGGCTTAAACCGACGATGCCGTTAAGCGGGGTGCGCAGCTCATGACTGATGGTAGAGATAAATGTGGTCTTGTCGCGGCTGGCGCGCTCCAGCGCGTCCTGATAACGCTTACGTTCGGTAATATCACGACCAAATCCCATCAGGCCATGACGTTTACCGACACGGTCGTAATAAGGCACTTTACGAATTTCAAAGCAGGCCTTTCGTCCGTCCGGGTAATCCAGCCACTGTTCGTAGGTCAGGGAGACGTTATGGCGGAATACTTTTTCATCGGTTTCAATGACTTTCTCCGCCGCTTCGGGAGAGTACACATCTTCCGGCTTCAAATGCACCAGCTGTTTTTCGCTCTTGCCGGTTAGCAATTCCATTGCGCGGTTACAGCCGGAAAATTCTTTATCCTCATTACGATAAAAAACCAAATCCGGCGAGGCGTCCAGAAAGGAGCGCAGAAAAGAGGATTGCTGTTCTAGCTGGATTTGCGCCTCTTCACGCTCTTTAATTTCTACTTTTAGCTGTTCAAATGTCTCTTGCAGCTCCGCTTCCGCTTTTTCGCGATCGGCAATTTCCTGATTAAGCTGGGCAATATTGTCCTTCAACTGTACGTTAAGCTTGAGATCGCGCTCGCGCATCTCCTCCAGCTTTTGCACCAGACGCGACAGTCGCTGCCTTGACTCTTCCAGTTGTTCAACAACAACGGATAAGAAATAGACCGCCCAGGGCGTAATTAACAGGCCAAAAAAGATGGAACGAATAACGTCGATACTTTCAACCTGACCATGCAGCACCATGGTCACCGCCATCTGCACGACAATCGCCAGCACCACCAATGCCAACGCCAGGAGCATGGAAAAGCGCACCAGACCCAATTTCATCATCAGGTCGACATAGTATTGCGCCAGCATACGAATTTGCTTCATAGAGGATTCCTTCACCACAACTTCGCACATAATACCCAATTATGGGAACCGCGTTGAATATTGTGCGAAATATGCGTAGCGCCCCTCATCACGCTACGCTACAGGTGGTATCCAGGGACGGGCCAGCGCAGAGCCCTGCACGCCATGCTCATTCAGGTATTTGTCCAGCTCAACCATCCCCGTCCAGCGATTCTCGCACCACAGAGGGGCAAGCAGCGTCGGACGGCGAGCGCTGGCTGAAATTCGGTGATAAATTACCTCCGGCGGCGTATGGCGAATCATCTCACCTGCCGTTAGCGTGTAGTCGTCCAGTTCGATGCCGTTCAGCCGCCCCGCTTCCCAGGCTTTGGCCATCGTACTGCCTTTCACAATATGCAGCGGATGCAGTTTAATACCGTCAACGCCCGTCTCCACCACACGCTCCATGGTTTGCAGGCATTCTGCCTGCCCTTCGCCCGGCAGCCCCACAATCAGATGCGCGCACACTTTCAGCCCGCGCTCCCGGGCAATCCGGGTGGTACGCTGATAGCAGGCGAAGTCATGCCCGCGGTTAATTCGGTGCAGGGTTTTATCGTGCGCGGTTTGCAATCCCAGTTCCAGCCACACCTCGTAGCCTTGATCTTTATATTCACACAGTAAATCTACTACTGCCTGCGGGACGCAATCCGGACGCGTACCGACGCATAACCCGACGATACTGGCCTGGCTGACCGCCTGTTGATACATGGAACGCAGCACCTGCACTTCCGCAAAGGTGCTGGTGTAGGCCTGGAAATAGGCCAGATAGCGTTTAGCGCGGTTCACCAGATGCGCCTGATGCGCAAGCTGCTCGGCAATCGAATGATGCTGCTGCGCCTCATCGGCAAAAGAGGCGACATTACAGAAGGTGCAACCGCCACGCCCGATGGTGCCGTCGCGATTAGGGCAGCTAAAACCGCCATGAAGCGTCAGCTTATGAACCTTTTGCCCATACCGACGTAAAAGATCCCCACCAAACATATTGACTAATTTCTGTAACTGCATAATCTGATAGACCGCCTCTTAAAAAGAGGCCAAAGCCTGCCATTTTTAGTCTCCTTTGGCGATGACCTGGATCAATCGTCCCGGAAGGCTTTTATCCATTGCATAATAAAGCAAAATAAACGATATTTCATTCATAATCCCGCTGATGATTTTTCCTGATATTCCCCTCTTTTTTCAGCGTTTGCTGGGTCATCGATAAAAACAGTAGCATTCAATATTTCTCACGCTTAAAACAGCATAAAATGCCAAGATTTTTGAAAAAGCAAGGTCAGATAATGCCTGGCGAACGGCTCTTATAGTGAGACAGATCACAGGCTTTCTGCCGCTCCGTATTAGCAGCCCTTCTATAAAAAACCTTTTAATTTCAACAGATTCAAAAAGTTATCTGTGCTACAGCACACTTTTGCATAAATCAGTTTGCCATTTGACCTGGGTGTGGATTCCCGATAAGTTGGGGATCCGCTGGAAGCTTTCTGGATGAGCCGTCTGCTCATCATATTTATGCAGTAATTGAGATTCCCTCTTAACCGTATTTACCAATGCGCAAAGGACACAAAGAGGGCGAATGCGAGGTAAGCGTATGATGCGCCAGCCCCGTCGCCATGCTCTTGCTGTGCCCGCGCGCCGTCGGTTGGGAGAGCGTCCCGTAGAGCCTGGGGAGGTTCACTGATATGTTGTACGATAAATCCCTTGAGAAGGATAACTGTGGTTTCGGCCTGATCGCCCACATAGAAGGCGAACCTAGCCACAAGGTAGTGCGTACCGCCATACACGCGCTGGCCCGGATGCAGCACCGTGGCGCGATCCTTGCCGACGGTAAAACCGGCGACGGTTGCGGCTTGCTGTTACAAAAACCTGACCGTTTCTTTCGCATCGTGGCCGAAGAGCGCGGCTGGCGCTTAGCCAAAAACTACGCCGTCGGGATGATCTTTTTGAATAAAGATCCTGAACTGGCCGCCGCGTCACGCCATATTGTCGAAGAAGAATTACAGCAGGAAACCCTGTCGATTGTCGGCTGGCGCGATGTGCCAACCAATGAAGGCGTGCTCGGTGAAATCGCCCTCTCCTCTCTGCCGCGTATTGAGCAGATTTTTGTCAACGCTCCGGCGGGCTGGCGTCCGCGCGATATGGAGCGCCGTCTGTTTATCGCCCGCCGACGCATTGAAAAACGCCTGCAGGACGACAAAGATTTCTACGTATGCAGCCTGTCGAACCTGGTCAACATTTATAAAGGTCTATGTATGCCGGCGGATCTGCCGCGCTTCTACCTGGATCTTGCGGATCTGCGTCTGGAATCGGCCATCTGCCTGTTCCACCAGCGCTTTTCCACTAACACCGTGCCGCGTTGGCCGCTGGCGCAGCCGTTCCGCTACCTGGCGCATAACGGCGAGATTAACACTATCACCGGCAACCGCCAGTGGGCGCGCGCCCGTACCTATAAATTCCAGACGCCGCTGATCCCGGATTTACAGTCCGCTGCGCCGTTTGTTAACGAAACCGGTTCGGATTCCAGCTCGCTGGACAACATGCTGGAACTGCTGCTGGCAGGCGGGATGGACATCATCCGCGCCATGCGCCTGTTGGTGCCGCCCGCCTGGCAGAACAACCCCGATATGGACCAGGATCTGCGCGCCTTCTTTGACTTTAACTCCATGCATATGGAGCCGTGGGACGGTCCGGCAGGCATCGTGATGTCCGACGGGCGCTTCGCCGCCTGTAACCTTGACCGTAACGGCCTGCGCCCGGCACGCTATGTCATTACCAAAGACAAGCTGATCACCTGCGCCTCCGAAGTCGGTATCTGGGACTATCAGCCGGATGAAGTGGTCGAGAAAGGCCGCGTCGGCCCAGGCGAGCTGATGGTGATCGACACCCGCGGCGGACGTATTCTGCATTCCGCGGAAACCGATGACGATCTGAAAAGCCGCCATCCGTATAAAGCGTGGATGGAAAAGAATGTTCGCCGTCTGGTGCCGTTTGAAGAGCTACCTGATGAAGAAGTCGGTAGCCGCGAACTGGACGATGACCTGCTCGCCAGCTATCAGAAACAGTTTAACTACAGCGCCGAAGAGCTGGACTCGGTTATCCGCGTGTTGGGCGAAAACGGCCAGGAAGCCGTCGGCTCAATGGGCGACGACACCCCCTTTGCCGTGCTCTCCAGCCAGCCGCGTATTATTTACGACTACTTCCGCCAGCAGTTCGCGCAGGTCACTAACCCGCCTATCGACCCGCTGCGTGAAGCGCACGTCATGTCGCTCGCCACCAGCATCGGTCGCGAAATGAACGTCTTCTGCGAAGCGGAAGGTCAGGCCCATCGCCTGAGTTTTAAATCGCCAATTCTGCTGTACTCCGATTTCAAACAGCTCACTACCATGAGCGAGCATCACTACCGCGCCGACTGGCTTGACATTACCTTTGATGTCACCGAAACCACACTGGACGCGACGGTTAAGGCGCTGTGCGATAAAGCGGAACAGATGGTGCGTAACGGCACCGTGTTGCTGGTTCTCTCGGATCGCAATATCGGTAAGAATCGCCTGCCGGTGCCCGCGCCGATGGCGGTGGGCGCGGTGCAAACGCGTCTGGTAGAACAAAGCCTGCGCTGCGATGCCAACATCATCGTAGAAACCGGAAGCGCCCGCGATCCGCATCACTTTGCGGTACTGCTCGGCTTTGGCGCAACGGCCATCTATCCGTACCTGGCCTACGAAACGCTGGGGCGTCTGATTGATACCCAGGCCATCGCCAAAAACTACCGTACCGTGATGCAGAACTACCGTAACGGCATCAACAAGGGGCTGTACAAGATTATGTCCAAAATGGGCATTTCGACCATTGCCTCTTACCGCTGCTCCAAACTGTTTGAAGCGGTCGGACTGCACGATGATGTGGTAAACCTGTGCTTCCAGGGCGTGGTCAGCCGTATCGGCGGCGCGAGCTTTGATGACTTCCAGCAGGATCTGCTGAATCTCTCCAAACGCGCCTGGCTGGCGCGCAAACCCATTAGCCCGGGCGGCCTGCTGAAGTACGTCCACGGCGGCGAATATCACGCCTATAACCCGGATGTCGTGCGTACCCTGCAACAGGCGGTACAGAGCGGCGAGTACAGCGATTATCAGGAATACGCCAAACTGGTCAATGAGCGTCCGGCGGCAACGCTGCGCGATCTGCTGGCGATACATCCAGACGGCGAGGCGGTGACTATCGACGAGGTTGAGCCCGCCAGTGAGCTGTTTAAACGCTTTGATACCGCAGCCATGTCTATCGGCGCATTAAGTCCGGAAGCGCACGAAGCGCTGGCGGAAGCGATGAACAGCCTCGGCGGCAACTCCAACTCCGGCGAAGGCGGCGAAGACCCGGCGCGCTACGGCACCAATAAAGTGTCGCGTATCAAACAGGTGGCCTCCGGTCGCTTTGGCGTGACGCCGGCCTACCTGGTCAATGCCGATGTGATTCAGATTAAAGTCGCGCAGGGCGCGAAACCGGGCGAAGGCGGTCAGTTGCCGGGGGATAAAGTCACTCCGTATATCGCTAAACTGCGCTATTCAGTGCCGGGCGTGACGCTGATCTCCCCGCCGCCGCACCACGATATTTACTCTATCGAGGACTTAGCGCAGCTCATTTTCGACCTCAAACAGGTCAACCCGAAGGCGATGATCTCCGTGAAACTGGTGTCCGAACCGGGCGTCGGCACCATCGCGACCGGCGTGGCGAAAGCCTATGCGGATCTGATCACCATCGCTGGCTACGACGGCGGTACCGGCGCCAGCCCGCTCTCTTCGGTGAAATATGCGGGCTGTCCGTGGGAACTCGGACTTGTTGAAACCCAGCAGGCGCTGGTCGCCAACGGTCTGCGTCACAAGATTCGTCTGCAGGTGGACGGCGGCCTGAAAACGGGCGTCGACATCATTAAAGCGGCGATCCTCGGCGCGGAAAGCTTTGGCTTCGGTACCGGGCCAATGGTGGCGCTGGGCTGTAAATACCTGCGTATTTGCCACCTGAACAACTGCGCAACCGGCGTGGCGACGCAGGATGAGAAACTGCGTAAGAACCACTATCACGGCCTGCCGTTCAAAGTGACCAACTACTTTGAATTCATCGCCCGCGAAGTGCGCGAGCTGATGGCTTCGCTTGGCGTGACCCGCCTGGTGGATTTGATTGGCCGCACCGACCTGCTGAAAGAGCTGGAGGGCTTCACCGCTAAACAGCAGAAGCTGGCGCTGTCTCGTCTACTGGAAACCGCTGAACCTCATCCGGGTAAAGCGCTGTACTGCACCGAGAATAACCCGCCGTTTGATAACGGCGTGCTGAATGCGCAACTGTTGCAGCAGGCGAAGCCGTTTGTCGATGCGCGCCAGAGCAAAACCTTCTGGTTCGACATCCGCAACACCGATCGTTCCGTCGGCGCGTCGCTTTCCGGCTACATCGCACAGACCCACGGCGATCAGGGGCTGGCTTCCGATCCGATTAAAGCGCACTTCAGCGGTACCGCAGGCCAGAGCTTTGGCGTGTGGAACGCGGGCGGCGTAGAGTTATATCTGACTGGCGATGCCAACGACTATGTCGGTAAAGGTATGGCAGGCGGTTTGATCGCCATCAGACCGCCGGTAGGTTCCGCCTTCCTCAGTCATAAAGCCAGCATTATCGGCAACACCTGCCTGTATGGAGCCACCGGTGGTCGTCTGTACGCGGCGGGCCGCGCGGGCGAACGTTTCGGCGTGCGTAACTCCGGGGCGATTACCGTAGTAGAGGGCATCGGCGACAACGGCTGTGAATACATGACCGGCGGCATCGTCTGCGTGCTGGGTAAAACCGGCGTTAACTTCGGCGCGGGGATGACCGGCGGCTTCGCCTATGTGCTGGACGAAGATGGCGAATTCCGTAAACGCGTAAACCCGGAACTGGTAGAAGTACTGGACGTTGATTCGCTGGCTATCCACGAAGAGCATCTGCGCGGCCTGATCACCGAGCACGTGCAGCATACTGGTTCGCAACGCGGCGAAGAGATCCTGTCCAGGTGGTCAAGCTTCTCAACCCAATTCGCGTTAGTGAAGCCCAAGTCCAGCGATGTCAAAGCCCTGTTGGGCCACCGTAGTCGTAGTGCGGCAGAATTGCGCGTGCAGGCGCAGTAAGGAATTGAAATGAGCCAGAATGTTTATCAATTTATCGACCTGCAGCGCGTTGATCCGCCGAAGAAGCCGCTGAAGATCCGTAAGATCGAGTTTGTTGAAATCTACGAACCGTTTTCTGAAGGTCAGGCGAAAGCCCAGGCGGATCGCTGTTTGTCCTGCGGTAACCCCTACTGCGAGTGGAAATGTCCGGTACATAACTACATCCCGAACTGGCTGAAACTGGCTAACGAAGGGCGTATTTTTGAGGCGGCTGAGCTATCGCACCAGACCAACACCCTGCCGGAAGTGTGTGGCCGCGTCTGCCCGCAGGACCGCCTGTGCGAAGGCTCCTGTACGCTGCACGATGAGTTCGGCGCAGTGACCATCGGTAACATTGAGCGCTATATCAACGATAAAGCGTTCGAAATGGGCTGGCGCCCGGATATGACCGGCGTGCGCCAGACGGACAAACGGGTAGCGATTATCGGCGCAGGTCCGGCAGGGCTGGCGTGCGCCGACGTGCTGACCCGCAACGGCGTGAAGGCGGTGGTCTTTGATCGCCATCCGGAAATCGGCGGCCTGCTGACCTTCGGTATTCCAGCTTTCAAACTGGAAAAAGAGGTGATGACCCGTCGTCGCGAGATCTTCACCGGCATGGGTATTGAGTTCAAACTTAATACCGAAGTGGGTCGTGATGTACAGCTTGAAGATCTGCTGAAAGATTACGATGCGGTATTCCTTGGCGTCGGCACCTATCAGTCGATGCGCGGCGGGCTGGAAAATGAAGATGCGGACGGGGTTTTCGACGCTCTGCCGTTCCTGATCGCCAATACGAAGCAGATCATGGGGTTTGGCGAAACCAGCGACGAACCATATGTCAGCATGGAAGGCAAACGCGTGGTGGTGCTGGGCGGCGGCGATACCGCAATGGACTGCGTACGTACCTCCATTCGTCAGGGCGCAACGCACGTAACCTGTGCCTATCGTCGTGATGAAGAGAACATGCCGGGTTCCAGACGCGAAGTGAAGAACGCGCGCGAGGAAGGTGTCGAATTTCAGTTTAACGTTCAACCGCTGGGCATTGAAGTCAATGCCAACGGCAAAGTGAGCGGCGTAAAAATGGTGCGCACTGAAATGGGCGAACCGGATGCCAAAGGCCGTCGGCGGGCGGAGATCGTCGCCGGTTCCGAGCATGTGGTTCCGGCTGATGCGGTGGTGATGGCATTTGGTTTTCGTCCACACAGCATGGAATGGCTGGCGAAACACAGCGTGGAACTGGACTCGCAGGGACGAATTATCGCGCCGGAACGCAGCGATAATGCTTTCCAGACCAGCAACCCGAAAATCTTCGCCGGTGGCGACATCGTGCGCGGTTCCGATCTGGTGGTGACGGCGATTGCCGAAGGCCGTAAGGCGGCTGACGGGATTATGAACTACCTCGAAGTGTAACCCTTCCGGCTCCCCGGTTGATGCCTTGTGCTGATGGCTGGGGAGCCGATATTCCTCTCCTCAATATCTCTCCTGCCGATTCTGGAAACCCGCTCGTAAATCGAGATGTAATGCCATGTAAAATCCGTTCATGAATTGATCCGTTTACGCCTGAAGCGTATTGATAGCGTTCTAATTTCACAATAAAACTATCACGTAAGGGATGACATGACGAATCCAACTTTAGCGCCACAGTCTGATGAATATCAGCAAATTCATGACGGTATTATTCGTCTGGTCGATACGGCACGTACCGAGACCGTGCGCAGCATCAATGCCATTATGACTGCCACCTACTGGGAAATTGGCCGACGCATTGTCGAATTTGAACAGGGAGGAGAAGCGCGAGCGGCCTATGGCACCCAGCTTATCGAACGATTATCGGTAGATTTAAGTCAGCGCTATAAGCGCGGTTTTTCCACCAGAAACCTATGGCAAATTCGTACATTTTATCTTTGTTTTCAACATATTGAAATTCCGCAGACACTGTCTGCGGAATCTTCAAATCTCATACCGCTCGCCAAAACATTCCCTCTTCCCTGGTCGGCGTATGTCCGCCTCTTGTCGGTAAAAAATCCCGATGCCCGCACTTTTTACGAGAAAGAGACGCTACGTAACGGCTGGTCAGTTAGGCAGCTCGACAGGCAAATCGCCACTCAATTTTACGAACAAACACTACTGTCCCACGACAAATCCGCCATGTTGCAGCAGCCTGCACCCGCCGAGCCAAACGTTTTGCCGGAGCAAGCCATACGCGACCCGTTCATTCTGGAATTTCTTAACCTGAAGGACGAGTATTCCGAATCAGATCTCGAAGACGCGCTGCTCAGCCACCTGATGGACTTTATGCTGGAGCTTGGTGACGATTTTGCTTTTGTTGGCCGCCAACGCCGACTACGCATAGACGATAGCTGGTTCCGCGTCGACCTGCTGTTCTTCCATCGTCGCTTGCGCTGCCTGTTGCTCGTTGACCTGAAGGTAGGCAAATTCGGTTATGCGAATGCCGGGCAGATGAATATGTACCTGAACTATGCCAAAGAGCACTGGACAATGCCTGGAGAAAACCCGCCAGTCGGCTTAGTTTTGTGCGCAGGGAAAGGCGCGGGGGAAGCGCATTACGCGCTGACTGGCCTGCCAAACACCATCATGGCGAGCGAGTACAAAGTGCAGCTGCCTGACGAAAAATTACTCACAGACGAACTTATTCGTTCGCAAACCATGCTGGAAACTCAACTCACACGCGGTGGTTCACTGACAACGGAGAAAAACTAACGAACCATTAATACCATGAATAATTATCAAAAAAATATCACACGAAAACGTTTGCTTTATTCTGAGAACTGTATATTATGCGGCGGATTTTTTGGGCAAAATTCATGGAGGCGTTGTGTCGCAGGACAACAATTATAGCCAGGGCCCCGTCCCTCTGGCGGCGCGGAAGGGCGTGATTCCACTGACGTTTGTCATGTTGGGTTTAACGTTTTTTTCCGCCAGTATGTGGACCGGAGGGACACTCGGCACCGGTCTTTCTTATAATGATTTCTTCCTCGCAGTTCTCTTCGGTAATCTCCTCCTCGGTATCTACACTGCATTTCTTGGCTACATCGGCGCAAAAACCGGACTCTCCACCCACCTCCTTGCACGTTACTCCTTTGGCGTTAAAGGATCATGGCTTCCCTCGCTGCTGCTAGGCGGCACACAGGTAGGCTGGTTTGGCGTTGGCGTAGCGATGTTCGCTATTCCGGTCAGTAAAGCGACGGGCATTGATGCCAATATCCTGATTGCCGTTTCGGGTCTGCTGATGACCCTGACCATTTTTTTCGGCATCTCGGCGTTGACCATTTTGTCTATCATTGCCGTACCCGCGATCGTTATACTGGGCAGCTACTCCGTCTGGCTGGCGATCAGCGGCGTGGGTGGGCTGGAGCATTTAAAAACGATAGTGCCGCAGACGCCGCTGGATTTTTCCAGCGCGCTGGCGCTGGTGGTGGGATCGTTTGTCAGCGCCGGAACATTGACCGCCGACTTCGTCCGCTTCGGGCGTCATGCCAAAAGCGCCGTACTGATTGCGATGATCGCTTTTTTCCTCGGCAACTCGCTGATGTTTATCTTTGGCGCGGCAGGCGCTGCCGCCGTCGGTCAGGCGGATATCTCTGACGTGATGATAGCGCAGGGGCTGCTGCTGCCCGCGATTGTGGTGCTTGGCCTGAATATCTGGACCACCAACGATAACGCGCTGTACGCATCGGGTCTGGGCTTCGCCAATATTACCGGTCTTTCCAGCCGCACGCTGTCGGTGGTGAACGGGATTATCGGTACCGTGTGCGCGCTGTGGCTTTACAATAATTTTGTCGGCTGGCTGACGTTCCTGTCATCTGCCATCCCACCGATTGGCGGAGTGATTATTGCCGACTATCTGTTGAACCGTCGCCGCTATGCCGACTTCAACACCGTGCGCTTTATTCCCGTTAACTGGATTGCTATTCTTTCCGTCGCGCTGGGCATCGCCGCCGGACATTATGTTCCTGGTATTGTGCCCGTCAACGCCGTACTCGGCGGCGTCTTCAGCTATATCCTGCTGAATCCACTTTTCAACCGCAGCCTTGCTAAATCACCAGAGGTCAGCCATGCAGAACAATAACATCACTATTTGTCAGACGCGTCTGCAGGGACACGAAGGATTATGGCAGATTACGATTGAAAACGGGCGCTTTAGCCGGATTGAGCCTCAGGAAGCCGCATCGTTACCGCAGGGCGAAGTGCTTGATGCCGAAGGCGGTCTGGCTATTCCACCGTTTGTTGAGCCACATATCCACCTGGATACCACGCAAACGGCGGGTGAACCGAGCTGGAACCAGTCCGGCACACTGTTTGAAGGGATTGAGCGCTGGGCAGAACGTAAAGCAATGCTCACGCATGAAGATGTGAAAGCGCGCGCGATGCAGACCCTGAAATGGCAGATGGCTAACGGCATCCAGTACGTTCGTACTCACGTTGACGTTTCAGATCCTACGCTCACCGCGCTGAAAGCCATGCTGGAAGTGAAGCAAGAGGTTGCGCCGTGGGTAGACCTGCAAATTGTCGCCTTTCCGCAAGAAGGTATTCTGTCTTATCCCAACGGTGAAGCGCTGTTAGAGGAAGCCGTGCGTTTGGGCGCTGACGTTATTGGCGCCATTCCGCACTTTGAGTTCACGCGGGAATATGGCGTTGAATCGCTGCACAAAATCTTCGCCCTGGCGCAGAAATACGATCGCTTGATCGATGTGCACTGCGACGAAATTGATGACGAGCAGTCTCGCTTTGTCGAAACGGTCGCGGCGCTGGCGCATCGTGATGGCATGGGGGCGCGCGTGACCGCCAGCCACACCACGGCTATGCACTCGTACAACGGCGCGTATGCGTCACGCCTGTTCCGCCTGTTGAAAATGTCGGGGATTAACTTCGTCGCCAACCCGCTGGTGAATATTCATCTGCAAGGGCGATTTGACACTTACCCGAAACGTCGTGGCGTCACGCGAGTGAAAGAGATGCTGGAAGCGGGGATCAATGTCTGCTTTGGCCATGATGACGTCTTCGACCCGTGGTATCCATTAGGCACGGCAAATATGCTGCAGGTGCTGCATATGGGGTTACACGTTTGCCAGTTGATGGGGTATGGGCAAATCAACGACGGGTTAAATCTGATCACTACCCACAGCGCAAAAACCCTGCATTTACAGGACTACGGTCTGAGCGTCGGCAATGCCGCGAATCTGGTTATCTTACCCGCTGAGAATGGATTCGATGCGGTACGTCGCCAGACGCCTGCCCGTTACTCGATTCGCCACGGGCGGGTGATTGCCGAGACGGTGCCGAGCCAGACGACGTTGCACCTGACCCAGCCGGAAGCCGTGACGTTTAAGCGTTAACCCGTCATACCCGCGCTCTCCGGCACATTCACCACGCAGCCCGTAAGGGGCTGCGTTCGGAAGACTGCTCCGGCAAGAGATTCAGGCCGCCAGCAGACTGGCGCGTACTTTCACTACCACTTTCTTGATGTCATCCGGCTCACCCACTGCACATCCCGGTTTATGCGGTTCTCCCGGCATAAACACAGCAAACATCCCCGCTTGCAGCGTAATAGTCTGCTCGTCGACAATTTGACTACAAAGCTGGTAATCCTCTTCAACGTGCATCTCCTCGCACTGGCGAGCGGCACCGGACATCCCAAACGCAATACGCTCGACGCCGGTTAGTAGTAGCTGAATATCAATGTATTGTTCATGCAATTCCGCTTTCTTCTCGGTCGGCATTTGCGTCGTTAACTGCATTACATTCATAAAGATATTGTCGCCCTGCAATTCATAGCGCCCCGGCGCTTTCTCCTGCGGCCTTGCCGCCAGCGCGAGAGTCAAGGCATCCAGCAGTCGCGGATGCAACCCGCAAGAAGGCAACGACTGTACTTCCCCCATCATCATAATGTGTCTCCTTGAGCTAACAAAGCAGCGCCTAATAATCCTGCGTCATGCCGATAGCGAGCGGCGCTCAGCGCCACGTGATAAGGCGCAGGCTCTTGCATCAAAAACGCGCGAACCTGCTCCAGGTATCCCTCAGCTAACCCTACGCTGCCGCCAATGACCACACACTGGCAGTCGGTAGTCGCTTTCACATCGGCGATCATCCGCGCTATTACCTGCGCGGATTGGCTTACCAGATGTCGCGCCTGCTGATGACCTTCGCCAGCGCGAATAAATAGGGTTTTGGCGTCGCATCCCGCCAGATCGTCCCGCGCCGCCGCGGCCATCCCTCGTCCGGAGGCGATGGCCTCTACGCAGCCAACGCGTCCACAACCGCATACGGGCCCGTGTAGGTCCGCCAGGGTGTGTCCCAGGTGCCCGGCCAGACCGCCTTTTCCGGTAAGGAGCTTGCCGTCACAGACAACGCCGCCGCCAACGCCGGTTGAAACGGTGATAAATACCATATCGCGGATATCATCAGGGAGCGCGTGATACTCCGCCCAGGCCGCCGCCTGCGCGTCGTTCACCGCCAGCGTCGGCAGGCCAGCGATCGTTTCCAGTGTTTGTACTAACGGAAAGTGTAGCAAGCCGCCCAGATTATGGGGGTTTAGCGCCAGCAGCATCCCTTCCTGAATGATCCCGGTAGAAGCTATCGCTACCTGACGCGCCTCTGCCCGTAGTGGTTCAACCAGCGCCTTTAATGCTTCACGTAACGCATCCGGCGTTTTGCTCGCGGGGGTCGGTAGCTCGCGACGCTGGCTAATGCGCAAGTTGTTGTCGATGAGCGCGGCGGCAAGTTTAGTACCGCCAATATCGATTGCTAACGTAGTCATGACGCTGCCTTTTTTAATGCGTCGTTATACCACCCACAGATATGTTCCAGACGGGTAATGGCGGACCCCACCGTCACCGCCCATGCGCCATAACGGATCGCCTCCGCCGCCAGTGCTGGCGAGTTATAGCGCCCTTCGGCTATTACCCGGCATCCGGCGTCATGCAACGCTTTGACTAAGGGCAGATCGGGTTCCTCCGGCGTATCGGGGGTGGTGTAGCCGGACATCGTCGTGCCGATAATGTCCGCGCCCAACCGTTGGCAGGCGAGACCATCGTCCACGGATGAGCAGTCGGCCATCGCCAGTAGATGGTGGTGATGAATGCGCGCCAACAACGCCTCAACGGCTACCGGCCGTTGCCGAGCGGTTCCATCAACGGCGATAATAGCTGCGCCAGCCTGCGCCAGCGCATCTACATCGTCGAGAAAAGGGGTAATGCGCACTGGAGAGTCGTCCAGATCGCGTTTGATAATGCCGATAATGGGTACCGAAACGAGCGAGCGGGCCACGCGCAGGTTGTCTATGCCTTCAATACGCACCGCAACCGCGCCCGCCTGTTCCGCCGCCAACGCCATTGCCGCTACAATCTCCGGCTTATCCAGCGGACTGCCCGGAACGGGCTGGCAGGAGACAATCAGGCCGCCAGAAGCGGCAATATTTTTATCCAGTTGTTCAAGTAACGACATACTACTCCCTTACAAATATTGCCCGGTTGAAAACCGGGCAAGCGGATTAACTTTTCGTTTTTACAAAGGCACCTTTACCACTGCCAAGCGGTACGGCTCCGCTGAACGGTTTGTCGTCAATAGCATCGTGGGTGCGTAACGCTTCCGGACGTAGCCAACGCTGTACGCGAGACGGCATATCAAGCCCAATAAGCAGGATCACGACAAACGTCAGGCTGAAAGAGAGCGATGCCAGCGCAGTGCCCAAATCCAGACGTTGAGCGATCAGCGCTCCCAGGATCGGCGCCAGCGCGCCGCCGAGCGCGCCGACGTTATAAGTAAAGCCCAGCCCCGCCGCGCGCTGATCGGTATCGAAGTAACCGCCGATCAGTTTCGGTAGAATCCCGGCAATCCCCTGCCCCAACATCTGTTGGAAAAACAGTAGCAGACCCAGAACCCAGACGTTTGTGCCGCCAATCGCAAAGACCGGAATAATGAGGATTTGCGAGGCCAGCAGGCTACAGACATATGCTTTACGCGTTCCCAGCCAGTCGCCAAGAAAACCGCCTACGCAGCAACCAACCGCCGCGCCAAATCCGCTAAAGAACAGGACATTCGCCACCGTATGCGGATCGTAGGCCAGCTCGGTTTTCAGATAAGTGGGTAATAGCGCCTGAATCGGCCAGGAATAGAGGAAAGCAAACAGTACCACCAGCATCAGCATGACGCCAGTGGGCCAGCGTTTACCGCTGCTCTGCACCATAAAGCTGATAAAGATAACCGCGCACAGTAGTCCCAGCCCCGCCACAATCGCAGCATTTTGTAGGTTACCGGCAAAACAGAACCACAGCGCAGCGGCGGCGGCGAAAGTCATTAAAATGTTGATGATGCGATGCTCGCCCCGATAAAGAATGTCGACCATCGTGCGTACCGGCGCTTTACCCGCGTGTTTCTCTTTCCAGTCTTCCGCTTCCGGAATGTTTTTCCGCAGCCAGAGAGCGAAGATAATTGGCAAAATGCCAATGAAAAACAGCGCGCGCCAGCCCCAGACAGGCACCACCAGGCTGTACACCTGCGCGGCAACGACCGCGCCGACGGAGAAGCCGGAAATCAGAAAACCGCTGGCTTTATTGCGTAAATGTTTTGGCCAGCTTTCAATCACATAGGTCGCGCTGGAACCATATTCGCCCGCCATGCCCATACCAATCACCAGTCGGGCGATGAACATGGTGGTGTAACCGGGCGCAAACCCGCATGCCAGGGTTCCCACCGAAAACAGAATGATGCTGCTGACCATCGCCAGACGACGCCCATAGCGATCGCCCATCGCGCCCAGTAATAACCCGCCGAACCAGCGAGAGATAAAAGCCGCAGAAATCAGGCTTGCCGCCTGTACCGTCGTCAGCCCAAATTCGCTTTGTACCTCAGTCAGTACAAGAGCAATCAACACAAAATCAAAACCATCAAGCAGATATCCCAGCCAGGCAGCGGAAAATGCCCGCCACTGCGCCCGGTTGAGATGGCGATACCACGGGATGTTCTGGGTAGAAGTACTCATTTTACTCTCCCGACGATTTTTGTTGTCGTTATGCCGAATGGCGGCTCCGCCTTATCCGGCCTACCGCTCACACTGTTGTAGGCCGGGCAAGCGTAGCGCCCCCGGCATTATGCTGTTACGCCTTTTCTTCCATCAGTTGTTGAGCCAGCGCCTTGAGCGCCGGCAGGTATTTTTCATCAACAGGCGCGAACGGTTTACGACACAGCGGCACCGATACCACGTCCATATAATGCAGGACCGTTTTCAGGCCGCGGAATACGCCGGTTTTAATCAGTAAATCAATAACCTTATTGCACTCGGTTTGCAGACGCTGCGCTTTCGCCACATCGCCCTCACGTAATGCCTGAACAATCCCCTGATAACGCCAGCCCATAATGTTGTATGTGCTGCCGATACCGCCGTCCGCGCCCGCCAGCAGGCCGGAAGCGAAGATTTCGTCATAACCGTTGTACAGCACCAGATCCGGATGCGCGCGGCGGATCTGCTCCATCTGGAAGAGATCGCCGGAGGTTTGCTTCAGCGCGCTCACGCCCGGTAAGGTCACCAGCGTATTGATCTGATCGAGGGTAAGTTTTACACCGCTTAACGCCGGAATGTTGTATACCACCATCGGCAATCCATCTGCGGAATCAATGATTGCCCGATAATGGTCACAGTGCTCTTCAAAACTGAAAGGGTAATAAAAAGGCGTCACCGCAGAGACCGCATCAAAACCGTAACGCTTTGCGGCGCTGGCAAGCTGCTGGCTTTCTGCGGTGCTTACCGTCCCGACATGGGCGATCAGCGTGATTTTTCCCTTCGCCTCTTCGGCGACAATCTCCAGTACCTGCTCTCTTTCAGCAAGGCTCTGTACGAATGCTTCCCCGGTGGAACCGCCAACATACAGCCCATCGATACCCTGCCCGATGTTAAAACGCACCAGACGGCGCAGGCTTTCGCTATCCAGTTGCTGCTGATGATCAAATGGGGTCAACAACGCCGCCATTACGCCTTGCAATGCTTTTGCCATACCTACCTCTACGGATGATGAATATATTAACTACCTACCTTTATACCTGTTATACCAAATCAAATAAGCAGCAAATAATACAGAACGCTTATAGTGCGATCTGCTTCACTAAACTGGGATCGGAGGCGCGATCGCTACCGCATTTTTTGACTTTTTTTACCGAGCGCGTGCCAGGTAGCGGAAACGCTATTGAGGTGGGTTTGCAGAGCGCGATCCGCTTTATCGGGATCTCGCTGGCGAATGGCATCAACAATCACAATATGCTGTTGATAACTCACGTTATTATGTTCATGCAGCTCACGATCGGGAACGCTTGGGCGGGCGGCGATTAGCCAGTCCAGCAGAGCAACATGAATAGCCATAAAGATCGGATTGCCGGGAATTTCAGCCAACACCCGGTGAAACTCGACATCCGAACGAATAAACAGCGCGTTGTCATCCAGCGACTGGCTATTAATTTCCAGCGCTTTCGTTAACAACGCGATCTGCTCGTCGGTGGCATGTTCCGCCGCATAGCGTACCAGGCTGGATTCAAAGAAAAGCCGTAGCTGTTCAAAGTGAGCGATGCCGCCAGGATGAGTAAGAAAATCTTTCGCCATACCCGACAGTTCGCTGATGATGGTATCAGCAGAGGGGCGCGAGACGCGGGCGCGTTCGCCGTTATTGATTTGCACCAGACCTTTACGCTTCAGCGCAGCTAACGCTTCACGCACGGAGGGACGTCCCACATTGAAGAAGGCCATTAATTCACGTTCAGACGGTAGCTGTTCTCCCTCGCCAAACTCATGACGGCGGATCATCTGCTCCAGCTCTTCCTCAACCATTTCAGACAGTTTTTTACGCGCCAGCGGGCGGCGGCGCAAACTACGCCCGAGGGATGTCGGTGAATCTTCTGCTTGCGAATCAAATGCGTTCATAACGTCCATTCATGAGTGGTCGGTGGCAAATAATAGCAAGCTTATCGTAACACAGCTTCAAAAGCAGGGTGAACCCGCGAGGAGACCAAACAAAACAGGCCCTTCAGGGCCTGTTGATTATTTTACTACGCGTAGCGCCGGACGTCCGCCACGCGGCGGAGGCGGCTCGTCATCAGGGCTACTGTCGTCATCGTGGTCGGGCTTATCGCCATCAATAACGGACATCACGGTCTCGCTTTCCGCGCCTGCGGTATTGTCATCATCATTTAAGCTGACAACGTCTTCATCATAGGCGGCTTCAGGCTCAAACATGGTGCCTGCGCCGTTTTCACGGGCGTAAATCGCCAGCACCGCAGCCAAAGGCACAGAAACCTGACGGGGAACGCCGCCGAAGCGCGCATTAAAACGCACTTCATCATTAGACAGCTCCAGATTACCTACCGCCCGCGGCGCAATATTGAGGACGATTTGCCCATCGCGCGCATATTCCATAGGGACATGCACGCCAGGCAGCATCACATCCACCACCAGATGCGGGGTCAACTGGTTATCCAGCAACCACTCGTAGAAAGCACGCAACAGATAGGGACGACGCGGCGTCAACTGTGACAAATCCATACAGGTTAACCCCGACCGAGGCGCATTTCACGTTCAGCTTCGGTTAAAGAAGCCAGGAAAGAATCACGTTCAAAGACGCGGGTCATATAGCCTTTCAGCTCTTTCGCCCCTGCGCCGCTGAATTCAATACCCAACTGCGGTAAACGCCACAAGAGAGGCGCCAGGTAGCAATCAACCAGGCTGAATTCGTCGCTCAGGAAATACGGTTTCTGACCAAATACCGGCGCAATCGCCAGCAGCTCTTCACGCAGTTGTTTACGCGCAGAGTCGGCCTCGGAAGCAGACCCGTTTACGATGACGTTCATCAGCGTATACCAGTCTTTTTCAATACGGTGCATGTACAGACGGCTTTCACCGCGCGCGACCGGATAAACCGGCATCAGCGGCGGATGAGGGAAACGCTCATCCAGATATTCCATAATGATGCGAGATTCCCACAGGGTCAGCTCACGATCCACCAGTGTCGGAACGCTTTGATTCGGGTTGAGGTCAATCAGATCCTGAGGTGGATTGTCCTTTTCCACATGTTCGATCTCAAAACTAACACCCTTTTCAGCCAACACAATGCGGACCTGATGGCTATAGATGTCAGTAGGACCAGAAAACAGCGTCATTACCGAACGTTTGTTGGCAGCGACAGCCATGAAAACCTCCAGGTATATTCAGAATTTTTACTGCTACCAGCCACAATGTGACCAGCCAGATGTTATGTCACCCAGGGCGAAAAAAGCCATCATTGCTCAGAAACGAGACAAAAAATGAACATTCCCCGCTATTTGGGCAGAAAATTGGATGATAGTTTACCAGATTTTGTGACCTTTGTGGTGAGTCGATTCTGGAATTGGGGAAAAAGAGACAACAATCCGCATTTCATTGTGACAGATAAATGCATTGCCCATAAAAAAACCCGCCGAAGCGGGTTTTTCGCTAACAGTTGTCTGCCGAAGCAGAACCCCATTAACGTTTGGAGAACTGCGGACGACGACGTGCTTTACGCAGGCCGACTTTCTTACGTTCAACCTGACGAGCGTCACGAGTAACGAAGCCAGCTTTACGCAGTTCGCCACGCAGGGACTCGTCGTACTCCATCAGAGCGCGGGTGATACCGTGACGGATCGCACCAGCCTGACCAGAGATACCACCACCTTTAACAGTGATGTACAGATCCAGTTTCTCAACCATGTCGACCAGTTCCAGCGGCTGACGAACTACCATGCGGGCAGTTTCACGACCGAAGTACTGTTCCAGAGAACGTTGGTTGATAACGATTTTACCGTTGCCCGGTTTGATGAAAACGCGAGCTGCGGAACTTTTGCGGCGACCAGTGCCGTAGTATTGATTTTCAGCCATTGCCTATAATCCCGATTAGATGTCAAGAACTTGCGGTTGCTGTGCCGCGTGGTTGTGCTCGTTGCCCGCGTAAACTTTCAGTTTACGGAACATAGCACGACCCAGCGGGCCTTTTGGCAGCATGCCTTTAACCGCGATTTCAATCACACGCTCAGGACGGCGGGCAATCATCTCTTCAAAGGTCGCTTGTTTGATACCACCGATGTGGCCGGTGTGGTGATAGTACACTTTGTCAGTACGCTTGTTGCCGGTTACAGCAACTTTGTCAGCGTTCAGAACGATGATGTAATCACCGGTATCTACGTGCGGAGTGTATTCCGCTTTGTGCTTACCGCGCAGGCGACGAGCCAGTTCAGTAGCCAGACGGCCCAGAGTTTTACCGGTCGCGTCAACAACATACCAGTCGCGTTTTACGGTTTCTGGTTTAGCTGTAAAAGTTTTCATTAAAAGCTTACCCAAATAAATAAGTTACACGTTGGTGAACACCCAAACGTTTAAATAGTTGAGGTTCACACGACAAAGTCCGGTAAACCTACCCCCTCGGATATGTTTGGCCGGCACAGAGAAAGTTTGGGAAAAAACTCTCTTGTAACGTGGGGTCGCAGGATTATAGAGAAGTCCAGGTCAAAGATCGACCCCTTTTTGCGATTTGCCGCGGGTTTTGTTCAGGCCTGGTTCACCCTCCGGTAGGGGAGGTTGCACAGATATGATACCGCACAATGCCGGGGCGCTGCGCTTGTCCGGCTTACGGCATATGCTCCCGCTTGAGGTACTCCGCACTCTGCATCTCTTGCAGGCGCGACAGACAGCGCTGAAATTCAAACTTGAGCCGCTCCCCCTGATAAATCTCATATAACGGCGCGGCGGCGCTGACCACCAGCTTAACGTGGCGCTCGTAAAACTCATCCACCAGCGCAATAAAGCGGCGCGCTTCGCTCTCCATCAGCGGCGTCATGACCGGCACGTCAAACAGCAGAACCGTGTGAAATAACCTTGAGAGCGCAATGTAATCATGCTGGCTGCGGGCCTCGACGCACAGCGTAGCGAAAGAGACCGCTAACGTTTGGTTTTCAACGCCCAGGGTGGATAAAGGGCGATGATTGATTTCCAGCGTCGGAGCATGCTCGCGCGCGGCCCCCGCTAACGCCAGCCACAGTTTATCCATTTGCCGCCGGGTTTCATCATTAAGCGGCGTTAGCCATAAATGGGCCTGCGTCAGCGTCCGCAGCCGGTAATCGACGCCGGCGTCCACATTCATAATGTCGCAGTGCTGTTTAATAGCATCGATAGCCGGCAGGAAGCGGGCGCGTTGCAAACCGTTGCGGTAGAGTTCATCCGGCGGAATATTGGAGGTCGCGACCAGCGTAATGCCGCGTGCAAACAGCGCTTTCATTAAACCGCCCAGCAGCATGGCGTCGGTAATATCGGTGACGAAAAACTCATCGAAACACAGTACGTCCGTCTCGGTTTTAAACCGATCGGCAATAATGTCTAACGGATCGATCTGTCCCTGTAACGCGGTAAGTTCTTCATGCACGCGCAGCATAAACCGATGAAAATGCAGACGTAGTTTTCGCTCGCCCGGCAGGCTGTGGTAGAAGAGATCCATGAGCCAGGTTTTGCCGCGCCCCACGCCCCCCCACATATACAGCCCGCGAACCGGTATTTGCGCGTCCGGTTCGTTTTTGCCTAATAATTTCCCCAGTCGCGCTATCAGTCCGCCGGGTGGCGTAGCCGACGATTTTTTCGCGGTGAGCGCCTGATAAAGGGTTTCCAGACGGTCGACCGCCTCTTTCTGTACGTCGTCAGGCTGATGGGTGCCTTCGTTGAGTGCCTGGAGATAACGCGATGTAGGGGAAAGGCTTTGCATAATGTTATTGTTATTCCTTGAAAATCGATGTGCCGTCGTTCACGGCTGACGAAAAAAAGGCCGTTCTACACTACGCGATATGCTGTCGGGATTCCACTTCTACGGAATTAGCGGTTATAGTGGCATAATCAGGCGCGGGCATGGAGCCTGGAGCCAACACCCTACGGAAACATAAGACAACGGGAGATGTTCATGACCTGGGAATATGCGCTAATTGGATTAGTCGTCGGTATCATCATTGGTGCCGTGGCCATGCGTTTTGGTAATCGTAAGTTACGTCAACAGCAGGCATTGCAGTACGAACTGGAAAAAAACAAAGCTGAGCTGGAAGAGTACCGTGAAGAGCTGGTTAGCCACTTTGCTCGCAGCGCGGAACTGCTGGATACCATGGCGCATGATTATCGCCAGCTGTATCAGCATATGGCGAAAAGCTCCAGCAGCCTGCTGCCGGAAATGTCTGCGGAGTCGAATCCGTTCCGTAACCGTCTGGCGGAGTCTGAGGCGAGCAACGATCAGGCGCCAGTACAAATGCCACGTGATTATTCTGAAGGCGCGTCTGGCCTGTTACGTAGCGGCGCAAAGCGCGATTAATCGCACGCCGTTAAGAAATTTATCGGGCGCATCGCTTGCGCCCTCTCTCTATCTTTCCTGTCCCAGCTATTATCATTGTTACCAGGCTGAAAATTCAATAACATCAATCTGTTTTGAATTGTCTATCCGTTCATTCAAGGTACGAGAGCAGCATCCATGAAAAAACACACCCAGCTGTTAAGTGCATTAGCGTTAAGTGTCGGATTAACTCTTTCGGCACCGTTTCCAGCCCTTGCATCGATACCAGGCCAGGTGCCAGGCCTGGCGACGCTGCCAAGCCTTGCCCCTATGCTGGAGAAAGTGCTGCCTGCTGTCGTCAGCGTAAAAGTCGAGGGAACCGCCGCCCAGAGCCAAAAAGTGCCGGAGGAGTTTAAAAAATTCTTTGGCGAGGATCTGCCAGACCAGCCGTCCCAGCCGTTTGAAGGACTCGGTTCGGGGGTGATTATCGATGCCGCGAAAGGCTATGTATTAACCAATAATCATGTGATTAATCAGGCACAGAAGATCAGTATTCAACTGAATGACGGACGCGAATTCGACGCGAAGCTGATCGGCGGCGACGACCAGAGCGATATCGCTCTGTTACAAATTCAGAATCCCAGCAGGTTAACGCAAATTGCCATCGCCGATTCCGACAAACTCCGCGTCGGCGATTTCGCCGTGGCGGTCGGTAATCCGTTTGGCCTTGGGCAAACCGCCACCTCCGGGATTATTTCAGCGCTGGGACGCAGCGGGCTTAATCTGGAAGGGCTTGAGAACTTTATTCAAACCGATGCCTCTATTAACCGCGGCAACTCCGGCGGCGCGCTGCTTAACCTGAACGGCGAGCTGATCGGGATTAATACCGCGATCCTCGCGCCAGGGGGCGGGAGCATCGGCATTGGCTTTGCTATTCCTTCCAATATGGCGCAGACGCTGGCGCAGCAGTTGATTCAGTTCGGCGAAATCAAACGCGGATTGCTGGGAATTAAAGGCACTGAAATGACCGCTGATATCGCTAAGGCATTCAAACTGAACGTTCAGCGTGGCGCTTTTGTCAGCGAGGTTTTACCCAATTCAGGTTCGGCGAAGGCCGGGGTGAAATCCGGAGACGTGATTATCAGTCTTAACGGTAAGCCGCTGAATAGCTTTGCCGAACTGCGTTCACGTATCGCCACCACCGAACCGGGCACGAAAGTGAAGCTGGGCCTGCTGCGCGATGGTAAGCCGCTGGAGGTGGAAGTCACGCTGGATTCCAATACCTCTTCTTCCGCCAGCGCCGAAATGATCGCCCCGGCGTTGCAAGGCGCGACGTTGAGCGACGGCCAGCTGAAAGACGGGACGAAAGGCGTTAAGGTTGATAGCGTCGAAAAAAGCAGTCCTGCCGCGCAGGCCGGTTTGCAAAAAGATGATGTTATCATCGGCGTTAACCGCGATCGTATCAGTTCTATCGCCGAAATGCGCAAAGTGATGGCGGCAAAACCGTCCATCATTGCTCTTCAGGTAGTACGCGGCAACGAGAACATTTATCTATTGCTGCGCTAATCCTGTCTTAAACCGGGCATCAGCCTGCGATGTGATGTCCGGTTAACTCATGGTATGCTGCTGCCGTTCCCTTTTTTAACGACGCCTCCATCATGTTTGTGAAGCTCTTACGTTCGGTCGCAATAGGTTTAATTGTCGGCGCTATTCTGTTGGCCGTCATGCCTTCTTTGCGCAAAATTAATCCTATCGCCGTCCCGCAATTCGACAGTACCGATGAGACGCCAGCCAGTTATAATTTTGCGGTTCGCCGCGCCGCGCCTGCCGTCGTCAATGTCTATAACCGCAGTATGAACAGTACCGCGCATAATCAACTGGAGATCCGCACGCTGGGTTCCGGCGTAATCATGGATCAACGCGGTTATATTATTACCAACAAGCACGTGATTAACGATGCCGATCAGATTATCGTCGCGCTACAGGATGGCCGCGTCTTTGAAGCGCTACTGGTTGGCTCCGATTCGCTTACCGACCTGGCGGTGCTGAAGATCAACGCCACTGGCGGGCTGCCTACCATCCCGATTAATACAAAGCGTACACCGCATATTGGCGACGTCGTACTGGCTATCGGCAACCCATATAATCTGGGACAGACCATCACCCAGGGAATCATCAGCGCAACGGGTCGTATCGGCCTGAACCCGACGGGGCGACAGAATTTTCTCCAGACCGACGCCTCGATTAACCACGGTAATTCCGGCGGCGCTCTGGTCAACTCGTTAGGCGAACTGATGGGGATCAACACCCTCTCTTTTGATAAGAGTAACGATGGCGAAACGCCGGAAGGCCTTGGTTTTGCGATTCCCTTCCAGCTAGCCACGAAAATTATGGATAAGCTTATCCGCGACGGTCGCGTGATTCGCGGCTATATCGGTATTGGCGGACGAGAAATCGCGCCGCTGCACGCGCAGCAGGGTAGCGGCATGGACCCGATTCAGGGCATTGTCGTTAATGAAGTGACGCCAAACGGCCCCGCCGCGCTTGCCGGTATTCAGGTTAATGATTTGATTATTTCGGTCAATAATAAACCCGCTGTGTCCGCGCTGGAGACGATGGATCAGGTGGCGGAAATCCGCCCGGGCTCCGTCATTCCGGTCGTGGTAATGCGGGATGATAAGCAACTCACGTTCCAGGTGACGGTGCAGGAATACCCGGCGTCGAACTAAAACGACGCGGCTTTTGCCCGCGTCGTTCGACGGCTAGTCAATAAAGACTGGCCCTGCCGGAAAATGCGCCAGGAAACTCGTGAAGATCAGCAGAGCGGGGAGACTTTTCTCCCCGACGGCTTCTTCACGCAGCGCCTTATCCAGTGCAAGCAGGCTGTGCTCCCCCCCTTCCCCCAAAATGCCGCCCATCCAGAGCAGTCGTTGCGCCTGTTGACGCGCATACTGCGATGCGCTTTTCCAGGCGACCAGATGCAGCAACGTTTGTAACAGCAGGATCCGAGACGCGTGACCATCGCGTTGTAATCGCCTGAATACGGGTAATGCAATACTACGTACCGTCGAGAAACCGCTCGCCGCTTCCTCCTCAATCGGCGATAAACCAACAGCCGCCTGTTTGACGAAATCGCATAACTGATTGTGTGTTAATGGCCGCTCGCCTGCGCTCATATACCCTGCGGCAAAACAGAGTAACCCGATACCCTGAGCCCAATCGGTCGATGGCAGAATCCCCTGCGGAACATTCGGTGCCGACATCTGTGCGGCACAAAGCCCCTCGTCGTAACACTGTGCAAAACGTTGCTCATATATTGCTGAGTTGACGCCAGACCACGGCAGCAAATGCAGTGCTGGCTCAAGCTCAGTTATCTGATTCACCGTCTCAACAACATAACGCAAGACGGTTTCTCTGGATGGCATGGATGTACCTTGCCGAAACGCAACCATTTCACTCATTACTGTGTCCTCATTTTGCGGGAGCAGAATCACTGCCCCCGGTTAGATTGGATTACATTGCCAGCACGTATTTCAGCATCACGCCCGCCGCAATGGCCGAACCGATAACCCCCGCCACGTTCGGGCCCATCGCGTGCATCAGCAGGAAGTTCTGCGGGTCCGACTCCAGGCCCACCTTGTTCGATACGCGGGCTGCCATCGGCACCGCCGACACCCCCGCCGAACCGATAAGCGGGTTGATTTTGTTCTTACTGCACAGGTTCAGCAGCTTCGCCATCAGCACCCCGGCGGCAGTCCCGATACCAAAGGCAATCACACCCAGCAGCAGAATGCCCAGCGTCTGCGGCTGCAGGAACTTATCCGCCACCAGCTTCGCGCCCACCGACAGCCCGAGGAAGATGGTGACGATATTAATCAGCCCGTTCTGTACCGTGTCGCTCAGACGCTCCACCACGCCGCTTTCGCGCATCAGATTGCCAAAGCAGAACATCCCCAGCAGCGGCGCCGCGTCCGGCAGCAGCAGCGCCACCAGTAGTAACAGCACCACCGGAAAGAGGATTTTTTCCCGCTTACTCACCGTGCGCAGCTGCACCATGCGGATTCTCCGCTCCTTCTCCGAGGTCAGCGCCTTCATAATCGGCGGCTGGATTAACGGCACCAGCGCCATATACGAGTACGCCGCCACCGCGATGGCCCCCAGCAGCTCCGGCGCCAGCTTGCCCGACAGATAAATGGCCGTCGGACCGTCCGCGCCGCCGATGATGCCTATCGCCGCCGCCTGCGGCAGGGTGAAGGAAATCAGGCCGAAGTAGTTCAGCGTCAGCGCCCCCAGCACGGTGGCGAAGATACCGAACTGCGCCGCCGCCCCCAGCAGCAGGGTGCGCGGGTTGGCCAGCAGCGGGCCGAAGTCGGTCATCGCGCCGACGCCCATGAAGATGACCAGCGGCGCGACGCCGGAGCCAATCGCCACTTTATAGAACAGCGCCAGCACCCCCGGCGTGTAGCCCATGTCCACCGCCAGGCTCTCCATCTGGCCCTGCACCGACGGCAGCGCCAGCGCTAACGCCTCCTTGATGGCGTGCACGTCCGGCGCGCAGTTAAGCTTCGCGGCAATCACCGCCAGCTGCCCGGCGTCGTGATGTGCCAGCAGGCTTTCCAGCGCGGTCAGCGCCATGCCCGCTTCCGGGATGTTGGAGAGCAGGCCGCCGAAGCCAATCGGCAGCAGCAGCAGCGGCTCGAACTTTTTCGCAATCGCCAGCCACAGCAGCAGCAGGCTGACCAGCAGCATGATGGCCTGGCCTGCGCCAAGGTGCATCAGCCCCATGCCCTGAAGCAGGGCGTTCAGACTTTCCATTTCAGTTCTCCGTTACGCCAGCGTCATCAGGGTGTCGCCCACGGAGACGGCGTCCCCGGACTTCACCGCGATACCGCGGACGGTGCCGGCCTGCGCGGCGCGGATTTCGGTTTCCATCTTCATGGCTTCCAGAATCAGCAGCACGTCGCCTTCGGCCACGCTCTGGCCTTCGGTGGCAATCACCTTCCAGATGTTGCCCGCCAGCGGCGCGGTGACCGGGGTGCCTGCGCCTGCCGGGGCGGCTGCCTGAACCGGTGCGGAAGACGGGGTGGCAGCAGTAAGCTGGCTGATATCGCCGCCGTCGCTGACCTTCACCACAAAGGCTTTGCCTTCCACTTCCACGGTGTAGATACCGGAAGCTGCTGCTTTTGCCGGTGCAGCGGCAGGCTGCGCGGCTTCCGCCTGCGGCAGTGGCTCAAACGCCGCCGGATTATTGCGGTTCTCAAGGAATTTGAGACCAATCTGCGGGAACAGCGCCACGGTGAGCACGTCGTCGATGGCGTTTCCCGCAAGCTGAATGCCCTTCTCCTGCGCCTGGCGCCTGACGTCCGCTTCCAGTTCAGCCAGCTCCGGCTTCAGCAGGTCCGCCGGGCGGCAGGTCACCGGAGCGCCCCCTTCCAGCACGCGGGCCTGTAACGCCGCGTTGACCGGCACCGGAGTGTGGCCGTATTCGCCCTTCAGTATCCCGGCGGTTTCCTTCGCGATGGTCTTGTAGCGCTCGCCGGTCAGGACGTTGAGCACCGCCTGGGTGCCGACAATCTGCGAGGTGGGGGTCACCAGCGGGATAAAGCCGAGGTCCTCGCGCACGCGGGGGATTTCCGCCAGCACCTGGTCGAGTTTGTCCGCCGCGTTCTGCTGCTTCAGCTGGCTTTCGAGGTTAGTGAGCATTCCGCCCGGCACCTGCGCCACAAGGATGCGGCTGTCGTAGCCTTTCAGCTGGCCTTCAAAGGCGTGGTACTTTTTGCGCACCTCGCGGAAGTAGGCCGCGATGCTCTCCAGCTTCAGGATATCCAGCCCGGTGTCATGCTCAGTACCTGCCAACGTCGCCACCAGCGCCTCGGTGGCCGGGTGGCCGTAGGTAGCGCTCATGGAGGAAATCGCCGTGTCGACGCCGTCGACGCCCGCCTCGATGGCCTTCAGCAGCGCCATCTCCGCCATCCCGGTGGTGGCGTGACAGTGCAGGTGCAGGCGCACCTCAAAACGTTTTTTGATTTCGCTGACCAGCTCATACGCCGCCATCGGCGTGAGAATGCCGGACATATCCTTGATGGCAATCGAGTCAACGCCGGTCTCTAACAACTGTTCGGTTAAGTCCAGCCAGGTCTGCAGCGTGTGTGCCGGACTGGTGGTATAGCTCAGCGTGCCCTGAGCGTGCGCGCCGTGGCTGCGCACCGCCTGTAATGCCGCCTTCATATTGCGCGGGTCGTTCATGGCGTCGAAGACGCGGAACACATCCATGCCGTTTTTCACCGCGCGTTCAACGAAGCGCTCCACCACATCATCGGCGTAGTGGCGGTAGCCGAGCAGGTTCTGGCCGCGCAGCAGCATCTGCAGCGGGGTTTTCGGCATGGCTTTTTTGAGTTCGCGCAGGCGCAGCCACGGGTCTTCGCCGAGAAAGCGGATACAGGCGTCAAAGGTGGCGCCGCCCCAGCACTCCAGCGAGCCGTAGCCCACGTCGTCGAGCTGAGCGGCAATCGGCAGCATATCGTCAAGGCGCAGGCGGGTGGCGAACAGGGACTGGTGGGCGTCACGCAGGACGACGTCGGTAATGGCAATAGTCATGGATCCCTCCGGGAATTAAGCGTTAAGGCGGTGATGGTGAATGGCGGCGGCAATCACCGGCTTTAAGCGGGTGAAGTCGTCCACGACGGGAACGGCGCGCGGTGCGGGCGCGGCGACGGGTTCCGGGAAGAAGCGAGTAATCACGGCAGACATGCCGCGAATGGCGAAAATCAGCAGGAACAGAAACGCCAGCACGAATCCCATGCCGAGGAACATCAGGGTGAAGCCTTCACCTAATAGCAGAGCTGCATTAGTCATAAAATAGCCTTCAGGCAGGAGGCACGATAATGGGGCTATTTATGACGATGAAATAATAAGGGTGGATTTCCCTGAGCCGCCCCCGGCCAGAGCCCTTGGTTATTATTATCGTCATAACGTATTACCACCATTATCGTGCAATTTACGTAATCAGGTTTATTTGATGAAACTTACGTTCTGGCATATTTCATCAGCGACGATCTCTTTACGCTGATTAAAAATAATTTTGTTCTGTTCAAACAGATTATTCCCATGGGTATCAATAGAAACAATCAGCGGGCCAAACTCTTTAACCCGACAGACCCACAGAGTTTCCGGCATCCCCAGATCGCGCCATTGGGCATCTTCAATTTCTTCCACGCACACGGCGGCTACAACCGCACAACCGGCAGGGAATACGCAGTGCAGCGCTTTGTGTTCAGCACAGCCCTCTTCGGTACCTTTACCCATACCGCCTTTACCCACAATTAATTTCACGCCGGTTTGCGCAATAAACTCTTTTTCGAATTTCTCCATACGCATGCTGGTGGTTGGGCCAACGGAGACCATTTCAAACTTATCGTCTTCGCCTTTAATTGGGCGGACAATGGGGCCAGCGTGTAAAATAGCGCCGCCGCGAACATCTACCGGAAGTTCGCGACCACCTTCAATTAAACGGCGATGGGCTACGTCACGGCAGGTAACAATATGACCGTTGAGATAAATAATATCGCCAGCCTTAATATCCGCTAAATCTTCATCTTTAATTGGCGTAGTCAGGATTTTTTTAGTCATCAGAAATTCACTCCGCTGTGAGACGTAATGGTGTAATTCAAATCTTTATCGAAAACGATATGCCCTTTACGGTGCGACCAGCAGCCGACGTTTACCGCCACGCCGATGGTAGAAGGATGACGCGCGGTGTTTTCAATGTTCACGCCCATAACGGAGGTATTACCGGACATCCCCTGCGGCCCCAGGCCAATTTTGTTAATGCCGTCTTCCAGCATTTTTTCCAGCGAGGCTGCACGCTCATTCTCGTTATGCGAACCGATCGGACGCATCAGCGCTTTTTTCGATAGCAGTGCCGCCGTTTCAACAGAGGTCGCTACGCCCACGCCAACCAGCAGCGGCGGACACGCGTTGAGGCCGTAGCTGGTCATCACATCCAGTACAAAGCGGGTCACACCTTCATAGCCTGCACCCGGCATCAGCACCATCGCTTTCCCCGGCAGAGAACAACCGCCGCCCGCCATATAGGTATAAATGCTGCACTGATCGGAATTGGGAACGATCTCCCAGAAGACCGTCGGCGTGCCTTTACCCACGTTTTTACCGGTGTTGTATTCATCAAAAGTTTCTACGCTGTTGTGGCGCAGCGGAGAATCTACAGTTGCTTTGATCACCGCTTCACGCAACAACGCTTCCAGCTCGCCAATCAGCGGAAAGTTCGTCCCGCACTCCACCAGAAACTGAATGACACCGGTGTCCTGGCAGGAAGGTCGATCCAGCTCTTTCGCCAGACGCTGGTTCTCAATCATGGTAGTAAAGATGACGTCGGCCAGTTTACTGGTCTCTTTCTTATGCAAATCTTCCAGTTTTGCAGTGACATCATCAGGCAAAACTTTGCCGGTATATCCCACAAACTTGGCCATAACGTCGGTCATATGGGATATCTGTTCACTTTTGCTCATAAATGCTCCTTAGTCAGAACAGCTTCCGTTAATTACGGATGAAAAGGGAAAAGGATTGGCAGCAGGATCAAGCTGACAATGGTTGAAACGATAATCAGGGGGATACCGGCCTTAGCGTAGTCGACAAATTTATAGCCACCCGCGGAGAGCACCATCATGTTGGCAGGCATACCGATAGGGGTTGCGTAGGCGCAGGAACCGCCAATGACCGTCGCCATCAGAACCGCACGCGGGTCGGCCCCCATGCCTGCGGCAATGGACAAACTCACCGGCACCAATAGCGCTGTCGTTGCGGTATTGGACATAAAGTTGGTCATCACAACGGATAAGGCGAAAACGGCGATCAGCAACATGAACGGTGAGGAGTTTTGCCCCAGCATGCCGATTACATAGTCCGCAACCAGCTTGCCTGCCCCGGTCATTTCCAGCGCTTTTGCCAGCGCCAGGGTGCCGCCAAAGATAAAAATAGTCTGTGAATCAATGGCTTTATAGGCCTGTTTTTCCGTGAGTACGCCGCTTACTACCAGCACAAGAGCGCCAATACAACCGGTCACGGCCAGGCTGACACCGATCTTCTTCTCAAAGATCATGCCGAGGATCGTTGCGATCAACACCACCAGTGAGAGCCGTTGTTTCCACTGTGGAACATGGCTGTAGTCACGTTGCTCCCCGACGCTCCCCACCTCACCGCCGGTCGCATTATTCGGCAGAAAGCGATAGCCAATAGTCAGGAAGTAGAGAATGCCGCAGATGAGCATCGGGAGACCGATTTTTGCGTATTCAAAAAAGCCAAAGCCGCCGCCAATATTCTGTAGCGCAGACTGCGCGATAAGATTTCCCGGCGCGCCAATTAACGACAGGTTACCGCCCAACGCAGCGGCGAAAACCAGCGGCATCAGTAGACGAGAACGCGAGAAGCCCGATTTTGCCGCCACGCCGATCACCACCGGAATCAAAACCGCAGCGGTACCGGTGTTAGAGAGGACGCCAGACATCAAACCCACCACCACCATAATGGTGAAGATCAGCTGTTTTTCTGTTTTCGCGAAGCGCGTGATGACGCCGCCCACTTTGTTTGCCATACCGGTCTCGAACAACGCGCCGCCTACGATGAACATCGCGACAAAGAGGATGACGTTAGTGTCGATAAAGCCAGCAAAGGCCTGTTTGATATTCAGAACTCCAGTGATCACTAAGGCCACGCAGACAATCATGGAAGTGACTGCCAGTGGCACTTTTTCCCATACAAACATGACGATAGCGAACACCAATAAACATAAGGTAAGGGTAATGGGTTCCATATTTATAATTATCCAATCAATGATATATGATATTGTATCCAATGTTGACAGGGAGAAATTATTCCCATACAAAAACTAAGTCAAATCGTTTCTCAGGAAAGATGCAGGAGTGGGATCTACATCAAGATCGTGGTTAGATCGTTACTGGACGTGATTAATAGAATTGAAGAATTGGTTGAAGCGCCTGCGATGCTCACGCAGGCGAAAAGATCAGGCAGAAGGGTCACCAACATAGCGGGTCAGCATATTCTCCATTGAGCGAATAATGTGTTCGCGCATGCGCTGGCGTGCCAATGTTTCATCATGAAGTTCAAGAGCTTGCAGAATACTTTTATGTTCCTGAATGGAAATCACGGCATACTCTTCTTCGGTGACCTTATGGCCCATCGACAGGCCGTTCCACATATTACAGAGCAACATTTTCATTTTTTCGTTGCCAGCAACATTCCATATTTCCATATGAAATGCCTGATTCAGGTCGGAGTATTCCGCCGAGTTATTTTCCGCGAGAGCCTTTTCAGCGGCATAATGCACCTGGGCTATCCGCGAGATATCGGTGCCAGGACGAGAAGCTTTAGCCACCGCCTCACTTTCTAACAGCGCGCGAATTTCATAGTGTTCGCGGATCGTTTGTTCATTGATGCCCAACACCACCGCCCCTTTATTAGGGCGCACTTTTATCAGCCCATCCGCCGCCAGAATCTGAAACGCCTCGCGCACTGGCATACTGGACACGCCGACCATTCCGGCAATGCCTTCTAACGTAATCTCCTGCCCTTCCACTAACTCCCTCGAAAGAATCGCTTTACGCAGCACTGCCGCGACCTGTTCTTTCGCTGAAAGAAGCTTAATCTTCCCTAACTTAGGCTTCTGCACTTTCCCAATCCTTCATATGTTGACGCATTATTTCTGCTAAAGAGAGGAAATAACGCTGCATAACTTGCCCAATCTCATCACGCCGCCCCTGGCGTATGACGTCAGCCAGTTCAGCGAAAAGCTGCGCCGACTCCTGATTATCTTTTTTCAGATGCAAAATAACATAAGAGACATAACCGTCCAGGAACTGCTGATACACCTTTTCCAGATAGCGGTTATTCACATAAGAAATCAGCATCGCATGACACTCCAGTTCGCAGGATTTGTCTTCTGCGACAGCCAGCGCTTGCGCACGTATCAGGAGGGCATCGCCTACTTCGCTGGGTATCAGCGAAAACATTTCGGCGGCCATCGCGGCAATTACGCGAAAAATATGACTCACGCGATCGGCCTCAAGATGCGCGACCTGCATGTGCCTGTTGGGCAGTCGGATTAAAAAACCTTCCTGTTCGAGTGACTGTAGCGCTTCTCGAACCGGCATTCGTGAAAGACCGAGCTGCTCCGCAATACTTTCCTGCGCGAGTTCTTCTCCCGCTTTTATATTGCCGGAAAGAATTTCATAGCGAAGCATTTGCGTAATGTGATCGCGGGTTTGCGTTCTTTGGATCTTTTTCACGACGTTCTCGTTAATAACCGATAAGACGTGAGGAGTTTAGCAGATTTAGTGCTTGATTTCGTGGCTTGTTTACAGTCAAAGAAGCCGGAGCAAAAGCCCCGGCATCGGGCAGGAACAGCTTATTTATTAATAAAATCTTCACCCAACTGAATATCTTTTTTCAGCGTATCCAGCATAGCGTCCAGCGAATGTTGCTCGAAAGCGCTCAGTGTGCCGATGGATTTACGCTCTTCTACACCGTTTTTACCCAGCAGCAGCGGCTGAGAGAAGAAACGGGCATACTGACCGTCGCCTTCCACATAGGCGCATTCCACCACGCCTTTTTCGCCCTGCAGAGCGCGAACCAGAGAAAGACCGAAACGTGCGGCAGCCTGACCCATAGAGAGGGTTGCCGATCCGCCGCCGGCTTTCGCCTCGACGACTTCAGTACCGGCGTTCTGAATACGTTTAGTCAGCTCGGCCGCTTCTTGTTCGGTAAAACTTACGCCTGGAATCTGCGACAGCAGCGGCAGAATCGTCACGCCGGAGTGCCCGCCAATCACCGGGACTTCAACTTCCGTTGGCAGCTTACCTTTCAGCTCTGCAACAAAGGTATTAGAGCGGATGATATCCAGCGTGGTGACGCCAAACAGTTTGTTTTTGTCGTATACGCCTGCTTTTTTCAGCACTTCCGCCGCAATCGCAACGGTGGTGTTCACCGGGTTGGTGATAATACCCACGCACGCTTTCGGGCAGGTTTTAGCGATCTGCTGCACCAGGTTTTTCACGATGCCGGCGTTAACGTTAAACAGGTCGGAACGGTCCATACCCGGCTTACGCGCCACACCCGCAGAAATCAGTACTACGTCAGCGCCTTCAAGCGCCGGGGTTGCGTCTTCACCGGAGAAACCTTTGATTTTTACAGCGGTGGGGATGTGGCTCAAATCAACGGCCACACCGGGAGTCACTGGAGCGATGTCGTACAGGGAGAGTTCTGAACCTGAAGGCAGTTGGTTTTTTAAAAGTAATGCCAGCGCCTGACCGATACCACCAGCAGCGCCGAGGACTGCGACTTTCATCCTAAACTCCTTATTATATGATTAGCTAAGTGTCTATTGCTCCGCGGCGGCGACCTTAATTCACAAATTCAATGATTACAATCCTCACTCATCAAGAATGCGGAGTCGCGCAATTTTGGCTTTTATGCATTTAATTTGCGTAATCCGGATCGGCTGCAACCAGAGAGCAACGTTCCTACAGGTGGTGACAATATACCCTACTATCCTCTCAAAACAACATCATTTTGATAACAATTAATTTACTTTTAATCTTATTTGCGAGGCGTGACACAGGCATGTTTCTTGATAACGAAATTTGATAAAATTCCGCTCTTTCATAACATTATTTCAGCCTTAAACAAGGCAGACTGTTTGCATAAAAATTCATCTGTATGCACAATAATGTTGTTTCTACCGCCATATTACGGGTGACTTATGCGAAGCTCGGCTAAACAAGAAGAACTAGTAAGAGCGTTTAAAGCGCTCCTCAAAGAAGAAAAATTCAGCTCACAGGGCGAAATCGTCCTCGCGTTGCAGGATCAGGGCTTTGAAAATATCAATCAGTCCAAGGTCTCGCGCATGTTGACTAAGTTCGGCGCAGTGCGTACACGTAACGCAAAAATGGAAATGGTGTACTGTCTTCCGGCTGAACTGGGCGTCCCAACAACATCCAGTCCGTTGAAAAATCTGGTGCTGGATATCGACTATAACGACGCTGTCGTGGTGATTCATACCAGCCCCGGCGCGGCACAACTCATCGCGCGCCTGCTGGATTCACTGGGGAAAGCAGAAGGTATTCTCGGCACGATTGCCGGCGACGATACTATCTTCACTACGCCTGCCAGCGGATTTTCCGTAAGAGATCTGTACGAAGCCATTCTGGAACTTTTTGAACAAGAGCTCTAGTCCCACTTCCTCCGTCGTCGTACGGCGGAGGCACCTTTTTGTCCTCTCCCCTCGCCGCTTTCCTGTACGGCTATCATTTGGCAAATCATGCCCTTAAACATTCACCGCATGAATGACAAATCAAAAAAAAGCACAAAATGTCAAATTTTTTAACCAATTGATTTTCTTTTATTTTTTAAAAGGCAGCGGCGAAAAACAGCAATTTTAATTCCATAACGTTATAAAAAATAAAATTTTTAATGTCTTTAAAAAGCAGAAACAATTAGCGTGGTATTAATTAATCGCGTGATTAGTGTATACTTAATTTTGTGATGAGGGTCACGAAACAAAGACCCCAGTAAAGGAATTCGACGAGGTAAAAATCATGAAAATCAAAACCACTGTTGCAACATTAAGTATTCTGTCCGTTCTCTCTTTTGGCGCTTTCGCCGCAGAACCTATCAGCGCAGAGCAAGCGCAAAATCGTGAAGCAATCGGATCGGTTTCAGTCAGCGCTATCGGCTCATCGCCTATGGATATGAATGCCATGCTGAGCAAAAAAGCGGATGAACAAGGCGCTACGGCCTACCACATTACCGAAGCGCGTAGCGGCAGCAACTGGCACGCCACTGCCGAACTGTACAAATAAAATTCACCTGCCATCGCATATAACGTGTCATTGCTTCGCGGAGATATCGCATAAGAAAAGCCCATTAATCCGCGAGGTTGACCCTATAAAGGAATAAAAGACCATGAAAACGAAATACATTATCGCATCACTCGGCCTGGCCACTCTGCTCTCTTTCGGCGCAAATGCCGCAGTACATCAGGTCAACGCGGAACAGGCGCAGAATCTGCAACCGATGGGCACCATTTCCGTCTCGCAGATTGGCAGTACGCCAATGGATATGCGCCAGGAGATCGTCGCTAAAGCCGAAAAAGCAGGCGCTAATAGCTATCGCATCATCGAATTAAAAGAAGGTGATAACTGGCACGCCACCGCCGAGTTGTATAAGTAAACCCTCGTCGTCTAACCCGACGACTTGCCCCCGCCTGTCGGGGGCTTTTTTATGCTTTTTCAATGCCGGACATTAAACCGTAGCCGCCCCTCCAGCTCTTCTTCCGCTTCATCAAAGAGTAAAATCAGCGCCCCGTAGCGCCTGCGCAGTTTATCAGGCAGGTGAACGAACTCAATCTCTAGCGGTAGAGGTAAGATATCGCTCATTACCGCATCCCATAATGTATCAAGATCGCTTACTTTCTCACTGGCAAGACCAAACGTCTGCGTAAACTCGCGATAAAAATCGCTTTGGTTTTTAATATCATTAAAATCAAAAGTATAGACATTCATAGCCAGCCACCATCCCCGACAGACAATTGTCTGTTTTACTACTAAGCATCATTATGCAGAGGTTTCACTTCCAGAAACGCTTTTAGCCCCGGAGCACTCTTGCGCTGTTTTTGTATCTCAAATAAGTATAGTCATAAAAAAACCGACGCTTTTGGCATCGGTTCTTGTGGGTTAGCTATCAGTAAGCGCGTTCTGGTATTTATGTAACATGCCCGTCAGGCGTTTAACCGGTTCCGTCACCTGCGGCGGCGCCTCCCAGATACGTAATTTCTCCTGATAGATATCCAGCTCATCCAGCAACTGACCAAAGTAGCGTCGCCGTTTATCATCGCTTCCGGCGGAAATAACATGGTCTGCGGTACGACGAAGCTGGCGGTGGAACACTGACAGATCTTCATTAACCGGTATCGGCGCGTCGCGTAGACGTTGATGAGCAATGATCATCGTTAGCGCCAGGCGAAACTTCGGCAAATCGCCAGGGAATTTATTCATCAGCAAAAAGAGTTGCTGATATAACGCAGGCAGACGGTTTTCTTTACGACGTACCACGTTAGTCGTCATTGCCGAGACCGCAGCGGAAACAAACTGATTAAGCAGCACGCGACCGGTTCGATCTTTGGATTTATCACGCACCAGCAGGATGACGATAAACGCCAGCATACAGCCGACAATTTGCCCCAACGCGCTGTCGAGGAACTGGCTGAAATGGAACGTCATCGGATTATCCAACACAATAATGTTAATCGTACTGGCCAGCGCCCCCATCGACCCCAGACGCCGTTTCTGGACCTCAATGCCGATAAAGAACCCCAATACCGCCAGGCTCAAACATAACAACAGCATACTTTGCTGCGTATTGGGAATAATCACCAGGAAATAGAGCAATCCCAGCGGCAACGCCGCCAGAGTGCCATAAATAAAATCAATGCAGACCATGCGCGGATTGGGTAAACGCATCGCCAGCGAGGTCACCACGGCAATCATCACCATCGCGCCATTACCCGATGTCCAGCCGGTCCATAGCCAGAATAATGTCCCCAGAATGCAGGAAAGCGTGGTGCGCCAGAAGTTCACCATCGCATGGTGACGTTCAGCGGATTCCACTTTAACTACGGGCTCGCCTTGCAGGATCTCTTCTTCCGTCGCGCTGATTTTGGTGTTGCTGATCACACCGCGTTTAAGCAGCAGATAGCGCGTCGCAGCGCCTACCCAACTATAAAGCGTGACGGGCGTTTCGCGCTCGCCGGTCCAGACAATAACACGCCGCATCCGTTTTAACTGCCTGTGGACGTCCTGTACCGTTTCAACCGGCGTCTCGAACAGTTCCCGGAATGTATCGGTAATCAGTTCCGGCCGCGTGTTTTGAATAAGATAAGTTTCACAGGATTGCGTAATCAGCGTGAGCGAAAGCGTATTCAACGCTTTCAGGCGGCGGTTAGCGCGTACCCAGCGCGAAGATTCCATATTCAGATTACTTCGCATCCCCTCCAGCGCCGCCGTGCGTCGCACCAGATCGCCCCAGGCGTTGTCGACTTCTTCGCTGTCGCCATGCTTAATACAAAGTTGCATTAGCTGATATTGCGCTACCAGTAAACTGTCCAGTTCGCGATCAACCTCCTGCTTTATCGATCGCGGCGAGAAAAGCAGATCCGCTAAAATAGCGCAGCCAATGCCGATGACGATTTCGCTACAGCGCTCAAGCGCAAATTGCGGCGTGAGCAGCGGCTCCGTCTGAATGGTAATCACAATGATCAGCGCAGTATAACCTGACAGTCCCCACGCATAAGAGTTTTCGATCCGTACTAAAGAGGAGATCCAGGTACAAAAACCGGCCCAGACACAGCACACCAGAATCATCAATAGCGGCGCGCGGATCATAGAGATAATAATGATAAGCGCGGCGATACAGCCAATAAACGTCCCGATAATACGCAACATTCCGCGATAACGGATAGCGCCGGAATAGGGTTCCCCGCCGGCGGCAAATGCCGGGCCTGCCGCCACGATCGCGGCGGTCAGCACCGCCCAACGCGGCGTCTCCAGTTGAAAATGGAAGCCGATAAATAATGCCAGCACAATGGCGCACGCCAGCTTTACCGCAAAACGAATGTGCTGGTTGGCAATGGAGAAAATGCCCATGACGATTAACCGAATTCGCGCAGCCGGTGCGCCAGTTTACGGAAGAAGGAGTCCTGGCTTGCGTCACGATCCTGCTTACCGGTGATCACGACGGTTGCCGTCGTACCGGCAGGCCACAAATTCTCCTGCTGCTCGTCGAGCCGGATACGCACCGGGACACGCTGGGCCAGACGCACCCATTCGAGGTTAGAGTCTATCGTCGCCATCCCTTTCGCATCGCTGGTACTGCTGGCATTCGTTACCCCTGCCGCCACGCTATCGACGGTACCTTTTAATACCCGGTTGCTGCCAAGCGGCGTGATTTCGGCACGATATCCCGGACGCACGCCTTCCAGCTTGGTCTCTTCCATATAGGCCTGCACGTAAAAAGAGTTCTTTTTCACCAGGGCGACGGCTGTGGAACCGCGGGTAATAAATTCACCGGCATAAACATTGAGGTTAGTCACCCAGCCGTCGGCAGGCGCGCGAATGACGGTGCGCTCCAGATCGAGTTTAGCCAGGTCGCGCGTCGCCTGGGCTTTAGCCAGTTGATGCAGTACAGTCTGCAAGACATTGTTCGCCTGATCGATCTCTTCCCGGGACATCGCCTGTACGCCGAGGCGATTACGGCGACCGGCTTCCTGGCGTTTTTCCTGCGCCAGGACCTGATAATAGGCTACATCAGCTTCCGCTTCCGCCAGCGCTTTTTGATAGCGTGGCTGATCGATGGTAAACAGGACCTGATCCTTTTTCACCAGTTGGTTATCATGCACGTTTACATGGGTAATCAGGCCCGCGACATCCGGGGCAATAGCGACGACATCGGCGCTAAAACGCGCGTCGCGCGTCCAGGGAGATTCGGTGTAATACACCCAGGCGCGGAAAATGGCGATAAAGGCCAGAATAACCAGTACGAGGGTAATGGCCGTACGGGAGAGTTTTCTTGTTAGTGTTTTCACTTCAACCTCAAACGAACAGGCGCGATATTAAATAAAACAGACAACAATACAGCGCGGTATTGAACAGAGCCGGATGCCAGACAAAATCATAGATACCCGTCGGCACAAGCATCCGACGCACCAGCCAAAAAATAGCCAGTGACAAAAGCAATTCGAAAAATATCGGTGGGAAGGAAAGACCAAACACCACGATAACGGGAAACAGACTCATGTTGACCTTGATTTCTGAGAGAGAGCAGGCGATAGATTGTTAAGCTACATCGCCGCAGAGAAGGGCAAGAGACGCCAGGCGAGAGCGACATAGCTCTTATTCGAATAATAGTATATTAACGTAATTGTTATGCTGTTATCTATATTATGTGATCTAAATCACTTTTAAGCCAGAGTGAATAATGGAACGATTAAAACGAATGTCGGTATTCGCCAAAGTTGTCGAGTTTGGCTCTTTTACCGCCGCAGCCAGACAGCTGCAAATGAGCGTATCGTCCATCAGCCAGACTGTGGCGAAACTGGAAGATGAGCTTCAGGTTAAATTGCTCAACCGCAGCACACGCAGCATTGGGCTCACCGAAGCTGGAAAAATCTATTATCAGGGCTGTCGTCGTATGCTGCATGAAGTGCAGGATGTTCACGAGCAGCTTTACGCTTTTAATAACACGCCTATCGGTACATTGCGTATCGGCTGTTCTTCAACCATGGCGCAAAATGTGCTGGCCGGGCTTACCGCAAAATTATTAAAAGAGTATCCCGGTCTGGCGGTCAATCTGGTGACAGGAATTCCGGCCCCGGATTTAATTGCCGACGGGCTGGACGTGGTGATCCGCGTGGGCGCGCTGCAAGACTCCAGCCTGTTTTCCCGTCGACTCGGCGCGATGCCGATGGTTGTGTGCGCCGCCAAGCCCTATCTCGCTCAGTACGGCGTCCCGGAAAAACCCGCCGATCTCAGTAGCCATTCCTGGCTGGAATATAGCGTGCGCCCGGATAATGAGTTTGAACTTATCGCGCCGGAAGGAATTTCTACCCGACTGATTCCACAGGGGCGGTTCGTCACTAACGATCCGATGACGCTGGTACGCTGGCTGACCGCCGGAACTGGAATCGCCTATGTGCCGCTGATGTGGGTGATCGATGAGATCAATCGTGGCGATCTGGAGATCCTGCTGCCTCGCTATCAGTCCGATCCCCGTCCGGTGTACGCGCTGTACACCGAAAAAGATAAGCTGCCGCTTAAAGTGCAGGTAGTGATTAACGCGTTAACTGACTATTTTGTCGATGTCGCACACCTGTTTCAGGGGATGCACGGGAGAGGGAAAGAAAAATAAAAACACCGGGTAATTGCTGAAGACGATTGTAGGTCAGATGCCACCCGAGGCTGACATTGCCTGATGGCGCTGCGCTTATCAGGCCTGGGGGCACACACCACAGGCCTGATAAGGCGGACAGTTATGCGGTGCCGCCAACCGTCAGGTTATCGACTTTCAGCGTCGGCTGGCCTACGCCTACCGGCAGGCTTTGGCCCTCTTTACCGCAGACCCCCACCCCGTTATCCAGCTTAAGGTCGTTGCCGACCATGGAGATCTGTTGCATCGTTTCAATGCCTGATCCAATCAACGTCGCGCCCTTCACCGGCGTCGTGACTTTGCCGTTTTCAATCAGATACGCTTCCGAGGTAGAGAACACAAACTTGCCGGAGGTGATATCCACCTGACCGCCGCCAAAGTTAGGCGCATAGATGCCGTACTCAACGGATTCGATAATTTCCTGCGGCGTTGACTGCCCCGCCAACATATAGGTATTCGTCATACGCGGCATCGGCAGATGCGCATAAGATTCGCGCCGCCCGTTACCGGTCGGCGCAGCGCCCATCAGGCGCGCGTTCAGCTTGTCCTGCATGTATCCTTTCAGTACGCCATTTTCAATCAATACGTTGTACTGGCCTGGCGTACCTTCATCATCGATAGCAACGGAGCCGCGACGGTTCATCATTGTGCCGTCATCCACTACGGTGCAAAGCGCGGAGGCAACCTGCTCGCCGATCTGACCGCTAAATACAGACGTCCCACGACGGTTAAAATCACCTTCCAGCCCGTGCCCGACCGCTTCGTGCAGCAATACGCCCGGCCACCCGGCGCCCAGAACCACCGGTAATGTCCCCGCTGGCGCAGCGACCGCGGAGAGATTAACCAGCGCCATGCGTACCGCTTCTTTCGCCCACGCGTCGGCGCGCACCTCGCCGTCGAGATCGGCAAGAAAATACTCATAACCAAAGCGACCGCCGCCGCCGCTGGCGCCGCGCTCGCGTTTACCGTCTTCTTCCACCTGCACGCTAACGGACAACCGCACCAGTGGACGGACATCCGCCGCCAGAGTCCCGTCGGTCGCCGCCACGAGGATTAATTCATATACGCCGGTCAGGCTGGCGTTAACTTCCTGCACGCGTTTATCGGCTTCTCGCGCCACTTTATCAACGCGTCTGAGGATATCCAGCTTCTCTTCGCGGCTCATACTTTGCAGCGGATCAAGGGTGGTGTAGAGCGGCTGATGCGCTACGGCGGCGAGCGTTTTTACCTTGCCTTCGCCGTTCTCTCGTACAATGGTTCGCGCTGCCTGCGCACTCTGCTCCAGCGCCAGGAGGCTTATCTGGTCAGCATAAGCAAAACCGGTTTTTTCGCCGCTAATGGCGCGAACGCCAACGCCCTGGTCGATATTATATGAACCATCTTTAATGATGCGGTCTTCTAAAACCCAGGATTCGTGATAGCTCGACTGAAAATAGAGGTCGCCATAATCAAGACGGCGTTCGGCCAGTTGGCCCAAAATAGCGAACAGATCCTGATGGTTCAGGCCATTCGCCGCTAGCAATTGTTCACTTACCAGGTTCAGACTCATCGTTTTTGCTACTCGTTGATTTCTGCCGGATGGCGGTTCACGCCTTATCCGGACTACGTTGTTAGATTGTACAAACCGGATAAACGCAGCGCCGTCCGGCATGACTATTTACTGAGAGTGGGGCAATTCCTCGCCCCCGTCAAATCATTGCTGGCTTTCTTTTATCGGTTGGCGCAGAACTTCGTTGATCTGCGGCGCATCGACCGGACCGGTAATGCGATATCGCAAAATGGAGACCTTGCTCCATAGCGGCCCCAACACTTTACTGGCGGCAAATACCGCCGCGCCGACAATCGGGTTAACGGCAAACGCGGCGGCGACGCCCACGGTGGCGGAAATTTCCGGCGCGACAACGGCCTCCATATCAAGACGACGACGCACCAGATCAACAGAACCTTTCATTGCAATATCCGCTTCCAGCCCATCCACCAGCGTATCGTCAGTATGCAGGACGCCATCTTTAATCCACGCGGTACTATGAATAGAGTCGAAATAGAAGCCCTCGCTAAAGGTATCTCTGAAGTCAAACCGCAGCTTACGCAGCAACGCATCAAAACTGAGCAGCCGCAGTAGCTGTCCGGCATGACCGCTACTGAGATCAGTAAACTCGCCTTTACCCAGACGCGTGCGTAAAATCCCGTTGAGCGTGGCTTCATCAGGTTGCCAGGGCGGGTTTCGCCAGTGCAGATCGTAATCTACGTTAAAAGACGCGTTCTGGATTGGCGTCGAGATACCGAAGAACCCGGCAGCCGTGTCGAGGTTACTACCATGCAGACTACCTTTCAGCGAGGTTCGTTCATTACCCGGCGCATTCACCCACTCGCCGTTCGCTTTCAAACGGGCGAATCCGGTATCGATCAGGCCATTCGCCAGAGTCAGCGTATTGCCTTTGATGGCGAAATCGCCATCAATACGCCCATATTTTTGCCCCCATAGCCAGCACTCTTCGCAGCGAAGCTGTAAGTCCGGCCAGCCGCGGAAGCTAATCGTGTTCGCCGAAGCCAACGGCGATGTCGGCGTTGGTGACGAGGCGTGCGTTTTTGCGACGCCAGGGTTGTAATACAGGTACTTAATGTTCGCCAGCCACGGCGCATGGTTGCGCATGAGCAGCGTGGCGTTCACCTCACGGCCCTGCGCTTCAATTTTTGTTCCGTTCAGCGAGGGGGCTGAAACGACGCTCAAATTGTTCCACTGCTGGCCACCCAGCGATAGCGCGGGAGTACGCAACGTGACGCGTTGAGGAAACTCGGCCGAACTGCTCACGTTATCCGCCGCGCCTTTCTGGAATAACGCCAGCCATTGCGCGCCATCCAGCGCCGGCAGATTGAGCTCAACGCCTTGTTGAGCAGGTAATGGCGGAATCGTCCGGCTGTCCGTCGTCCAGATAGCCCGATCCAACGTCAGCTTCTGATTTAATAACCAGCGGCTGTTAAAGTGATTTTTACTCCCTGCGCTCCCCGTTAGCGCAAAACTTTTCAGGTTGCCGTCAGCCTGAATGTTCACCGGAATGGCTTCGCCTGCGGGTTTATTTAGCGGAGAAGGTAAGTGACTGCTCACATTTCTCAGATCGCCATTCAGCTCGATGTGATAAGTGGTGTCAGCGTGATACGGAAGATCGATGCCGACTTTACCATTCCACGTCACGCTGCCGCTCAGGGCATCATTCAGTTGCGGCGGTAAGACGCCCATACGCGTTGGTTGCCAGTTACCGTTCAGGTTGACGGCGACCTGATAGGCTTTCGCCCCTTCCGTCGTACTGAAATCCAGGTTAAGCGGCTGATTAAACCAGTTTGCCGTCAGCGGCCCGCTTTTTAGCGCGCCATTTACAAAGCTGAATTTACCGTTCAGATTTTTGAGCGTGCTGTTTAGCGGCTTAATAAACAGGCTGTTGTTACGCAACGAGACATCGCCCTCAGCAGTAACCTGTTCGCCATCCAGCGGAATATCAAGATGTAAGCGAGCATTCACATCGCCATCTAACTGGAGCTCCGCCAGCGTCGAGCCAAGCGAGTCTTTTAGCGGCGTCTCGTCAAAATAAGGCCCAACGGCTTTTCCCGGCCCGTTAATATCGGCATCAATGAGCAGTTTCTCTTTGGAATAATCCGGAATCGCCGCCGCGAGTTTGCTGGCCTTCACCCCGCCCAAATCGACGCTATCCGAACGCATCCACAGACCGTCGTTCAGGAAATCCAGTTCAATGTTGAGATTTTTTAGCGCCGGCCAGTCGGGTTGAAAGGCAAACGTCGCATTGCGCAGCGGCACCAGCACTTCAAACTGACCTTCGTTATGCTTATAGGGAAAGAGGTGCGGGTTACCACCGTAAACCAACGTGGCGTTATCCGCCTCGCCGCCCTGAATCGCGCCGCTAAGGTAATCGACCAGCGCTTTGCCCATCAGGTTTTCCGGAAAATAGCGCCACGCCTGAGATCCATCGTCGGTACTGATTCCGGCCAGAATGCCCAGCCACGGTTCGTCGCCCGTCGGTTGCAGATAGCGGAACCCGCCGCGCGCATGTACCGCCTTTGCTTTGACGTCAATGTCGCGGCCATCAAGCTGAAAGCCGTTCTCATTCTTCAACCAGCTAAGCGTCGCGACGCCGTTTTCAATTTCCAGCGGCGCGCGAAAAACGGTTTCATAGGGCATCTTAGCCTGCTGCATCGCAACCTTCATCTGCCCGTCTTCTACGCTTCCCGCCAGCGTACCGGAAAAATGTTCCGCGCCGGGCAACAGCTTCCACTGTTTCCAGGCAAGATTTTCCCACGATGCCTGAAAACGCGTTTTTTCGGTGGCCTGTAGCGGAATATCCAGCGCCAGTGTGGCGATCTTTCCGCTCGGCTGCGTAGCCTGCCATATTTCGCCCAGCACAGGCGACAGTTTAGCCGCCAGCGGACGTAATGCTTCCAGCCCCGCCAGTTCAAGATTACTGGCGCGAATGCGTAGCTCATCGCTACGTGTGTGATTCTCACCGCCGACGTCCTGCTGCGGGAGCCAGGCCACGGTTAAGGCTCCGCTCGGCCAGGGTTTACCATCAAGCGTAATCCGTGTGTCCGGAATATAAAACTGCCAGCCCGGCTGCTCGCGGCTAATCTGCGCCGTCAGGTTATCGACAGACAGCGTGTGCGTCGTGTTATCGCCCAGCCAGCTTGCGCCACCCTGTTTCAGCCAGACGTCTCCTCCGGCGATTTCGCCTTTACTGAGCGTCATCCAGCCTTCCAGACTGAAACGCGCCGTCTGGAGCGCCACATTATCCTGCATCCATTTGCCCAGCCACGGCTTGACGTCAATATCGTCGGCCTGTAACCAGACTCTGCCGTTATTTAGCAAACCGTCGTCATCGCGTAAATCCATCCGCACCTGCATCACGCCGTGCTGCCCGGTCAGGCTGGAGAGGCTGACCTCGCCTTCGGCGCGGTGCCGCTCTTTGCCGTTTAGCCAGGTAAGCTGTGGGATCGCCAGCTCCGCGCGTTGTCCGGAAAGCGTCAGAAAACTGATTTGGCTATCGCGCAGATCGAAATGATCGAACTGCCGCAGGAAAAGATCGCTTAAACGGCTGGTTTCGATGCCTTCGCCGTCGCTGCTTTGAAGAGGCGTGTTGGTGCGGAAATTGAGTTGCCAGAAGGTCAGGTCGCGAAACTGCCAGCGCATATGCAACAGGCTTTGCCAGACGTCCAGCGCCAGCGTAACGCGTTTTATCGACAGTTCGCCGCCATCTTTCAGGGCGGCATGAATATTATGCGCTTCCAGCGTAGGGCCAAAATTTTGCCAGCTTGCGGAGAGTTGGCTGGCGGCCACCGGCACGCCGGTCACGGACTCAATCTTATTCAGGATAGCCGGACGCCAGGCGTCAAGATGAGGCAACGCCAGGCGCAGCCCGCTAACCAGCAGCGCTGCAATGACGATGAGCGCGGCTCCAGTGAGCAATAAAATCCCCGGCAATCGCCTCACGCGTCTCTCCTTGTCTGCCAAAAAATACGACTCACACCCCTTGAAGGTATATTGCCGGATGGCGGCGCTTGCGCCTTATCCGGCCTACATGCGCTGGTGCTACTACTCAATTACATCATTACGACGTCAAACTGCTCCTGGTTATAAAGCGGTTCGACCTGAACTTTAACCTGTTTGCCGACAAAGATTTCGACTTCCGCCAGCGCGTGTGATTCTTCGCCTTTCAGCGCTTCCGCCACCGCAGGAGAAGCATAAACCAGGAAGCGATCGGAGTCATAAGCGTGATGAACACGTACAATTTCACGCATGATCTCATAGCAGACGGTTTCCACCGTTTTTACCGTCCCGCGGCCATGACAGGTTGGACACTCGTTACAAAGCACATGTTCCACGCTTTCACGAGTCCGTTTACGGGTCATTTCCACCAGTCCCAGCGGCGAAAAACCGTTAATACTGGTTTTCACGCGATCCTTACTTAACGCCTGTTCCAGCGAATGCAGCACCCGGCGGCGATGATCTTCATTATTCATGTCGATAAAATCGATAATGATAATGCCGCCCAGATTACGCAGGCGTAGCTGGCGGGCAATAGCCTGAGTCGCTTCAATATTGGTATTAAAAATGGTGTCGTCGAGATTACGGTGTCCAACAAACGCGCCGGTATTGATATCTACCGTCGTCATCGCTTCGGTTTGGTCGATAATCAGATAACCGCCGGACTTGAGTTCAACCTTACGCTCCAGTGCGCGCTGGATCTCATTTTCCACGTCATAAAGATCGAAGATCGGCTGATGGCCACTGTAATGCTCCAGCTTACTGGTCATTTCCGGGATGTATTCTGCGGTAAACTCCAGCAGCGACTCATAGGTCAGACGTGAGTCAACGCGAATTCGGTCCAACTGCGCATCGGCGAAATCGCGCAGCACGCGCTGCGCCAGCGCCAGTTCGCCATACATCTGGTAGCGCGTTTGCGGACGCTTTTTGCGCTCCATGACTTTCGTCCAGACGCGCTTGAGATAGGCGGCGTCAGACGCGAGATCCTCTTCACACACGCCTTCCGCTGCGGTACGAATAATAAACCCGCCCTGTTCGTCGCAGTATTCCGCCACCACCTTTTTCAGGCGCTCGCGTTCACTTTCGCTTTCGATGCGCTGGGAAACGCCAACGTGTGACGCGCCGGGCATAAAAACAAGGTAACGGGAGGGCAACGTGATGTCCGTGGTCAAACGCGCGCCTTTCGTGCCGAGCGGATCTTTCACTACCTGCACCATCAGATCCTGTCCCTGACGCACCAGTTCGGAGATATCGCGCACCGTAAACTGTTTTTGCTCGTCGCCCGCCACGCATTCGGTATGCGGCATAATATCGGAAGCGTGAAGAAATGCGGCTTTATCCAGCCCAATATCTACAAAAGCCGCCTGCATACCTGGAAGTACACGACTTACACGACCTTTGTAGATATTGCCTACGATTCCGCGTCGCGCTTCGCGCTCAATATGGATTTCCTGAAGAATACCGCCATCAATGTACGCCACGCGCGTTTCCGATGGCGTTACGTTTACCAACAATTCAGCCGTCATGTTTATCCCTTTTATCACGCAGTGCGTTAAAATGACTCAACAACTCATACGTTTCAACCAGCGGTAAGCCGACCACGGCGTGATAGCTGCCATTTATCTTCCTGACAAAACAGCCACCCTGCCCCTGAATACCGTATGCACCTGCTTTATCTAAAGGCTCGCCGCTGGCGACATAGCCAGTAATATCCTGCGCAGAAAGCGTGCGGAAAGTCACCTCCGTTACCACCAGACAATCCAGCGTCTGCTGCGAGTCCGCAAGCGCAACAGCAGTCATCACCTGATGCGTATTTCCGGAAAGCAAACGCAGCATTTCTGCGGCATGAGCGGCGTCGCGCGGCTTTTCCAGCACCTCGCCGTTTAACACGACTATCGTATCCGCGCCCAATACCGGCAGATCACGGGGAACCAGCGCCACGCCAGCCTGCGCCTTTTCGCGCGCCAGCCGAACAACATACTGCTGCGCGCTTTCCTGAGCACGCCGTTGCTCTTCAATACCAGGCACGACCTGCTCGAATGAAAATCCAAGTTGAGTCAATAATTCCTGGCGACGCGGGGAACCGGAAGCAAGATACAGAGTTGTCATATCGACCTTTATTGCACAGCAAACTGCTGGCGTACTTTACGCATCAGCAAAAAGAGCCAGGGCCACAGCACGCCATTGACTACACTACTCCAGAACACTTCCGGTCTGAAAGAGACGTTGATCACTAAAAACTCGGCCCAGAAAACAATAATGTCCACGGCCAGTGAAAGCAACATTACCACCAGCGCCTGCTGCCAGAGCGCCAGGTTACGGAAGAGCTGGAATTTCAGAGCGACCAGATAGGCGACAATACTCATCGACAGAGCGCGCACGCCAAGTGTGGAACCGCTGATGAGATCAAGTATGGCACCCATCACAAATCCCGTCCCCACATTTACGCGGTGCGGCAGGGCCAGAATCCAGTACAGTAAGATGAGCAAAACCCAGTTTGGCCGGAAAACAATGATGTCGTCCGGCCAGGGCATGATTTGCAGCAACAGCGCAATAAGAAACGAGAGCCAGATAACCCAGCGCCCCTGGCTACGATAGCTCGCCACCATTACCCTCCCGGCGCACGCGCAGGCGGCGTGGTCGCGCCCGAAGGCGATGGTTGCGTTGATACCGGCGCAGTCTGGCCCGCAGATGGCTGAGTAATCCCCGTCGCCGGGTCCGGCACTGGCGCCGGCGGCCCCATCGCATCCGGAGAAGGCAACACCTGCGGCATCATCTGCATCAGGCGCTCATTGGCGACGCGGTGAACCTCTTCCGGCGTCATCGGATTGGCGCCGTTACGATCGGCTCCCCACAACAGCAGCAGATAGCGTAAACGCTGCAAACCCGCGGTTGGACGTGCCTGAATGACGGTATAGGCGCGCTGAGTGTCCAGCTTGACGGAAGAGACCACCGCCACCGGATACCCTTCCGGGAAACGCCCACCAAGTCCGGACGTTACCAGCACATCGCCGACGCGAATATCGGTATTGGCGGGCAGATGTTCAAGCTGAAGATCGTCAGTGCAGCCGTTACCGGCGGCAATCACGCGGATGTCATTGCGCAGTACCTGAATCGGCAGCGCATGAGTCGCATCGCAAATCAGCAGTACGCGGCTGGTCAGTTTCGCCACGGCGACAACCTGCCCTACGACGCCTTTGTCGCTAATGACCGGTTGACCTTCATATACGCCATTAACGCTGCCTTTATCGATAACGACCTGATCGCTGTAAGGATCGTTAACCGTTGAAATAACCTGCGTCACCATTTTCTGCTCGTCCTGACGCAGCGGCGACCCCAGCAGCTCGCGCAACCGCGCGTTCTCCTGTTTGTACTGCCCCAGCATCAGCAGGTCGCTGTTTTTTAGCAGTAATTCCTGGCGCAGCGCCCGGTTTTCCAGCTCAAGCTGGTCGCGAGAAGCCAGCGTTTGCGACACGCTGTCGAGCAGTTCACGAGGGCCGTTTGAAATAAAATAGAAAGGACTGACGGCAGTGTCCATGTACGTTCGGATTTGACTGAACGTCCCCAGGCGGCTGTCGGCAATGATAACGCCGAGCGCCACCAGCACCGCCAGAATAAGGCGAATCTGTAGCGACGGGCCACGGCTAAAAATTGGCTTCATAGGCTATGCGTATTCTCGCGTCGGAGAGGCAGGATAATCCAGGGATAATCCTGCCCGTATCCAACTACTCTTCGCTGAACAGGTCGCCGCCGTGCATATCGATCATTTCCAGCGCCTTGCCGCCGCCGCGCGCCACACAGGTCAGCGGATCTTCAGCAACCACGACAGGAATGCCCGTCTCTTCCATTAACAGACGGTCAAGGTTACGCAGCAGCGCGCCGCCGCCGGTGAGCACCATACCGCGCTCGGAGATGTCTGACGCCAGCTCCGGCGGACACTGTTCCAGCGCCACCATTACCGCGCTGACGATACCGGTCAACGGTTCCTGCAACGCTTCCAGAATCTCGTTTGAGTTCAGGGTAAAGCCGCGTGGAACGCCTTCCGCCAGGTTACGGCCACGCACTTCGATCTCGCGGACTTCGTCGCCCGGATAAGCGGAACCGATTTCGTGTTTAATACGTTCTGCGGTGGCTTCACCAATCAGAGAACCGTAGTTACGACGAACGTAATTAATGATGGCTTCGTCGAAGCGGTCACCACCAATACGGACAGAAGAAGAGTAAACCACGCCGTTCAGGGAGATCACGGCAACTTCAGTGGTACCACCACCGATATCCACAACCATTGAACCGGTTGCTTCAGAAACTGGCAGACCTGCGCCGATCGCGGCCGCCATCGGCTCTTCGATCAAAAAGACTTCACGGGCGCCTGCGCCCTGAGCGGATTCACGAATCGCGCGGCGTTCTACCTGCGTCGCGCCGACCGGCACGCATACCAGTACGCGCGGGCTTGGGCGCATAAAGCTGTTGCTGTGCACTTGTTTAATAAAGTGCTGGAGCATTTTTTCGGTCACAAAGAAGTCAGCGATAACGCCGTCTTTCATCGGACGGATCGCAGCGATATTGCCCGGCGTACGGCCCAGCATCTGCTTCGCATCATGACCGACTGCAGCCACGCTTTTCGGCGAACCGGCACGATCCTGACGAATGGCCACAACGGAAGGCTCATTCAATACGATGCCTTGTCCTTTTACATAAATGAGGGTATTCGCGGTACCCAGGTCAATGGACAGGTCATTGGAAAACATGCCACGAAATTTTTTCAACATACTAAGGGATAATCCTGAAAGCTGGGGCGGAAAACAAAATCCGCTTACTTTACCAACCACACGCAGCAGCGACAAGGCGCAAAAATCATCTGCTACGGTGAAAATTAGTGCAGTTCGTTTCCTTTGTTACAAATCTCGGCCTGAGTCCCTCAGGGCTGAAAAAATCAGCAGCAATCCTCGCCTTCGTTTGCAACCTGTCAAAGGTCATTCACCTGCATATTTGCTGCAACAATCTGGCGAGCAGACAAGCACACCCCCATGAGGCGCAGCGCGCGTTATTCTACGTGAAAACAAATTAAACGGCAGGTTAAACCGAGTATCTTTGCGAATATTTTTTCACGTTTGTGTCAAGTAGTTGGGAGGAGGCAAAAAAATCACCCTGCCCGCCAGCCACGCCGCGTTTTGTCAGCGTCTGCCACTCGCCGCGCGAACGGACGCCCGTCGCGTAAACCTGCGTAGGCGTACCCGCGCAGGCCTCTACCAGACTTTGAACCAGAAGCTGGTTTTCCGTTCGCTTCTCAATGTTTCTGACCAGACTCGGATGCAGCTTGAGTAATTCCACATTGAGCGCTTTAATCCAGCTCGTGCTAACCAGCGTCAAACCCGCCTGTGTCACCGCCACCCGAACGCCAAGCGCATTGACTAAGCGAAGGATGGGTTGTAACCGGCTGATGTGTTGACAAACATCTGCCTCCGCAAGTTCAATAATTATGCGATTTCGCTGTGATTTTTCACACTGCATTAACGTATCGCGCAACCAGCGCTGAAAACGCGGACGAATCAGCGACTCAACCGTCAACTGCATTGCCAGATTTTCATCCGGCCAGTAGCCCAGCAACGTAATCAGGCGGCTAATTTGTAATCTGTCATACTCTTCCGATAAACCAAATTGCAACACCATCGGCATATACTCCGCCGAGCTCACCTCTTCTTTACCGTCATAGATGCGACACATCAATTCCCGATGATGTACGCGACCTTCTCGCGTGACCGCTGGTTTTTGATAAAGTCGCGGTCCGCCCCGGTTCAGCATCTGCTCAATCAATGTGCGCCAGCGCACATTGCCGCGCCCTTTTTCCGGCAGAGTGTCGTCGTAAATAGCCCAGCTATTTCCCCCCTGCAGGGCGGCATTCCGCGCCGCGGCTTCAGCATGTTCCATCACCTGCTCGGTGGACTGTCCGCTGCGCCAGGCGCAAATGCCGATATGTACCATATCGTCACGATCGAGCATTTTGTTAGCCGGTAGCGCATCGACAGCTTTTAAAAGTTGTCCGGCAATACTTTCCGCTTCTTTCAGCGTTCGATGCGGTAGCAGCACGGCAAAGTCGCTGCGGTGATAACGCGCCAGCAGCGAGCCTGGGTAACGCATAATAAATGTCGATAGCAGATTGATAAGCATAAACATCTGCTCTTCCGCCTGATTGCCTCCCAGGCTGTCGCGCAGAAGATTGAAGTCTGGCAAGCGGATCATCATCACCACGCCATGCACTCCCACTTTTTCCTGATCTTCCAGCAGCGTCGCCAGTTGGTTATCAAAGAACAGACGGTTACCGAGTCCGGTTTTGGTGTCCTGCGCGGCGTAGGAGCGAATGAGGGTGTCCAGGCGGCTACGCTGTTCGTGAGCAAACTGAATTTCGGAAAGCAATACATCAAGCGCGCTACTGGTGCGCGCTGGCCATTCGTAAACAGAACCGCGGACATTCGCCCCGCGTTCGCCGTTCAGAATACGCGTTGAGCGAATTTCCAGAAGCTCTTGCCCGGAAAGCTGCCGCTGCAGCCAGCGCACCGATAAAAACAAAATCAGAACGATAAAACCGATCGCCAGCGTCAGCGGCGCCGTGGTGATCAGTGAGTGAAAATAGTTACCCATCGGGTCCTGATAAACCAGACGTAGCGACATTCCTGGATGTTTTATCAGCGGTACGACCAGCTCGCGATACATGTCGCTGGTGCCGGCTGGCCGATAACCTCTGGCGCGAGAATGGCTGTAGACGCTGCGCTCCCCCTGCAACAGATCGACACGCACAATATCGGAAGCGATCATGAGTTCGTCGATTTGCGGCGTCAGCGAGACAATATCATGGGTCACCAGGTGCGTATCAATGGCTGTCGCCGTCGCCTGCACACGGCTGACATACTTATACTGTACGGCGTTATAAAAGCTTAGCGAGCAACCTATCAGAGTCACGAAGATCGTTAACCCCGTGAGCAGCGTGATAAAAGCTGAGAATTTCGTCGTTAATCGCATCCTTGAGTTAACTCCGACGGTTATAAACAGTATGAAAAAGCGAATCTGAAGGCGGAATTCGCCACGGCGCGCAATGAAGCAGGCATACTACCAAAATGGATCTATCTGGCAATTTATTGCGTTGCATCGGCATCACGTTTTAATTAGCGAGTATAGTCTTCGTAGCTATTTTTCCAATCTACCATGTAAAGTGAGGACAGGTTATGCAGGCGTTGATCTTAGAACAGCAGGACGGTAAAACCCTCGCATCCGTGCAACATCTCGAAGAGAGTCAACTGCCGGCAGGTGATGTGACGGTGGATGTCCACTGGTCCAGCCTGAATTATAAAGATGCTCTGGCTATCACCGGAAAAGGGAAAATTATCCGTCATTTTCCGATGATTCCTGGTATTGATTTCGCCGGCACCGTTCACGCAAGCGAAGATCCTCGCTTTCATGCAGGCCAGGAAGTACTACTGACTGGCTGGGGCGTGGGCGAAAACCACTGGGGCGGCCTGGCCGAACGCGCACGCGTTAAAGGCGACTGGCTGGTCGCGCTGCCTGCGGGACTGAGCAGCCGTAACGCCATGATCATCGGCACCGCCGGTTTTACCGCCATGCTGTGCGTCATGGCGCTTGAAGATGCAGGTATTCGCCCGCAAGACGGTGAGGTTGTCGTCACCGGCGCCAGCGGCGGCGTGGGCAGCACTGCCGTTGCATTACTGCATAAGCTGGGCTATCAGGTTGCAGCAGTATCAGGACGTGAAAGCACCCACGGCTATCTTAAGAGCCTGGGAGCTAACCGTATTCTCAGCCGCGATGAGTTTGCTGAATCTCGCCCGTTGGAAAAACAGCTGTGGGCCGGTGCAATTGATACCGTTGGCGATAAAGTGCTGGCGAAAGTCCTGGCACAGATGAACTATGGCGGTTGCGTGGCCGCCTGCGGCCTGGCGGGCGGCTTCGCGCTGCCGACCACCGTTATGCCATTCATTCTGCGTAATGTGCGTTTGCAAGGGGTGGACTCGGTGATGACCCCACCGGCACGTCGCGCAGAAGCCTGGGCGCGTTTGGTTAAGGATCTGCCGGAATCGTTCTATGCTCAGGCCGCCACAGAGATTACGCTGGCGGATGCGCCGAAGTTCGCCGATGCCATCATCAATAATCAGGTTCAGGGCCGTACGCTGGTGAAGATAAAATAACGTCACGTATAAAAAAATTTACACTTAATTAACTATTTATTTTTACACATTGACACACTCCCTGTCATATTCACTACACGCCATGTTGTGGTGGGTAGACCGGGAGTCTGTGATGAAAAAGATACGTCCATTAACAGAAGCCGATGTGACTGCGGAATCGGCTTTTTTTATGCAGCGCCGACAGGTGCTAAAAGCATTAGGCATCAGCGCGGCCGCCTTATCCTTACCCTCAACGGCGCAGGCCGATCTCTTCAGTTGGTTTAAAGGCAACGATCGTCCGAAAGCGCCTGCCGGTAAACCGCTTGAGTTTAGTCAGCCTGCCGCCTGGCGAAGCGATTTAGCGTTAACGCCGGAAGATAAGGTGACGGGCTACAACAATTTCTATGAGTTTGGCCTTGATAAAGCCGACCCGGCGGCCAATGCCGGAAGTCTGAAAACCGAACCGTGGACGTTGAAAATCAGCGGGGAAGTCGCGAAGCCATTTACGCTGGATTACGACGATTTAACACATCGTTTCCCATTAGAAGAGCGTATCTATCGAATGCGCTGCGTCGAAGCGTGGTCCATGGTCGTGCCGTGGATTGGTTTCCCTTTATATAAGCTACTCGCGCAGGCACAGCCCACCAGCCACGCTAAATATGTGGCATTCGAAACGCTATACGCGCCGGATGATATACCGGGACAGAAAGATCGCTTTATTGGCGGCGGACTGAAATACCCTTATGTCGAAGGGCTACGTCTGGACGAAGCCATGCATCCGCTGACTCTGATGACCGTTGGCGTCTATGGTAAGGCGTTACCCCCGCAAAACGGCGCGCCTATTCGACTCATCGTTCCATGGAAGTATGGTTTTAAAGGTATTAAATCTATTGTCAGCATTAAACTCACCCGCGAACGTCCGCCAACCACCTGGAATTTGTCGGCTCCCAACGAATATGGTTTTTATGCCAATGTGAACCCGCATGTGGATCATCCACGCTGGTCTCAGGCTACCGAACGCTTTATTGGTTCAGGCGGTATCCTCGATGTGCAAAGGCAGCCGACGCTGCTGTTTAACGGCTACGCCAATGAAGTCGCTTCGCTGTATCGCGGTCTCAATTTGCGGGAGAATTTTTAAGTGCGTCTGACAGCAAAACAGATAACCTGGCTAAAAGTTTGTCTGCATCTTGCCGGTTTTTTGCCGCTTCTGTGGCTCTTTTGGGCGATAAATCACGGTGGACTCAGCGCAGACCCGGTAAAGGATATCCAACACTTTACCGGCAGAACCGCGCTCAAATTTTTGCTCGCCACCTTGCTGGTTTCACCGCTGGCGCGCTACGCTAAACAGCCATTATTGATACGCACACGCCGCCTGTTAGGATTATGGTGTTTCGTTTGGGCTACGCTGCATTTAACCAGCTATGCCTTACTGGAACTGGGGATACATAACCTGGCGTTGTTAGGAAGCGAGTTGATTTCACGCCCTTATTTGACGCTTGGGATCATTAGCTGGCTGGTGTTATTGGCGCTGACGTTGACCTCAACGCAATTTGCGCAGCGTAAATTGGGCAAACGCTGGCAAACACTGCATAACGTCGTCTATCTTGTCGCGATCCTGGCTCCCATACATTACCTGTGGTCGGTAAAGATTTTATCACCGCAACCGGTCATCTACGCGGCATTAGCGTTAGCCCTTTTAGCGTTGCGTTACCGGAAGTTTCGCCAGTGGTGGCGCTAGTTTGGTGAACTGTGCGGTCGATTGCAAAACGCAAAACAGGTAATGTCCTTTTTATGTTTCGGGTTGATTATCTTCCCTGATAAGACCAGTATTTAGCTGCCAATTGCGACGAAATAGTTATAATGTGCGACTTTACATTGCCCAACGGCGATTTTCGTTCGCAGAAAGGGTGACAATCGAGCAATGAAGGTATATTTTGTTTTTTGCCCGAAAATGGCAGAAGATAGCCACACAATGACTGGCAAATCATGAATTTCACCTTCGGGTGCTACGGCATAACAGGCAAATCAAAGATGCGCGGTATTTTACCCGCGGCAGTCATTCACATGCTTTACAGACGGCGCTAAAACGCCTGTCACAATCACACTAAACAAAGAGTACGGAACCCACTCATGGATATTCGTAAGATTAAAAAACTGATCGAGCTGGTTGAAGAATCAGGTATCTCCGAACTGGAAATTTCTGAAGGCGAAGAATCTGTTCGCATCAGCCGCACAACGGCAAACGCCGGTTTTCCGGTGATGCAGCAGGCTTATGCGGCGCCGATGATGCAGCAACCCGCTCTGTCTAACGCTGTCGCGCCAGCGGCTACTCCAGCAATGGAAGCGCCTGCCGCAGCGGAAATCAGTGGTCACATCGTACGCTCCCCAATGGTTGGTACTTTCTACCGCACCCCAAGCCCGGACGCGAAAGCGTTCATCGAAGTGGGCCAGAAAGTGAACGTGGGCGATACCCTGTGCATCGTTGAAGCCATGAAAATGATGAACCAGATCGAAGCTGACAAAGCAGGTACTGTGAAAGCGATTCTGGTCGAAAGTGGTCAACCGGTAGAATTTGACGAGCCACTGGTCGTCATCGAGTAACGAGGCGAACATGTTGGATAAAATTGTCATCGCCAACCGCGGCGAGATCGCACTACGTATTCTTCGAGCCTGTAAAGAACTCGGCATCAAGACCGTCGCTGTGCACTCAAGCGCGGATCGCGATTTAAAACACGTATTGCTGGCGGATGAGACGGTCTGTATTGGCCCGGCACCGTCCGTAAAAAGTTATCTGAACATCCCGGCTATCATTAGCGCCGCTGAAATCACCGGCGCGGTGGCAATCCACCCGGGTTACGGCTTCCTTTCTGAGAACGCCAATTTTGCCGAGCAGGTTGAACGCTCCGGCTTTATCTTTATCGGCCCGAAAGCGGATACCATCCGCCTGATGGGCGATAAAGTGTCCGCGATTACCGCGATGAAAAAAGCGGGCGTGCCGACCGTACCAGGATCTGACGGCCCGCTGGGCGACGATATGAATGCGAACCGCGCTCATGCCAAACGTATTGGCTATCCGGTGATCATCAAAGCGTCCGGCGGCGGCGGCGGCCGCGGTATGCGCGTGGTTCGTAGCGATGCTGAACTGGCGCAGTCCATCTCCATGACCAAAGCGGAAGCGAAAGCGGCTTTCAGCAACGACATGGTATACATGGAAAAATACCTGGAAAATCCACGCCACATCGAAATTCAGGTGCTGGCGGACGGCCAGGGCAACGCTATCTATCTGGCGGAACGCGACTGTTCCATGCAGCGTCGCCACCAGAAAGTGGTTGAAGAGGCCCCGGCGCCAGGCATTACGCCGGAACTGCGTCGCTATATCGGCGAACGCTGCGCGAAAGCGTGCGTAGACATCGGCTATCGCGGCGCAGGGACGTTCGAATTCCTGTTCGAAAACGGCGAGTTCTATTTCATCGAAATGAACACCCGTATTCAGGTTGAACACCCGGTGACTGAAATGATTACCGGCGTCGATTTGATCAAAGAGCAGTTGCGCATCGCGGCGGGTCAGCCGCTGTCGATCACACAGGACGAAGTTGTCGTTCGAGGCCATGCGGTAGAATGCCGTATCAATGCCGAAGATCCGAACACCTTCCTGCCAAGCCCTGGCAAAATCACGCGCTTCCATGCGCCTGGCGGCTTTGGCGTTCGCTGGGAATCTCATATCTACGCGGGCTACACGGTGCCGCCGTACTATGATTCCATGATCGGCAAACTCATCTGCTACGGTGAAAACCGCGACGTGGCGATTGCCCGTATGAAAAATGCCCTGCAGGAACTGATTATCGATGGTATCAAAACCAATATCGATCTGCAGACCCGCATCATGAATGACGAGCACTTCCAGCACGGTGGAACCAACATCCACTATCTGGAGAAAAAACTCGGTCTTCAGGAAAAGTAATCGCACGTTAATCTCAAAAGGCCGGTGAATCCGGCCTTTTTTATTTCTGGGGATAGCGATGCCCCATCATGTACAATTCCCGCTTTCTTCACCCATAAGGGACAAAAAATGGACGCTCGTTTTGTTCAGGCCCATAAAGAGGCGCGCTGGGCGCTGTGGCTGACCCTTTGCTATCTGGCGGCATGGTTAGTGGCTGCTTACTTACCTGGAGACTCGCCGGGAATTACCGGTCTGCCGCACTGGTTCGAGATGGCCTGCTTATTGACGCCGCTGGTCTTTATTTTGCTGTGCTGGGCGATGGTGAAATTCATTTATCGCGATATTTCGCTGGAGGATGACGATGCAGCTTGAGGTCATTCTACCGCTGGTAGCCTATCTGGTCGTGGTCTTCGGGGTCTCGATTTACGCTATGCGCAAGCGTACCGCCGGCACCTTTTTAAACGAATATTTTCTTGGCAGCCGTTCGATGGGCGGGATCGTGCTCGCGATGACGCTTACCGCCACCTATATTAGCGCCAGTTCATTTATCGGCGGTCCCGGCGCGGCTTATAAATACGGTCTGGGCTGGGTCTTGCTGGCGATGATCCAGCTTCCCGCCGTCTGGCTTTCACTGGGTATTCTGGGTAAAAAATTCGCTATCCTGGCGCGTCGCTATAATGCCGTCACGCTTAACGATATGCTATTCGCGCGTTACCAAAGCCGCCTGCTGGTGTGGTTGGCAAGCCTGAGTTTATTGGTCGCGTTTATTGGCGCAATGACCGTACAATTTATCGGCGGCGCGCGACTGCTGGAAACCGCGGCGGGAATTCCCTACGAAACCGGCCTGCTAATATTTGGCGTCAGTATCGCACTCTATACGGCGTTTGGCGGCTTTCGCGCCAGCGTACTTAACGATACGCTACAGGGCCTGGTGATGCTGGTCGGCACGATAGTGCTGCTGGTGGGCGTGATCCATGCGGCGGGCGGTCTAAGTCAGGCCGTTGACACGCTGCACGCTCTCGACCCCAAACTGGTAACGCCGCAGGGCGCCGATGACATACTTTCTCCCGCCTTTATGACCTCTTTTTGGGTACTGGTCTGTTTTGGTGTGATTGGCCTGCCGCATACGGCGGTGCGCTGCATCTCCTATAAAGACAGTAAAGCGGTACACCGGGGCATTATTATCGGTACGATTGTCGTGGCGATTTTAATGTTCGGGATGCACCTTGCCGGCGCGCTGGGTCGCGCGGTGCTTCCGGATCTGACGGTGCCGGATCTGGTGATCCCAACGCTAATGGTGAAAGTTTTGCCGCCGTTTGCCGCCGGGATCTTCCTCGCTGCGCCAATGGCGGCGATTATGTCAACAATTAACGCCCAACTGCTGCAAAGTTCCGCGACGATCATTAAAGATCTCTATCTCAACCTGCGCCCCGATCAGATGCAAAATGAGATCCGGCTGAAGCGTATGTCGGCAGCGATTACTTTACTGCTAGGCGCGCTGTTGTTGCTGGCCGCGTGGAAACCGCCAGAGATGATCATTTGGCTCAACCTGCTGGCGTTTGGCGGCCTGGAAGCGGTGTTCTTATGGCCGCTGGTACTGGGCCTTTACTGGGAGCGGGCAAACGCGGCAGGCGCATTAAGCGCCATGATCGTGGGCGGCGTGCTATATGCCCTGCTTGCCACATTTAATATTCAGTACCTGGGCTTTCATCCGATTGTGCCCGCGTTACTGTTAAGTTTATTGGCTTTTCTGATCGGAAACCGATTCGGCTCTTCCGCTTCGCAAGCCACCGTATTGTCTACTGATAAATAAAGAGTTTTGCCATGCCATGGATCCAATTGAAACTGAATACCACCGGCGCGAATGCTGAAGAGCTGAGTGATGCGCTGATGGAAGCGGGCGCCGTTTCCATTACCTTTCAGGATACGCACGATACGCCGGTTTTTGAGCCGTTGCCGGGCGAAACCCGTCTGTGGGGCGATACCGATGTGATCGGTCTGTTCGACGCCGAAACCGACATGAAAGACGTTGTCGCGATTCTGGAGCAACATCCGCTGCTGGGTGCCGGATTTGCCCATAAAATCGAACAACTGGAAGATAAAGACTGGGAACGCGAATGGATGGATAATTTCCATCCGATGCGTTTTGGCGAGCGTCTGTGGATTTGTCCCAGCTGGCGTGACATTCCGGACGAGAATGCCGTCAACGTGATGCTCGACCCGGGACTGGCGTTCGGTACGGGTACGCACCCCACCACCTCTTTATGTCTGCAATGGCTGGACGGGCTCGATCTCAACGGCAAAACCGTGATCGACTTTGGCTGCGGTTCAGGCATTCTGGCGATTGCCGCGCTGAAACTGGGAGCGGCAAAAGCGATTGGTATTGATATCGATCCGCAAGCTATTCAGGCCAGCCGCGATAATGCCGAACGCAACGGCGTGTCTGACCGGCTGGAGCTGTACCTGCCGAAAGACCAGCCAGAAGCCATGAAAGCCGACGTGGTCGTCGCTAACATCCTGGCAGGCCCATTACGCGAACTGGCCCCGTTAATCAGCGTACTGCCCGTTGAGGGCGGTCTGCTGGGGCTTTCAGGTATTCTCGCCAGCCAGGCGGAAAGCGTCTGCGATGCTTACGCCGAGCTTTTCACTCTCGACCCGGTCGTCGAAAAAGAAGAGTGGTGCCGCATTACTGGCCGTAAGAAATAATTCTTGTCAGCGTGGTCGCCCGGCCACGCTTTTCTCCACACAACTGCCTTAACGCCTTTCAGGCACCGAGACATCATTAAATTCATCAAATGAATGCCTGAAATGACTTCTTTGTCACTATCCGTCTGGATAAACAGCTGCTACCAGCGGACAAAAGGTACTGGCGTTTTAACGGGTCGCAACCATCGCCCTCGTACTTAGTAATGCTGTCCGGGTTGTTCTGCAGCATCCGCTAACCCTCTCTTCAACGCAGCTGGAAAAATTTATCCGTGCCATTCATGAACACAAAAGCGCATCTGTGCGCCCCCTTCCGACTGGCAACGGAGAAAAGTCACGCGCAGCGGGAAGTGATCTTGTCCTGAAACGAGACGGCGATCCCATTCATTTGGGGTAATTAGCTTATAAAAAAAGCAGATTATTCCGCTTATCTTGTTTCTGGTCGAAGAAATAGAGAGAAGTTACGGGAATTTGTAAGCGCGTACAAAACCGCCGACAACAAATAACCCTATGATTTTACTGAATTATAAATTTATTTTGCTGTTTTTAAGCACGATTCATTGATCTACAACAGTGGATTGTTCAAAGTTTGGCCTTTCATCTCGTGCAAAAAATGCGTAATATACGCCGCCTTGCAGTCACAGTATGGTCATTTCTTAACTCATGCGCATCGGACAATATCAGCTCAGAAATCGCCTGATCGCAGCGCCCATGGCTGGCATTACTGACAGACCTTTCCGGACGCTGTGCTATGAGATGGGAGCAGGATTGACAGTATCCGAGATGATGTCTTCTAACCCGCAAGTGTGGGAAAGCGATAAATCTCGTTTACGGATGGTGCACGTTGATGAGCCAGGAATTCGCACGGTGCAAATTGCCGGTAGCGACCCTGTTGAGATGGCCGATGCCGCACGTATTAACGTGGAAAGCGGCGCCCAGATTATTGATATCAATATGGGGTGCCCGGCGAAGAAAGTGAATCGTAAGCTGGCAGGTTCAGCCCTCTTGCAGTACCCGGATTTAGTGAAGTCTATACTCATCGGGGTCGTAAACGCAGTGGACGTTCCTGTGACTCTCAAGATTCGCACCGGCTGGGCGCCGGAACACCGTAACTGCGTAGAGATTGCCCAACTGGCTGAAGATTGTGGTATTCAGGCTCTGACCATCCATGGCCGCACCCGCGCCTGTTTGTTCAACGGAGAAGCTGAATACGACAGTATTCGGGCAGTTAAGCAGAAAGTTTCCATTCCGATTATCGCGAATGGCGACATTACTAACCCGCATAAAGCCAGAGCTGTTCTCGACTATACAGGGGCGGATGCCCTGATGATAGGCCGCGCAGCTCAGGGAAGACCCTGGATCTTTCGGGAAATCCAGCATTATCTGGACACTGGGGAGCTGCTTCCGCCGCTGCCGCTGGCAGAGGTAAAGCGCTTGCTTTGCACGCATGTTCGGGAACTGCATGACTTTTACGGTCAGGCAAAAGGGTACCGAATCGCGCGTAAACACGTCTCCTGGTATCTCCAGGAGCACGCTCCAGACGACCAGTTTCGGCGCACATTCAACGCTATTGAGGACGCCAGCGAACAGCTGGAGGCGTTGGAGGCATACTTCGAAAATTTTGCGTAAACAGAAATAAAGAGCTGACAGAACTATGTTCGAACAACGCGTAAATTCTGACGTACTGACCGTTTCTACCGTTAACTCTCAGGATCAGGTAACCCAAAAACCCCTGCGTGACTCGGTTAAACAGGCACTGAAGAACTATTTTGCTCAACTGAATGGTCAGGACGTTAATGACCTGTATGAGCTGGTACTGGCTGAAGTAGAACAGCCCCTGTTGGACATGGTGATGCAATACACCCGTGGTAACCAGACCCGTGCTGCTCTGATGATGGGCATCAACCGTGGTACGCTGCGTAAAAAATTAAAAAAATACGGCATGAACTAATTTCGATTAGCTAACTGCTTGTTTAAAAAGGCGCTACTCGGCATGGGGAAGCGCCTTTTTTATACGCATCACATGGAATTTGGTCATGAAAGCGGAATGTGAACCTCAGTACTTTGGCGATGAATCGAAGAAGATTATTCACGGTGACGCGCTAACAGAACTTAAAAAACTGCCTTCTGAAAGCATTGACTTAATTTTTGCCGATCCGCCTTACAATATCGGAAAAGATTTCGACGGTATGGTGGAATCCTGGGACGAAGCGTCTTTTCTGGCCTGGCTGTATGAATGCATTGATGAGTGCCACCGCGTACTGAAGAAACACGGCACCATGTACATCATGAATAGCACAGAAAATATGCCGTATATCGATCTCAAATGCCGAACGCTTTTTACCATCAAAAGCCGTATCGTCTGGTCCTATGATAGTTCCGGGGTGCAGGCGAAAAAATACTTTGGTTCTATGTATGAACCGATCCTGATGATGGTAAAGAACCCGAAAAGCTATACCTTTAATCGTGACGCGATTCTGGTCGAAACCACTACGGGCGCTAAGCGCGCGCTAATCGATTATCGAAAAAACCCGCCCCAACCATACAATCAGAAAAAAGTGCCGGGCAACGTCTGGTCATTTCCTCGCGTACGTTATCTGATGGATGAATATGAAAACCATCCTACGCAAAAGCCCAGCGCGCTGTTAAAACGGATCATACTGGCCTCTTCTAACCCGAGCGATACCGTATTGGACCCTTTCGCAGGCAGTTTCACCACAGGCGCTGTCGCAGCGGCGTCAGGTCGTAAGTTTATCGGTATTGAACTCAATAATGAGTACGTAAAAATGGGGCTCAGAAGATTGAGCGTCACTTCGCATTATTCAGAAAATGAACTTGCAAAAGTCAAAAAGAGAAAAACACAAAACCTGTCCAAAAAGCAGCGAAATGTCGGGATAAACGCGCTATCTTCAGAGAAGTAAAAGCATTGTAAGTCCGCTTTTCAGCGTCAAAATTTCATGTATATTCCCAGCACGCATGGGCATGAATACACAGGATTTGACGATGATACGTAAGTATTGGTGGCTGGTTGTTTTTGCCGTCTCCGTTTTTCTTTTTGATGCGCTTTTGATGCAATGGATCGAATTGATGGCGACTGAACAGGATAAGTGCCGAAACATGGACTCGGTTAACCCTCTTAAATTGATCAATTGTACCGATCTGGAGTAGCGAACCGGGCGATTTAACCTATGATTATTTATCACCCGGATTTCTTTTATCCCTTATAAAAACAGGGAATTAAAACACGTTGAGGATAAAAGAAGGGGTGATACTGTCTCGTCCTGTTCTTTTCCTGCATAACCAATGAGCTAATGATACATGCCGGTTAGTGAGTACAACCACATCCTTGTGGCGGTTTCATTTGCTGTCGCTATTTTTGCGTCCTATACCGCATTAAATATGGCCGGACGCGTAGCCGGAAGCGCCCGATCAAACGCCAGAATATGGCTAATGGGCGGCGGCTTCGCGCTGGGCGTCGGTATTTGGGCGATGCATTTTGTCGGGATGCTGGCGATGGATCACGCGATGAACATGCGCTTCGATCCGTTCCTCACCGGCCTCTCCATGCTGATCGCGATCGGCTCCTCCCTGTTTGCGCTATGGCTGGTCAGCGCTGAAAAACTGCGCCTGCGCCGTTTACTGCCGGGCGCGCTGGTGATGGGACTGGGCATCAGCGCAATGCATTATACCGGGATGGCGGCGCTGCAATTTGCTTCCATTATCGTCTGGAATAGCGCGTGGGTTGCCCTCTCTATCATTATCGCGCTACTGGCGTCCTGCGGCGCGCTGTGGCTCACGTTCCGCCTGCGTCATGAGGGAACAGATGTCGCCCTGAGGCGAGCAGGCGCCGCGGTATTAATGGGGATAGCTATCGCCGGCATGCATTACGCCGGCATGAAGGCCGCACACTTTCCCCAAAACTGGCCGATGGAGCATCGTGGCGTCGATAGCAACTGGCTGGCTGTTCTTGTCAGCGTGGTCGCGCTGACTATCCTGGGCATTACTCTGCTGGTTTCTTTATTTGACGCCCGGCTTCAGGCCCGCACCGCACTACTTGCCTCTTCGCTGGCGCAGGCGAACCAGGAACTGGCGCAGTTGGCGCTGCATGATACGCTCACCCGTTTACCAAACCGGGTACTCCTTGAGGATCGTCTGGAACAGGCCATCAGCAAAGCGAATCGGGAAGGCTCGTCTTTCGCGCTACTGTTTATGGATCTGGATGGCTTTAAAGCCGTTAATGACGCTTATGGTCATGATATTGGCGATAAGCTACTGGTGGCGGTCACGCATCGTCTGAACCAACCGCTGAGCGGGCAGTTTACCCTGGCGCGGATTGGCGGCGACGAATTTGTGCTGCTTGCAGAAGTCAGCGCGCCTGACGAAGCGGCTTCCCTTGCCAGCGCGCTGGTACATTCGATAGATGCGCCCTTTACGATAGATCCGTACGAACTGGTCGTCACCCTTAGCGTGGGAATAGCGCTCTATCCGCTGGACGGAAAAAACGAACGGGAACTGATGTTCAACGCCGATGCCGCAATGTACCACACGAAACATACGGGGCGTAACGGATACCATTTCTTTCAGCCATCAATGAATATGCTAGCGCAAACCCAGCTTCAGCTAATGAATGACCTGTGGCTGGCGCTGGAAAGACAAGAGCTCAGGCTGGTGTACCAGCCTAAATTTCAGGCCCCTGCCGGCCCCATTGTAGGATTTGAGGCCCTGTTGCGCTGGTATCATCCAAAACAAGGCGTACTGAATCCTGACCAGTTTTTACCGCTGGCGGAAAAAACGGGTCTTATCGTCACTATCGGTAGCTGGGTGATAGACGAGGCGTGTCGACAGCTCCGCGAGTGGCATTTACAGGGATACGCCTTATGGTCAGTGGCGGTAAATCTGTCCGCCTTACAATTTGAGCAGCCCGGGCTTGTGGACACCATTACGCGGAGCCTGGCCCGACACAGTATCCGTCCCGATTTATTGATTCTGGAAATCACCGAAACCACGGCGATGAACAAGCCGGAGCAAAGCGTCGCTATACTCACCAGATTAACGGAAATGGGGGTTAAGGCCTCTATTGACGACTTTGGCACTGGCTATTCCAGCCTTCTCTATCTGAAACGTCTTCCGGCGTGCGAACTAAAAATTGATCGCGCTTTCGTACATGAACTCAGCGAGGCAGGCGACGGCGCGACCATTGTTGCGGCTATTGTCGCGCTGGCGAAAGCGTTAAATCTGCAAATTGTGGCAGAAGGGGTAGAAAATGAAACGCAGCAACAATTTTTGACCCAGTTAGGATGCCATACGCTTCAGGGGTTCCTGCTTGGCAAGCCGCGTACGGCAGAGGAAATTGCTCGCGATATTCGGGATCCTGCCAATATATTCACAAGGTCAATATATAATATCAACTCAAAATAATCTCAGGCTTCTTCCGCCTGTTGTTCATTTGGCATTAATTGCCTCACACTGCCATCCGGGCTTAGCATTTTTAATACATTATCGACTAATGCAGGCGCCTGCTTATAAAGATCATAACTTGTGGGATTCATTAACCAGTTTTTTACTATTCCGCTAAAACTACCATGCAGAATAATTAATATGACATCCAGATCAAGACTGCCTGAGATCAGTTTTTTATCCATACATCGCTGTAATACTTCAAGCAGCGACTGATGATGGAAACCCATCTTCTCCCGAATGGCCTGTTCCGATATCATACCATTATGGAATTCACATTTATGATATAAAATCTGCATTAATGCCTGCTGACGAGGCACTGCCGCAATATATTGTAAGGCTGCAATAAATTTCTCTCGTAGATCCTGTAAAGGATTATCATTCCAGCATCCCGTAAGCCTATCCTGAATAAGTTCGCGTAAAGGTGGTTGCTGTAACCAAACCTCATTAAACAACTGCGTTTTATTCTCAAAGTGCCAGTAGATGGCGCCCCGCGTGACATCAGCGGCATCAGCGATATCATTCAACGTCGTGTTGGCAACGCCGCGCAAAGCGAACTGCGCAATAGCGGTTTCAATCAAATGTTGCCGCGTTTTAAGCGCATCCGCCTTCGTTTTCTTCGCCATAATTAAGATATCCTGGACCATAAAAACGATAAATACGCTGATAAAATACTCAGCACAAAAAACAACTTTACCATGTCCTTTTTAGTCAGACGAGAGACAGCCATTTTTATTTCGCACAATATCGCCAAATCAATAATAAAAACAAATAAATTAATAAAACATATTCATATAAAATATATATTTCTAATTATGTTATTCAACATCATGATTTTACTAATCGGGACATTATGAAACGACAGGGAATAGTTCTTTTTTTTTGCTTTTATGTGCCGTGAACCCCATCCCAAAATAAGTATTGCTTACATCACAAGCTAATAATTTGTAGGATACCCCACTGCTATTCTATTTTTCGCGCGTTAACGCCTTACCGTTATCCGGTGAATAACGAGCTTTCGGTTTTTTAAGGAACAGTAATGACGAAACATGCCAGGTTTTCACTCCTGCCCTCATTCATCATATTCTCTGCTGCGCTGCTGGCCGGTTGTAATGACCAGGGAGATACCCAGGCTCATGCCGGCGAGCCGCAAGTCACCGTCCATGTGGTCGAAACAGCGCCGCTAGCCGTAACGACCGAACTTCCCGGACGTACGTCCGCATTTCGTATTGCGGAGGTTCGCCCCCAGGTGAGCGGGATCGTGCTTAAAAGAAACTTCACCGAAGGTAGCGATGTAGAGGCCGGGCAGTCGCTCTATCAGATCGATCCTGCCACTTATCAGGCTGATTATGACAGCGCTAAAGGCGAACTTGCTAAAAGCGAAGCGGCTGCGGCTATCGCGCACCTGACGGTCAAACGCTATGTTCCACTGGTCGGCACAAAATATATCAGCCAACAGGAATATGATCAGGCGATTGCCGACGCCCGCCAGGCCGATGCCGCCGTTGTGGCGGCAAAAGCCGCTGTTGAAAGCGCGCGTATTAACCTTGCGTATACCAAAGTCACCTCACCCATCAGCGGGCGTATAGGAAAATCTAATGTGACTGAAGGCGCGCTGGTGACTAATGGTCAGTCAACTGAACTGGCTACCGTGCAGCAACTCGACCCGATTTATGTCGACGTGACGCAATCAAGCAACGACTTTATGCGACTCAAGCAATCCGTCGAACAAGGTAACCTGCATAAAGACAGCGCCAGTAGCACGGTTCAACTGGTAATGGAAAATGGTCAGGTCTACCCGATTAAAGGCACGCTGCAATTTTCCGACGTTACCGTAGATGAAAGCACCGGCTCGATCACGCTCAGGGCGGTTTTCCCTAACCCACAACACAGTCTGCTTCCCGGTATGTTTGTTCGCGCACGCATTGATGAAGGCGTCCAGCCCAATGCCATCCTTGTCCCCCAGCAGGGCGTGACCCGCACGCCGCGCGGCGACGCAATGGTGATGGTGGTTAACGATAAAAGCCAGGTCGAAGCCCGCAATGTCGTGGCGGCGCAGGCTATTGGCGATAAATGGCTCATCAGCGAAGGGTTAAAACCGGGCGATAAGGTCATCGTCAGCGGCTTACAAAAAGCGCGACCGGGCGTCCAGGTGAAAGCCACTACCGATACTCCTGCAGCGAAAACGGCGCAATAAGGTAACCGTACATGGCAAACTTTTTTATTAGACGTCCTATTTTCGCCTGGGTTCTGGCCATTATCCTGATGATGGCTGGCGCACTGGCAATAATGCAACTTCCCGTTGCGCAGTATCCAACCATTGCGCCGCCAGCGGTTTCTATTTCTGCAACCTATCCTGGCGCGGATGCGCAGACGGTACAGGATACGGTTACTCAGGTTATCGAACAAAATATGAACGGCATCGATAACCTGATGTATATGTCCTCTACCAGCGACTCTGCTGGTAGCGTGACCATCACCCTGACCTTCCAGTCCGGAACCGATCCGGATATCGCGCAGGTTCAGGTGCAAAATAAATTGCAGCTCGCCACGCCTTTACTACCGCAAGAAGTCCAGCAGCAGGGGATTAGCGTTGAAAAGTCCAGCAGCAGCTTTTTGATGGTCGCCGGATTCGTCTCGGATAATCCGAACACTACCCAGGACGACATCTCTGACTATGTCGCCTCTAACATTAAGGATTCTATCAGCCGTCTGAATGGTGTGGGCGACGTTCAGCTATTTGGCGCACAGTACGCCATGCGTATCTGGCTGGATGCGAATCTGCTAAATAAATACCAGCTCACGCCAGTTGACGTCATCAACCAGTTAAAAGTACAGAACGACCAGATTGCGGCAGGCCAACTGGGCGGTACGCCAGCATTACCGGGCCAGCAGCTTAACGCCTCAATCATCGCCCAAACGCGTCTGAAAGATCCGGAAGAGTTCGGCAAAGTTACGTTGCGTGTCAATACCGACGGCTCTGTCGTCCATCTCAAAGATGTCGCGCGTATTGAGCTTGGCGGTGAAAACTATAACGTTGTAGCGCGCATTAACGGTAAACCGGCCTCCGGTCTCGGTATTAAACTGGCGACCGGCGCTAACGCGCTGGATACCGCAACCGCAATCAAAGCGAAACTGGCGGAGCTGCAGCCTTTCTTCCCCCAGGGAATGAAGGTGGTTTATCCTTATGACACAACGCCCTTCGTAAAAATATCTATCCACGAAGTGGTAAAAACGCTGTTTGAAGCAATTATTCTGGTGTTCCTGGTAATGTATCTGTTCTTACAGAATATCCGGGCAACCCTGATTCCTACCATCGCTGTTCCTGTCGTGTTGCTAGGCACTTTTGCGGTACTCGCCGCCTTTGGCTATTCCATCAATACTCTGACGATGTTTGGTATGGTACTGGCGATAGGGCTGTTGGTTGACGATGCGATAGTGGTCGTAGAAAACGTTGAACGTGTAATGATGGAGGATAACCTTTCTCCCCGAGAGGCGACGGAAAAATCCATGTCGCAGATTCAGGGAGCGCTGGTTGGTATCGCGATGGTACTGTCTGCGGTATTTATCCCGATGGCCTTTTTTGGCGGCTCGACCGGGGCAATTTATCGCCAGTTCTCTATTACTATTGTTTCAGCAATGGCGCTATCCGTTCTGGTTGCGTTGATTCTGACGCCAGCACTATGCGCTACACTGCTTAAACCCGTATCTGCTGAACATCACGAGAAAAAAAGCGGCTTCTTTGGCTGGTTCAATACCAAGTTTGACCACAGCGTTAACCACTATACTAACAGCGTAAGCGGTATCGTGCGTAATACGGGTCGCTATCTCATTATCTATCTACTTATTGTAGTCGGAATGGCGGTTCTGTTTTTACGCCTCCCGACCTCCTTCCTGCCGGAAGAAGATCAGGGAGTATTCCTGACCATGATTCAGCTCCCCTCTGGCGCTACGCAAGAACGTACGCAGAAAGTGCTGGATCAAGTCACTCATTACTACCTGAATAATGAAAAAGCGAACGTCGAAAGCGTGTTTACCGTAAACGGCTTTAGCTTTAGCGGTCAGGGACAAAACTCAGGGATGGCATTTGTTAGCCTTAAACCCTGGGAAGAGCGTAACGGTGAAGAAAATAGCGTCGAAGCCGTTATCGCCAGAGCGACACGCGCCTTCAGCCAGATTCGCGACGGGTTGGTGTTCCCCTTCAACATGCCGGCAATTGTCGAGTTAGGTACCGCGACAGGTTTCGACTTTGAACTGATTGATCAGGGAGGGCTCGGTCACGATGCGTTAACGAAAGCGCGTAATCAACTCCTGGGTATGGTCGCGAAGCATCCTGATCTATTAGTGCGCGTACGCCCGAACGGGCTCGAAGACACGCCACAGTTCAAGCTGGATGTCGATCAAGAAAAAGCGCAGGCGCTCGGTGTTTCGCTGTCTGATATCAACGAAACCATCTCCGCGGCGTTGGGCGGCTATTACGTTAACGACTTTATCGATCGCGGACGAGTGAAAAAAGTATACGTTCAGGCTGACGCTCAGTTCCGTATGCTGCCGGGAGATATCAACAATCTTTATGTACGCAGCGCCAATGGCGAGATGGTGCCCTTCTCTACCTTTAGCTCAGCACGGTGGATTTATGGTTCGCCACGCCTGGAACGCTATAACGGGATGCCGTCAATGGAACTGCTCGGTGAAGCAGCGCCCGGACGAAGTACCGGTGAAGCCATGTCGTTAATGGAAAACCTGGCTTCACAGCTGCCAAACGGTATTGGCTATGACTGGACAGGTATGTCGTATCAGGAACGGTTGTCAGGTAACCAGGCGCCGGCGCTGTACGCAATCTCACTCATTGTCGTTTTCCTCTGCCTTGCCGCTCTGTATGAAAGCTGGTCAATTCCGTTCTCGGTAATGCTGGTCGTACCGCTCGGCGTGGTTGGCGCTCTGCTTGCAGCGTCATTGCGCGGTCTGAACAATGACGTTTACTTCCAGGTTGGCTTGTTAACCACTATTGGCCTTTCTGCTAAAAACGCCATCCTGATTGTCGAGTTCGCCAAAGATCTCATGGAAAAAGAAGGACGTGGATTGATTGAAGCGACGCTGGAAGCATCCCGTATGCGTTTACGTCCTATTCTAATGACCTCGCTGGCCTTTATTCTCGGGGTAATGCCGTTAGTTATCAGTCGTGGCGCAGGTAGTGGGGCACAGAACGCAGTAGGCACAGGGGTTATGGGGGGAATGTTAACCGCAACCTTATTAGCTATCTTCTTCGTGCCAGTATTCTTCGTTGTTGTAAAACGCCGATTTAATCGCCATCATGATTAACCGGTAAACAGAGGCGTCTTCGGACGCCTTTTTAAACGGTACGTCTTTATCTCCGCTATTCCCCCCTCTCCGCTTACCTCTGCATTCTCCATAGTTTTTACAATTCACATGAATTGAGATGATTCCTCATGTCGGCCATTTTTTCTGTGGTGGTAAAATAACTCTCGTTTTCGCAGCGGTTAGAGCCAGCATTTACGTTGCTGTACTTCGCGAAACGCTGATTAATGAGGTAACACCATGAAAAGACTAATTCCAGTTGCATTGCTTACCACCTTATTGGCAGGTTGTGCACATGATTCTCCCTGCGTACCGGTTTATGACGATCAAGGGCGGCTGGTTCATACCAATACATGTATGAAAGGTACAACGCAGGATAACTGGGAGACAGCAGGCGCTATTGCTGGCGGCGCTGCGGCGGTAGCAGGGTTGACGATGGGTATCATTGCGCTTTCTAAATGATACATGCAGGCGCGGCAATGCCGCGCTTTCAGTAATAATATAAAGGTCGTAAGGATACTCAGCGACGTAATCTGTTCAGCCTGTCCCCCGAAAGTTAACACGATAAAACGCTCTCTTTTCTTACTCGCCCATCCCGATAGTATTTATTCTATTCCTTGTCCGATGCAGACAAAATTGTAGCTTGATAGCATCGTAAGCCGCATTAAAAACACGCTTTATACAGTAAGACTTAGCGCGTGGTCATTAGGCGTAATTATTACAGACAGTCTGGATATAAACCGGAGCATACACGTAATACATGAGGATTTTGAGCACTGCCCCAGGGCCAAACTGGCAAATAAAATAGCCTAATGGGCCAGATTTTTAGTCCTCAGCGAATATCTCTATTGCTTATTAGAGGCGTAAGTAAAAGCCGTTTGTACATCTACTTCAGCACGGTTCACATTCGATGGTTCAGGCGGATATATGGCGGGAAATCACGCTGACTAAAACGGTTTTTATCCACTCTACGAAGATGTTTAAAACGCGTCGGCGCCATTAACCGATAACTTTTTCCATAGAGAGATAAATGCAAAAAGGCCCAATCTTTCGATTGAGCCTTTTGCTTTATTTGATGTCTGGCAGTTTATGGCGGGCGTCCTGCCCGCCACCCTCCGGGCCGTTGCTGCGCAACGTTCAAATCCGCTCCCGGCGGATTTGTCCTCCTCAGGAGAGTACTCACCGACAAACAACAGATAAAACAAAAGGCCCAGTCTTTCGACTGAGCCTTTTGTTTTATTTGATGTCTGGCAGTTCCCTACTCTCGCATGGGGAGACCCCACACTACCATCGGCGCTACGGCGTTTCACTTCTGAGTTCGGCATGGGGTCAGGTGGGACCACCGCGCTACTGCCGCCAGACAAATTCTTTTTCAAATACCGAACTTTAACCGTATTAAGTGGTGCTGATACCCAGAGTCGAACTGGGGACCTCACCCTTACCAAGGGTGCGCTCTACCAACTGAGCCATATCAGCACACTAAATTTGATGCCTGGCAGTTCCCTACTCTCGCATGGGGAGACCCCACACTACCATCGGCGCTACGGCGTTTCACTTCT
>NZ_JAMNDD010000007.1:0-284028 GCF_051812965.1 Salmonella sp. NW1250 | reverse complement strand
TGCCGAACTCAGAAGTGAAACGCCGTAGCGCCGATGGTAGTGTGGGGTCTCCCCATGCGAGAGTAGGGAACTGCCAGGCATCAAATAAAACGAAGGGCCCTGTCGGAAGACAGGGCCTTTTGTTTTATCTGTGGTCTGTCGGTGAGCACTCGTTGCGCAGCAACGGCCCGTAGGGCGGCGGGCAGGACGCCCGCCATAAACTGCCAGGCATCAGACAAGTGAAGAAGCCCGTCCGTCTGGACGGGCTTCTTTGCGTGTGTGGTAACTGTAAAAATGTAGGCCTGATAAGCGCAGCGCCATCAGGCAACCGGCACCGCCGGATGGCAGTTTCGCCTTATCCGGCCTGTATGCACTTATCAGGCAGCACCGCTACTCACGGATAAATTAAATTCAACAATGGATACGGTTTCCCAAGATCGTCAACCTCCGAACGTCCCGTCACCTTAAATCCCATTTTCTTATAAAATCCAACAGCTTGTGTATTTTGCTCGTTAACATTGGTTGTCAACCCCGGCGCCAGTGTTAACGCATGTTCAACTAATCTCTTACCGATACCCTGACCACGCACGTCCGGATCGACAAACAGCGCATCCATATGTTCGCCGGTAAGCAGCATAAATCCTACCGGCTCATCCTGATCGGTCACGGCAACCCATAGTGGCGCTTCTGGCAGAAAATCGCTCACCAGCTCTTCCAGTTCGGCCCGATAAGCGTTTGACAGAAAATCGTGCGTGGCATCGACTGAGCGACGCCAGATCGCAATCAGTTTTTCCCCTTCCTCATGCCTTGAACGGCGAATGTTAATCATCATCTTCACTCCTTTTTTGCTTACTTCTATTCTAATGCAAATGCTGTCGTGAAACTTTCTCACCTTGAACTTGCAGACTCGACATTCGCCTGATTTCTGAGTATCTTCAGCTATCTGGATGTCTAAACGTTTAAACGTATGTCGTGAGGTTATCAGGTTATGCCGATTCGCGTGCTGGACGAGCTACCCGCCGTCAATTTTTTACGTGAGGAGAATGTCTTCGTCATGACGACTTCTCGCGCATCAGGTCAGGAAATTCGCCCGCTAAAGGTACTTATCCTTAACCTGATGCCGAAGAAGATTGAAACGGAAAATCAGTTTCTGCGCTTGCTATCGAACTCGCCATTGCAGGTCGATATTCAACTGCTGCGGATAGATGCCCGCGAGTCGAGGAACACGCCAGCCGAGCATCTGAACAACTTTTACTGTAACTTCGACGATATCTGCGATCAGAACTTTGATGGGCTTATCGTGACCGGAGCGCCGCTGGGTCTGGTGGAGTTTAATGACGTGGCTTACTGGCCGCAGATTAGGCAGGTGCTGGAATGGGCGAAAGATCACGTTACTTCGACGCTATTTGTCTGTTGGGCCGTTCAGGCCGCACTCAATATTCTTTATGGTATCCCTAAGCAGACCCGTACAGATAAACTTTCCGGCGTCTATGAACATCACATCCTTCATCCACATGCTCTGTTGACGCGTGGTTTTGATGATTCGTTTCTTGCGCCGCACTCACGCTATGCCGATTTCCCGGCGGCGCTAATACGGGATTATACGGATCTTGAAATTCTGGCGGAAACAGAAGAGGGGGATGCGTACCTGTTTGCCAGCAAAGATAAACGTATTGCGTTTGTCACCGGTCATCCTGAATATGACGCTCATACGTTAGCGGGTGAATATTTTCGTGACGTTGAGGCCGGGTTAAATCCGGAGGTTCCGTACAACTATTTCCCAAAAAACGATCCGCAAAACATACCGCGCGCAACCTGGCGCAGCCACGGTAATTTACTGTTTACTAACTGGCTCAACTATTATGTCTACCAGATTACGCCATATGATCTGCGTCACATGAATCCAACCCTGGATTAATCTTCTGCTTCTGACGATCCTAAAGCGTTTCAGCATGTTGAATCAGGCACCTTCGGGTGCCTTTTTTATTTCCGAAACGCACCTCATCATGTAATTAAATTTAATTTATATTGTTATCAATAGGTTAATACATAATTAAATTAAAAATGGAAATTGTTTTTGATTTTGAAATTTAATTGAGTAGTCTTAGTTGTGTTGAACGAAAAGCGCACAGTGATCCTTCGTTCGCATTGGGGATGTATCTGGATCAACAACGAGGAGCTGCATGATGAATCCACAGGCAACCACAACTGATGAATTAACCTTTACCAGGCCGCAAGGCGAGCTGGAAAAGCAAGTCCTGACCGCTGAAGCAGTCGAGTTTTTGACGGAGTTAGTCACCCGTTTTACGCCAAAACGCAATAAACTCCTGGCTGCACGTATCCAGCAACAGCAGGATATTGATAACGGTAAGTTGCCTGATTTTATTTCGGAAACCACTTCCATTAGAGAAAGTAATTGGCAGATTCGTGGTATTCCGGCGGATTTACAGGATCGCCGAGTAGAAATTACCGGGCCGGTTGAACGTAAAATGGTGATTAATGCCCTGAACGCAAATGTGAAAGTGTTTATGGCGGATTTTGAAGACTCGCTGGCGCCGGACTGGAATAAAGTTATTGATGGTCAAATCAACCTGCGTGATGCGGTGAACGGCACCATTAGCTATACCAACGAAGCCGGAAAAATCTATCAGCTCAAGCCCGATCCGGCCGTATTGATTTGTCGTGTACGTGGTCTACATCTGCCAGAAAAACATGTTACCTGGCGGGGGGAAGCCATTCCCGGCAGCCTGTTTGATTTTGCTCTGTACTTTTTCCACAACTATAAAGCGCTGCTCGCTAAAGGTAGCGGCCCGTATTTTTACCTGCCGAAAACGCAAGCCTGGCAGGAGGCAGCCTGGTGGAGCGAAGTCTTCAGCTACGCCGAAGACCGCTTCAATCTGCCGCGCGGTACGATCAAAGCGACCCTGTTGATTGAAACGCTGCCTGCTGTTTTCCAGATGGATGAGATTCTTCATGCGTTGCGTGATCATATCGTCGGTCTCAACTGTGGTCGCTGGGATTATATTTTCAGCTATATCAAAACGTTGAAAAATCACCCGGATCGCGTCCTGCCGGACAGGCAGGTGGTAACGATGGACAAACCGTTTCTGAGCGCCTACTCGCGCCTGCTGATCAAAACCTGTCACAAGCGCGGCGCGTTCGCGATGGGCGGTATGGCGGCGTTTATCCCGAGCAAAGACGTTGAACGCAACAATCAGGTCCTTGCCAAAGTGAAAGCGGATAAAGCGCTGGAAGCGAACAACGGCCACGACGGCACGTGGATTGCGCATCCTGGGTTGGCGGATACCGCAATGGCCGTCTTTAACGAGGTACTGGGCGAGCACAAAAATCAGCTGTTCATTACCCGTGATGAAGATGCGCCGATTACCGCTGAACAGTTACTGGAGCCATGTGAAGGCGAACGCACAGAAGCGGGAATGCGCGCCAATATTCGCGTGGCAGTGCAGTACATTGAAGCGTGGATCTCCGGCAATGGCTGTGTACCGATTTACGGTCTGATGGAGGATGCCGCGACGGCGGAAATCTCACGAACCTCTATCTGGCAGTGGATTCACCATGAGAAAACACTGAACAATGGAAAACCCGTAACGAAAGCGCTTTTCCGCGAAATGTTGGCGGAAGAGATGCGGGTAATCCAGGACGAACTGGGCGAGCACCGCTACAGCAGCGGGCGCTTCGACGATGCCGCACGTCTGATGGAGCAAATCACCACCTCAGATGACTTAATCGACTTCCTCACCCTGCCGGGCTATCGCTTACTGGCTTAATTCACCACATAACAATATGGAGCATCTGCACATGAAAACCCGTACTCAACAAATCGAAGAATTACAGAAAGAGTGGACACAACCGCGCTGGGAAGGCATCACCCGCCCGTACAGCGCGGAGGAGGTGGTGAAATTACGCGGCTCGGTTAACCCGGAGTGCACGCTGGCGCAGCTCGGCGCCGCGAAAATGTGGCGGCTGTTGCACGGTGAAGCGAAAAAAGGCTATATCAACAGCCTTGGCGCGCTGACTGGCGGTCAGGCGTTGCAGCAGGCGAAAGCCGGTATTGAGGCGATTTATCTTTCAGGCTGGCAGGTGGCGGCAGATGCCAACCTGGCATCCAGCATGTATCCGGATCAATCGTTGTACCCGGCAAACTCTGTTCCGGCGGTAGTGGATCGGATCAACAACACTTTTCGTCGTGCAGATCAGATCCAGTGGGCATCCGGTATTGAACCCAACGATCCGCGCTATGTGGATTACTTCCTGCCGATCGTTGCTGATGCGGAAGCCGGTTTTGGCGGCGTTCTGAATGCCTTCGAACTGATGAAATCGATGATTGAAGCCGGTGCAGCGGCCGTTCACTTCGAAGATCAGCTGGCGTCGGTGAAGAAATGCGGCCATATGGGCGGTAAGGTGCTGGTCCCCACGCAGGAGGCGATTCAGAAACTGGTTGCTGCGCGTCTGGCCGCTGATGTGATGGGCGTCCCGACGCTGGTGATTGCGCGTACCGATGCGGATGCGGCAGATCTGATCACCTCCGACTGCGATCCCTATGACAGCGGTTTTATTACCGGCGAACGCACCAGCGAAGGTTTTTACCGCACCCATGCGGGCATTGAGCAGGCGATCAGCCGCGGTCTGGCGTATGCCCCGTATGCCGATCTGGTATGGTGCGAAACTTCTACGCCGGATCTCGAACTGGCGCGTCGTTTTGCCGATGCTATCCACGCGAAGTATCCGGGCAAACTGCTGGCCTATAACTGTTCACCATCCTTCAACTGGCAGAAGAATCTGGACGACAAGACCATTGCCAGCTTCCAGCAGCAGTTGTCGGACATGGGTTACAAATACCAGTTTATTACCCTGGCGGGCATCCACAGCATGTGGTTCAACATGTTCGACCTGGCGCATGCATACGCGCAGGGCGAGGGCATGAAACACTATGTTGAGAAGGTTCAACAACCCGAGTTCGCTGCGGCGAAAGATGGCTACACCTTTGTTTCCCACCAGCAGGAAGTGGGTACTGGTTACTTCGACAAAGTCACCACCATTATTCAGGGCGGCGCGTCATCCGTTACCGCGTTAACGGGTTCCACCGAAGAATCGCAGTTTTGATTGATGCCCGGTGGCGCTGCGCTTACCGGGCCTACAGATAGCGTAGGCCGGATAAGCGAACGCGCCATCCGGCATGACGTGGTGCCGGATGAGGGAAAAAAATGCCGCGTGGCCTGGAATTACTGATTGCTCAAACCATCCTGCAAGGCTTTGACGCGCAGTATGGTCGATTTCTGGAAGTGACTTCCGGCGCGCAGCAGCGTTTTGAACAGGCCGACTGGCACGCCGTCCAGCAGGCGATGAAAAGCCGTATCCACCTCTATGATCATCATGTGGGTCTGGTGGTGGAGCAACTGCGCTGTATTACCGATGGCAAAAGTACCGACGCGGATTTCCTTTTACGCGTTAAAGAGCATTACACCCGTTTGTTGCCGGATTACCCTCGCTTCGAGATTGCGGAGAGCTTTTTTAATTCCGTCTATTGCCGGTTATTTGACCACCGCTCGTTAACACCCGAGCGGTTGTTTATTTTCAGTTCGCAACCGGAGCGTCGCTTCCGTACTATCCCGCGCCCGCTGGCCAAAGACTTCTTTCCCGATCACGGTTGGGAGCCGCTGTTGATGCGCATACTCAGTGATTTACCGCTGCGTCTGCCCTGGCAGAATAAAAGCCGGGATATCCGCTATATTATCGCGCACCTGACTGAAACACTGGGCGAGGACGCGCTACCTCGCTGCCATGTCCAGGTGGCGAATGAGTTGTTTTACCGTAATAAAGCGGCCTGGCTGGTAGGTAAATTAACCACACCTGACGGTACGCTGCCGTTTTTATTGCCGATTCATCGTACTGATGAGGGGGAACTGTTTGTCGATACCTGCCTGACCACCACGGCAGAAGCGAGCATTGTGTTTGGTTTTGCCCGCTCTTATTTTATGGTGTATGCGCCGCTGCCTGCCGCGCTGGTTGAGTGGTTGCGTGAAATCCTGCCGGGTAAAACCACTGCCGAACTGTATATGGCGATTGGCTGCCAGAAACATGCGAAAACCGAAAGCTACCGCGAATATTTGTGTTATCTGGCTGAAAGCGATGAGAAATTCATTGAGGCGCCTGGCATCCGCGGCATGGTGATGCTGGTGTTTACCCTGCCAGGTTTCGACCGGGTATTTAAAATCATTAAAGACAAATTCGCCCCGCAGAAAGAGATGTCTGCCGCCCATGTGCGTGCCTGTTATCAACTGGTAAAAGAGCATGATCGCGTCGGTCGTATGGCGGATACCCAGGAGTTTGAGAATTTCGTACTGGATAAACGGCAAATCGATCCGGCGCTGATGGCGCTGTTACGGCAAGAAGCGCCAGAGAAGATTACCGATCTTGGGGAACATATCGTCATTCGCCATCTCTATATTGAACGTCGCATGGTGCCGCTCAATATCTGGCTGGAACAGGTAGAAGGCCAGCAGTTGCGCGATGCGATAGAAGAATATGGTAATGCGATTCGCCAGCTTGCCGCCGCTAATATTTTCCCCGGCGATATGTTGTTTAAAAACTTTGGCGTTACCCGTCATGGTCGCGTGGTGTTCTATGACTACGATGAAATTTGCTACATGACGGAAGTGAATTTCCGCGATATTCCGCCAGCGCGTTATCCGGAAGACGAACTGGCCAGCGAACCCTGGTATAGCGTCTCGCCAGGTGATGTTTTCCCGGAGGAGTTTCGCCACTGGCTGTGTGCCGATCCGCGTATCGGGCCATTGTTTGAAGAGATGCATGCCGACCTGTTTCGCGCCGATTACTGGCGCGCGCTACAGACGCGTATTAAAGAAGGGCATGTAGAAGATGTATATGCCTATCGACGTAGACAGCGCTTTAGCGTGCGTTACGGCGCGATCTCAAGTACGGCGAACTCTTCGTAAACAAGTTCCATCTCCGGCGACCAATTACCCTCGCGCTCAAAAAAGGCCCGGTGTGCCGCTTGCCAGTACGCCAGGCTAAGATCGCCTTCGCCTTCCAGTGCGGCGAGATCGGCGCTCATCTCGTTAAAACGGATCAGCCTGAGCGCCAGCGTGCGTATGACGCACACGGCGTCGCCTGTGCCGTTGAGCACAATGTGATATGACCCGGGCGTGACAGGGGGCTGCTCTTTCTGATAGCTAACCAGCGAGCTACAGGTGCCACGCTTTTTACCGGCGACCACTAGCGCCGCCAGCTCGTCGGCCAGCGCCGGCGAATCACCGAAAGACCAACAGAAGGCCTGTGGGTACTTCTCCTGCCAGTATAATTTCAGGCTGCTCATTTCAGCGAGTTCCACCATAGGCCAGCGTCACCTCTTTCGCCGCTTTAATCACCATGGCGCCAAGTTCGGTGACGCGATCGTCGGTAATGCGTGAGCAGGGGCCGGAAATAGAGAGGGCCGCAAACGGTTCGCGGTGTTCGTCATAAATACACGAGGCCACGCAGCGCAGACCGAGCGCATGTTCTTCGTCGTCAAAGGAATAGCCGCGCTTGCGTGTTTGGGCGAGGTCATCTTTCAGATGCAGCGGCGACACCAGCGTCGCATGGGTATAAGCGTGCAACCCCTTGCGGTGCAGCAGACTGGTAACCTGTTCCTCACTGAGCTGTGATAAAAACGCCTTGCCCGCGCCAGAGGCGTGCATGGGCAGCTTGCCGCCAATAGGGGCGGACATGCGCATCAATTGTGTGCACTGCACCTGGTCGATAATAATGGCCTGATGGTCGCTCTGGTCGAGTACGGCAAGGTTTACCGTTTCGCCGGAGTCCTCCATCAGCTTGCGCAAAATCGGATGGACAATCGCCAGCAGATTACGGCTCTGTAAGAAGCTGCTACCGACGATAAACGCGTGTGCGCCTACGGCCCAGTGGCCCAGCTCACCAACCTGGCGGACAAAACCCTGCTGCTGCATGGTGGTGAGTAGACGGTGAGTCGTGGAATTAGGCAAACCCGCCTGTTGCGCCAGTTCGGTCAGCGCGACGCTGCCGTTAGACTCGGCAATCCACTCCAGCAGCTTCAGACCGCGAGTTAAAGACTGAACCTGCCCGGTTACGGGTGCAGTGGTAGCGGCAGGTTTTCTCCCGCGTTTCGCGGGAACAGGGGCAACCATGGCAGACTCCTTTTTCTGTATCGTGGAAATCATTTTCGTTTTATTCAATTATAATGCAAGAGTTCCTGAACTGATCGGATGAGTGACATCACAGGATGCCCGATGGCGCTGCGCTTATCAGGCCTACGCTTTGGGAGCCGCCAAAGTAATTTGTAGGCTGATAAGGCGCTTGCGCCGCCATCCGGCAAAGCGACAGAAGTGGGTGGCAAGCTGAACATGTCTCATGTTGCCCGTTGTTCTCTTTTCCGCCAGCACGCTTTGTGCCAGTATGGCTCGTTACGTGGAGCGTTGTCGGGAGCGAGTGTGAGCAGCAAAGTTGAACAACTGCGTGCGCAGTTAAATGAACGTATTCTGGTGCTGGACGGCGGTATGGGCACCATGATCCAGAGCTATCGTCTACATGAAGAAGATTTCCGCGGGGAGCGCTTTGCCGACTGGCCCTGCGACCTGAAAGGCAACAATGACCTGCTGGTACTCAGCAAGCCGGAGGTGATCGCCGCTATCCACAACGCCTACTTTGAGGCTGGCGCGGATATCATCGAAACCAACACCTTTAACTCGACAACCATTGCGATGGCGGATTACCGGATGGAATCCCTGTCGGCGGAAATTAACTATGCGGCGGCCAAACTGGCGCGCGCCTGCGCCGATGAATGGACGGCGCGAACACCAGAAAAACCACGCTTTGTTGCGGGCGTGCTTGGTCCAACTAACCGCACGGCCTCCATTTCGCCGGACGTCAACGACCCGGCGTTTCGTAATATCACCTTCGATCAGCTGGTGGCGGCCTACCGTGAATCCACCAAAGCGCTGGTGGAAGGCGGGGCGGACCTGATCCTGATTGAAACCGTCTTCGACACCCTCAACGCCAAAGCGGCGGTGTTTGCGGTGAAAGAAGAGTTTGAAGCGCTGGGCGTTGATCTGCCGATCATGATTTCCGGCACCATCACCGACGCCTCTGGCCGTACGCTTTCCGGCCAGACGACCGAAGCCTTTTATAACTCGCTGCGCCACGCCGAGGCGCTCACTTTTGGCCTTAACTGCGCGCTGGGGCCAGATGAACTGCGCCAGTACGTCCAGGAACTGTCGCGGATTGCCGAATGCTACGTCACCGCGCACCCGAACGCCGGCCTGCCGAACGCTTTCGGCGAGTACGACCTCGACGCCGACACCATGGCGAAACAGATTCGCGAATGGGCGGAAGCGGGCTTCCTGAATATCGTTGGCGGCTGCTGTGGCACTACGCCGGAGCATATCGCCGCCATGAGCCGCGCCGTTGCCGGTTTGCCGCCGCGCCAGCTGCCGGATATCCCGGTCGCCTGCCGCCTTTCCGGCCTGGAGCCGCTGAACATTGGCGACGACAGCCTGTTTGTGAACGTCGGCGAACGTACTAACGTCACCGGCTCGGCCAAATTTAAGCGCCTGATCAAAGAAGAGAAATACAGCGAAGCGCTGGATGTCGCCCGTCAGCAGGTAGAAAGCGGTGCGCAGATTATTGATATCAATATGGATGAGGGGATGCTCGACGCCGAAGCGGCGATGGTGCGTTTCCTCAGCCTGATTGCCGGTGAGCCGGATATTGCCCGTGTACCAATCATGATCGACTCCTCCAAATGGGAGGTTATCGAAAAAGGGCTGAAGTGCATTCAGGGTAAAGGCATCGTCAACTCTATTTCGATGAAAGAGGGCGTGGAAGCTTTTATTCATCATGCGAAGTTGCTACGTCGCTATGGCGCCGCAGTGGTGGTGATGGCTTTTGATGAGCAGGGGCAGGCCGATACCCGTGAGCGTAAAATCGAAATTTGCCGCCGAGCCTACAAAATTCTCACCGAAGAGGTGGGTTTCCCGCCGGAAGACATCATCTTCGACCCGAATATCTTCGCCGTGGCGACCGGTATTGAAGAGCACAACAACTACGCGCAGGACTTTATCGGCGCTTGTGAAGACATCAAACGCGAGCTGCCGCACGCGCTGATCTCCGGCGGCGTGTCTAACGTGTCCTTCTCGTTCCGCGGCAACGACCCGGTACGTGAAGCTATCCACGCGGTATTCCTCTACTACGCCATCCGCAACGGCATGGACATGGGCATCGTCAACGCTGGACAGCTGGCTATCTACGACGACCTGCCCGCCGAGCTGCGCGATGCGGTTGAAGATGTCATTCTTAACCGTCGCGATGACGGCACCGAGCGTTTGCTGGATTTGGCGGAGAAATACCGCGGCAGCAAAACCGACGAAGCTGCCAACGCCCAGCAGGCGGAATGGCGTAGCTGGGACGTGAAAAAGCGTCTCGAATACTCGCTGGTGAAAGGCATTACCGAATTTATCGAACAGGATACCGAAGAAGCCCGCCAGCAGGCCGCCCGTCCGATTGAGGTGATTGAAGGGCCGCTGATGGACGGCATGAACGTGGTCGGCGACCTGTTCGGCGAAGGGAAAATGTTCCTGCCGCAGGTGGTGAAATCCGCCCGCGTGATGAAACAAGCGGTGGCCTACCTGGAGCCGTTTATTGAAGCCAGCAAAGAAAAAGGCTCCAGCAACGGCAAGATGGTGATTGCCACCGTGAAGGGCGATGTGCACGACATTGGCAAGAACATTGTTGGCGTGGTGCTGCAATGCAACAACTACGAAATCGTCGATCTTGGCGTGATGGTGCCAGCGGAGAAAATCCTCAGAACGGCGCGTGAAGTGAATGCCGATCTGATCGGTCTTTCCGGGCTGATTACCCCGTCGCTGGACGAAATGGTCAACGTGGCGAAAGAGATGGAGCGTCAGGGCTTTACTATCCCGCTACTGATCGGCGGCGCAACCACTTCGAAAGCGCACACCGCGGTGAAAATCGAGCAGAACTACAGCGGTCCGACGGTCTACGTGCAGAATGCTTCGCGTACCGTGGGCGTGGTGGCGGCGCTACTCTCCGACACCCAGCGCGATGACTTTGTCGCCCGTACCCGCAAAGAGTACGAAACCGTGCGTATTCAGCACGCCCGCAAAAAACCGCGCACGCCGCCGGTCACGCTGGAAGCGGCGCGCGATAATGATCTGGCGTTCGATTGGGAACGCTACACCCCGCCGGTAGCCCACCGTCTGGGCGTGCAGGAGGTGGAAGCCAGCATCGAAACTCTGCGCAACTACATCGACTGGACGCCGTTCTTTATGACCTGGTCGCTGGCCGGCAAATACCCGCGCATTCTGGAAGATGAGGTGGTGGGCGTTGAGGCGCAGCGTCTGTTTAAAGACGCCAATGATATGCTGGATAAACTGAGCGCCGAGAAACTGTTGAATCCGCGTGGCGTGGTGGGCCTGTTCCCGGCGAACCGCATCGGCGATGACATCGAAATCTATCGCGATGAAACCCGTACTCATGTTCTGACGGTCAGCCACCACCTGCGCCAGCAGACCGAGAAAGTCGGTTTTGCCAACTACTGTCTGGCGGATTTTGTCGCGCCGAAACTGAGCGGCAAAGCGGATTACATCGGTGCTTTCGCGGTGACCGGCGGTCTGGAGGAGGATGCGCTGGCGGACGCCTTCGAAGCGCAACACGACGACTATAACAAGATCATGGTGAAAGCGATTGCCGACCGTCTGGCGGAAGCGTTTGCCGAGTATCTGCATGAGCGTGTACGTAAGGTTTACTGGGGATATGCGCCGAACGAGAGCCTGAGTAACGACGAATTAATCCGCGAAAACTACCAGGGGATTCGCCCGGCGCCGGGTTATCCTGCCTGCCCGGAACATACCGAAAAAGGCACTATCTGGCAGCTACTGGATGTCGAAAAACACACCGGGATGAAGCTCACCGAATCTTTCGCCATGTGGCCTGGCGCGTCGGTCTCCGGCTGGTACTTCAGCCATCCTGAGAGCAAATACTTCGCGGTAGCGCAGATCCAACGCGATCAGGTGACAGATTATGCTTTCCGTAAAGGAATGAGCGTTGAGGACGTTGAGCGGTGGCTGGCGCCGAACCTGGGTTACGATGCGGACTGATTCATAAAATCGTCACTTTTCCTTACAACATACAAGGCACTCATTGGGTGCCTTGTCTCTTTCTTACAATTAAACCCTTATACTGAAGGAAGGCTCTACGCTGAATTTGCCGGATGGCGGCGTAAACGCCTTATCCAGCATACCGTATTACGTATGGTAAGCCCGGTGGCGTGCAACGCCAGCAGGCCTTAACGCTGTGCGCCATCAGGCAATTTATCGCAAGTGAGCTTCAGGAAAACGTATAACGATAAGGAGAACCTGACGCCGTGTTAACTTTGCTCCATCTACTTTCTGCCGTTGCGCTGTTGGTATGGGGAACACATATCGTTCGTACTGGCGTAATGCGCGTGTTTGGCGCGCGTCTACGCACTGTCCTCAGCCGCAGCGTGGAAAAGAAACCGCTCGCCTTTTGTGCGGGTATCGGTGTTACCGCGCTGGTACAAAGCAGTAACGCCACCACTTTATTGGTAACGTCGTTTGTCGCCCAGGATCTTGTCGCCCTGACGCCAGCTCTGGTGATTGTGCTGGGCGCTGATGTGGGTACTGCGCTAATGGCGCGTATTCTCACCTTTGATTTGTCGTGGCTGTCGCCGCTGCTGATTTTTATCGGCGTGATTTTCTTTTTAGGACGTAAGCAGTCCCGTGCCGGGCAGCTTGGTCGCGTCGGTATCGGGCTTGGCCTGATTCTACTGGCGCTGGAGCTGATTGTGCAGGCAGTGACGCCGATCACTCAGGCTAATGGCGTGCAGGTCATTTTCGCGTCGCTGACGGGCGACATTATGCTGGATGCGCTGATTGGCGCGATGTTCGCTATTATCAGTTATTCCAGCCTGGCGGCGGTGTTGCTGACGGCGACCCTGACGGCGGCGGGGATTATATCGTTCCCGGTGGCGTTGTGCCTGGTCATCGGCGCCAATCTGGGATCGGGCTTGTTGGCGATGCTCAACAACAGCGCCGCCAATGCTGCCGCGCGTCGCGTAGCGCTCGGCAGCCTATTGTTCAAATTGATCGGCAGCCTGGTCATCCTGCCGTTTGTCCATCCGCTGGCGAATCTGATGGATGAGCTATCGCTACCGAAGTCAGAGCTGGTGATCTATTTCCACGTTTTCTATAACCTGGTGCGCTGCCTGGCGATGGTGCCATTTGCCGAGCTGATGGCGCGTTTTTGTAAACGGATTATTCGTGATGAGCCTGAACTGGATACCCATCTGAAGCCGAAACATCTGGATGTCAGCGCGCTGGATACGCCAACGCTGGCGCTGGCTAATGCTGCCCGTGAGGTGCTGCGCATTGGCGATGCGATGGAACAGATGATGGAAGGGCTAAAAAAGGTCATGCACGGCGAGCCGCGTGAAGAGAAAGCGCTGCGCAAGCTGGCGGATGACGTTAACGTGCTCTATACCGCGATTAAGCTTTATCTGGCGCGAATGCCGAAAGACGAGCTGGCGGCGGAGGAGTCCCGCCGGTGGGCGGAGATTATTGAGATGGCCCTGAACCTCGAACAGGCGTCGGATATTATCGAGCGAATGGGCAGTGAGATTGCCGACAAGTCGCTGGCGGCGCGTCGGGCATTTTCAGAAGAAGGATTGAAAGAGCTGGATGCGCTTTACGATCAACTGCTCAGTAATCTGCAACTGGCGATGTCGGTCTTTTTCTCCGGCGATGTCACCAGCGCCCGTCGGTTGCGCCGCAGTAAACATCGCTTCCGTATACTTAATCGCCGATACTCACATGCGCATGTCGACCGCCTGCACCAGCAGAACGTGCAAAGCATTGAAACCAGCTCGCTTCATTTAGGGCTGCTGGGCGATATGAAGCGTCTTAACTCACTGTTCTGTTCGGTCGCCTATAGCGTACTGGAACAGCCGGATCAGGACGAGGAACGCGGCGAGTATTAAGTGAAATGCCGGATGGCGGGGCCTACGGAGAACATGCGTGTAGGCCCGCCATTCGGCATTCAATGTGGCCAGGGATTAAAAGCGATGACCCGCTTCCAGCGCCACGGCCTCTTCGCCCGCTTTAAACACCCAGGTGGTATTCGGGCCGCCGAGAACCGCCTGGCCGTTGCTCACCTGAATCCAGTTACCTTCCGGCAAACCAATCACTGTCAGTTCCGGCGCGACCACCAGCAGTTCGCGAATACGCTGCTCGCGGGTCTCGCCCTTATGACCTTCCGGCAAGGCGTTAGTGAAGTGAGGATTAATTTGCAGCGGGAACAGATCCAGCGCGTCGAAACCGTTTGGATCGACGATCGGCATATCGTTGGTCGTGCGGATAGTCGGGCAGGCAAGGTTGGCGCCTGCGCTCCAGCCGATATACAGCGCGCCGCGTTTTACCCTGTCCGCCATCGGCGCCAACAGCCCGCGTTCACGCGATTCTTTCAGTAGCTGGAAGGTATTTCCGCCACCGACAATAATGATTTCCGCTTTCTCAATCGCCGCAAGCGGATCGGCGACACGATGAATCCCTGTGACGTTTATCCCTAATGGCGCAAGCACCTCTGCGGTTTTATCCGTGTACTCGTCCCATGTTTGCGTGACGCCGGCAAACGGAATAAACACGGCTGAACGTCGACCGTTCAACTGATTCGCTATCAGCGGCAGAGCGTGTTCCAGCCAGGCTTTACCCGGCAGCGTCGAGTTACTTAATAAAAGCAGTTCCATTACTTCTCCACCTCATCAGGAAATGTCAAAACGTAATAATGCTACCATTATCCATTTAATGTCTTACTGATATGGCTCATGATGTTACGCGTGTCACAGGCAAAGCGCGGTCGCTAAAAGTGACGACAGGCCAGATCTGCCATCTGGTATCGCCTGAAAAATTACAGGTATAATCCGCAAAATTATTTAACACGTTTAGAGACGAAAATGGCAAAACTGACCTTACAAGAGCAACTGCTACAAGCGGGATTAGTGACCAGCAAAAAAATGGCCAAAGTCCAACGCACGGCTAAAAAATCACGCGTTCAGGCTCGTGAGGCCAGAGAGGCGGTGGAAGAAAATAAAAAGGCGCAACTTGAGCGTGATAAACAACTCAGTGAACAGCAAAAACAAGCGGTTTTAGCGAAAGAGTTTAAAGCTCAGGTTAAGCAACTTATTGAAATGAATAGAATCAATGTATCTAAAGGCGATATTGGTTTTAACTTCACCGATAATAACGTCATCAAAAAAATAGACGTGGATAAACTCACTCAGACGCAACTGATTAATGGGCGTCTCGCGATTGCGCGTTTGGTTATCAATAACAGCGGTGAATGTGAATATGCGATTATTCCCGCGAGCGTCGCCGATAAAATCGCACAACGAGATGCGGACAGTATTGTCGTAAACAGTGCGCTGAGTCAGGAAGAGCAGGACGAAGATGATCCGTATGCCGATTTTAAAGTTCCCGACGATTTGATGTGGTAAGTCACATTCCCGACGTTTATGTAGAAAAATTTCTCAGAGAGTAAATATGCTGACCGACACATCTACCCGGCTTAATAAATATATCAGTGAAAGCGGCATCTGTTCGCGTCGCGAGGCGGACCGTTTTATCGAACAGGGCAATGTCTTTATCAACGGCAAACGCGCCGCCATTGGCGATCAGGTAGTCGCAGGGGATATTGTTAAAGTAAATGGTCGGTTGATTGAGCCGCGAGAAGCGGATGATTTAGTGCTGATTGCGCTGAATAAACCGGTTGGCATTGTCAGTACCACTGAAGACGGCGAACGCGACAATATTGTCGATTTTGTGAACCACAGCAAACGTATCTTCCCGATTGGTCGTCTGGATAAAGACTCGCAGGGGCTGATATTTCTGACTAACCACGGCGATCTGGTCAATAAGATTCTGCGTGCCGGTAACGATCACGAAAAAGAGTATCTGGTGACGGTGGATAAACCGATTACCGACGAGTTTATACGCGGTATGGGCGCTGGCGTGCCGATTCTGGGTACCGTCACCAAAAAATGTAAGGTGAAAAAAGAGGCGCCGTTTGTCTTTCGCATTACCCTGGTGCAGGGATTAAACCGTCAGATCCGTCGTATGTGTGAATACTTTGGTTATGAAGTGACGAAACTGGAGCGTACGCGCATTATGAACGTCAGCCTGAGCGGGATTCCGCTGGGCGAGTGGCGCGATCTGACGGACGATGAGCTGATCGATCTGTTTAAGTTGATTGAGCGTTCCTCTTCCGAAGCCAAACCAAAGGCCAAAGCGAAGCCGAAGACCACGGGTATTAAGCGACCGGTCGTTGCGATCGAAAAAAGCAATGAGAAAGCGCGCCCGGCATCAAGCGGTAAGCGCTTTACCTCGCCGGGACGAAAGAAGAAAGGACGTTAACGTCTGCCGCGCGTCGGCGTATTCGCCGACCAGGAGAATGACGCTTCCGTATCGGGTTTATACGCCTGCTTTTTCTTCAACTGGCGGGCTTTTTTTGCTTCAGCCTCACGCAGCGCCATCAGCTTATCGATGTACTCCTTTTTTACGCTGTTGGTCTCAGAATTGGTCAGCGGACGACCGTGTGCAATACGGGCGCGGTCCAGCAACGTTTTCAGTTCGCGCTGTTCGCGCTCGGTCATCTCTTTTTGGGTAATGCGGGGGAGTGCCATACGGGTGCCCTCAGTTAGCCGGTGCATTTAGTCTACGGCAATACGCAACGGGCGGATAGCGCTCAGTCAGCAATCCGCAGCTTTCCGGCGAAATCCTGTGGCGTATAACCCGTTGACGTAAATCCTTTATCCGTGATGATGTTATCGATTTCTTTTACGCTTGCGATGCACATCACACCGTCCTGACCAAATTTGGTATGGTCGGCGAGAATCACTGATTTTTTGCTCATCGCAATCATGGCTTTGGCAACGTAGGCTTCTTCAAAGCTCTTCACCAACACGCCATGCTGGGGAGAAATGCCGCCAGCGCCAATAAAACAGATATCCGCGTGAATTGCGTTAATCTGCTGACACACCGAGACACCGAGGTTGGCGCGAAAATGGTAATCATATTCGCCGCCTAATACATACACGCGGGCCTGCAGGTTATGCTCTTTAATTTTATCGGCAATCAGGGATGAATTGGTAATCACGGAAAAAGCGAGAGGCGGTAATTGCTCGGCCAGAATAAGGTTAGTTGTACAGGAGTCAATAAACAATGTATCCCGTTCACTGACCATTTCGGCGGCAAGTTTGCCAATCGCTATTTTCTCTTCGCGATGCGCCTCTATTCTTGCGCTAAACGCATCCTCCTGGACAACTTGCTTTTTGACTGCGCCCCCATGAATCTTAGTGATTTTGCCTTCTGATTCCAGTAAGGAGAGATCGCGACGAATGGTTTCCGAGGTGACGTTGAGCATTTCCGATAATTTAATAACGGTGACTTCACCGAATTTGTTTAATTCATCAAGAATATGTTTTCGTCTTTTAATTGGATTCATTATCTTTCGCCGCCGTCAACCTTTGGCGCATGGTAACTGGATGCGTAAGGCAACGCAACCACTCCAACGCATGGACGATACCCTCCTCATCATTTGTGGCAGTCACATAGCCGGCCTGCCGCTTTACTGCATCCGGCGCGTTGCCCATTGCGATGCTGATTCCGGCGGCGGCAAACATGCTGACATCATTCTGCTGATCGCCAATCGCGACCACCTTGTCAGAAGATATATTTAAATAATGAATTAATTGTTCTATTATGCACCCTTTATTTACATCGGATCTTTGAATATCAATATAATTTTCTCCCGTGACAACCGCATAATATCCACAAGGCAGGTGATTATTCACTTCTGTACACAGAGTATCTATCTCCGAAGATGCGGCAACAAGTGTAATTTTATATATATTGCGACGATTAAAGATATTTTCTGCAGTTTCAGTTATAAGCTGTAACCCAAATAAGCGGGCTTCATATGTTGTCCAGGGCGCAATTAGTCTATCGTCACGATGGTAAATTGCTTCGGCACTAAAAAAATGGTGGTGATAGCGGGAAAGAGAAATATGCTGGTCAATATTCCACAGGTCTGTGGCGGTCAGCGGGGCAGCATGAATAATGCGCTGCTCCGCCATCTCCAGAAGGTGTCCGCAGTTAAAACCGGCGCACCAGCTAAACAACCTATCAACCTGTTGTTGGCGTAGCAGGCGTACCATTGAGGAGACCGGTCTGGCGGAACATGCCGCCAGTAGACCACCGTTCTGGCGGAACGCAATCAGCGCCTGGCGCGTGCGCGGGCTGATTGTTTTCTGCGAGGTGAGTAATGTTCCATCCAGATCGGTGATCAACAACATCTCTCGTTCCCTGATATCAATGAACAATAAAAGGCGTAACGGCTTCTTTGGCGGCGTTGCACACCATGTTGTCGATAGCCGTACCGACCACCAAAATATTGACTCCGGTATCTTTAAACGCTTTCGCGTTGGCGAGGTTAATCCCGCCTTCCGCCAGCGTCGGAACATCCACCGCGCCGACCAACGCCCGCAGGCGATCTTTAATCATCTGCGGGATATCGCCTGCCGCTACGCCTTCATAGCTCATGCCGGTCATCAGACCAATCATATCCACGCCGATATCCTGCATCCGCTTCGCCACGCTGGCGACCTCTTCCGGCGTGCGTGCAGGAATACCGAAAGTATGCAGATCGTCAGGATGGCCAATATAGGCATCGACGGTCAGACCATATTGATGGGCGAGATTAACGATGTCCTGCAGATCGTCCCAGTCGGATTTATGCGTATGTAAACCGTCGGCTCCAGCGCGGGCAATCTCCAGAATTTCCGTTTCGCTGAGCGGCACCGGTAAGGTTTCGGTAAAACCGCCGGCGATACCAACGGTGATAAAAATATCGTCCGGGACCACATTACGCACACCGTGTACGGCCTCAGCCATCTGGCTATTGGTGATTTCGTGACGAATCTGCTCCGCCGCGTGCATGTTGCTCACGCCTTTGTGTCCACGCGCCAGCGCCAACGCAGGGTGGTTCGGCTCCAGAAGCTTAACGCCAGCCTCACACACGGCTTTCGCCAGGCGCGCATCGTCGCCAGTTATTCCTGTGCTGAGGATAGTTTGCCCACCGTGAAGCGTGATGGCTTCTTTCACTTTCTGTAACGCTTTGGCACGTTTTTTATTCATATCGCCTTTAAACATGGTGTACCTCTGGTGTTGGTGCATTAATTAACGGCTGTCGTTGTTGATTCGCTCTGTACGACAGGTTTGAAACGGTTAGCAATAATGGTGGTAAGGCAGGTCATCGCCATTGTGGCAATCATTACGATGGCCATCTGGAGCGCATTGCTGGATAAGAACGGTGAGGCGAAAGCCGGAACATAGGCCACGCCTTTGACGTTAAAAAAGCCCAGCATCATGCCGCCCATTCCGGCCCAAAAAATGGCGGAGCCAAAAACAATTTTGTTGGCGAACATGAAGGGATAGGCGGATTCAACAAAGGTGCCAAAACCCAGGTTAATGAGCAGGCCCGGCGTAGCAACGGCAGCTTCGCTTTTTTCACGCGGGGCGATCACATTGGCAAGGTTAATACCTGCGGCCACCATCACCAGACCGACCATATCGACCGCGCCGAGGAAGCTGACGCCGGATTTTTCCATCTCCAGCAGCACCAACGGCAGGATTACCGCGTGATAGACGCCGCCGAGAATGGCAGGCCAGATAACCAGACCAGCCAGCAGCCCGGCAAGAATTGGGCTGAATGCCAGCGTGCTTTCGATAGCCAGTTTGATGTAATTACCCGCAGATAGCGCCAGCGGACTCAGCAGATAGTGCATGATTAACCCAGCGGCAAGGCCCGATATCCCACCGGCGACGATGTTGACGGTAGTCATTGGGAAGCGCCAGTTCAGGCACAGCTCGAACAGCCAACGGACGAAAATCCCCGCCATTACACCACCGATAATGCCGCCGATCAGTCCGCCCTCTACGGAAAGCACGCCAGCGACGACCCCGGCCACAATTGAAACTTCATCCAGTTCGGAAATCTGTTTTGCCGCCAGTACCGCGACTAACACTGGCAGACCTTTTAATAAGATTTCAAAGATATCGTTAAGTTTTTCCAGTCCTGGTATGTGGCTCAGGGCGAGTACAATCGCCATGGCGATAAAGCCTGGTAGAGCAGGGATCATGATGCTACGAATGTTAAAACGTTTGAGCAGGCTTTTTCCGGAACCGCTCTGTGAGGGCGAAGCGCTACCCAACTGTGGTTTGTACTTGATACCCCAATGTTTACACAGCGACGCCACGAAGGAGACGGCGCGGGTACGGCTGGTGGTGCCGGTTGTTCCCGAGGTCGCGACCACATTTGCCCCCTTTGCCGCCACCAGCGCCATGGAGGTTCCCCCGGTGCCGACAATCGGTGTTTTCATCTCAACGGCGGCGGCAAAAACGGCCTGGTTCGCCTTTACCGGATCGGCGCTCATTACCACGATCCCATCGATCTCACCGCGGCGGATCATCTCAGCGATTTGGCGATCGCTTTCTACTACCGAGGTGTTTACCTCCGAAAGTTTGCCCTGAAATATGCGCTGTGGTTTTTGTTGGTTTTCTGTGGTTAATGCATAAACCGATGCCGGGGTATCCGGTTTGGCGACGTCCATCGAGGCTTCTGCCGCGATAAACTGTACGGCGGCCACATTCACGCCCGCAGCCTCACACTGCTGATAAATCTCCTGGAGTAACTTCTCTGGCTCGGCGCCACCCAGGTTGTAGAGGTTGCCTCCACTGCTTCCAATAATCGCAATTTTTTTCATAGCGGCCTCAAATAGGGTAAGGGGGTTATCTGTGTTGTAGTGTAATCATAATTCCAACTAAAACAAAATAAAGCAACAATGAAAAAGTGGTTTTATACCAAACGATCTCAATTTTTAAAGGTAACTTATTAAAGTATAACGATTAATTTATGTTTTTGCTTTATGTTGTTTTGTGTGGTTTTGTGACGAAGTTCAAAATGAGGAGGGCATAAATAGGGGAAAGCTGCCCATGTTGATGGGACGAGTAGGGTGTTGCGGATTCCTGAGCAGTATTCCACCGGCAGTGCCTGGCGCGGAACCGCTGGATGACGCGCCTGCGTCGCCATCCGGCAACGTATCGCCCGATGGCGCTTACGCTACCGGGCCTTACTAAACGCTCTATCAGAATAGTGATGTGGACATCAGGTCAGAGAATGAACTTAACAATCATTCACAAAAGAAATGTTTTATTTTTAGTCTATTAACCAGACGAGAAAAGCCTATAAAATATTGCAATCTTAAGATTTAGATTAATCCCATTTTTTGTGATTTATTACTGGGATTACTTCTGATGTTTTTTTTGTAATATATATGCTATTTGCTGGAATGCTCTTATTTACAAATGACATTGCTCCAATAGTAACATTATCACCGATAGTAATAGAGCCTATAATGCAGGTGTTGGCTCCTATATCTACATTATTGCCAATAATAATGAAATCATCTTCTTTTAAACCTTGCTTGTTCCCTACTGTTGTATTTTGCTTAAGCGATAAATTACAACCGATACGAGCCTTTTTCGTGATGACGATCCCCATGTGATGCGGAATATCCAAACCATAGCCGATTACTGCTCCCAGCTCTATATCAATTCCAAATTTGGAATTTAGTTTGCGATTAATCCATAATCCAGTTTTTTTCTGTTTTTTTGAACCATAGATATACATCTCATTTGCCAGACGCCACCAAAATAAAAAATTACGACGGCGATTGTTATTGGCCTGCATAAGTAATCGACATAATGAAAATTCATTCCTGCGAATAATCTCATGCCGCCAGTATTCCCGTAATCCACTTCCTTTTTTAGATATGGAAAATAATAAGCAATGTAAGAGTTTGATTTTTTCTTCCTCCAATGAAGAAAGCTAGCTTGTTAAATAAATGTTATTATCGCAGGAGGTTCACGTATCAATTGGTAAAAATACTATAAGATGGTTTTTTATAATACTTCATTTGCTATGTAAACTGAACATTCTTTTAATTTATAATTAAATGTCGTTGATAGTAAATATTTATATATATTTTGAATATATTGATAGGTAGTTATTGCACCGTTTTTTACGCTTCCCTTTTTGGTGCCGTCACGGGGAGCATGGTGCTGGATATGGAGATAAAATATGATTCAGAAATCAAAAGAAATGGTTCGGCTTCCGGAGATTATTAACGATCTGGCGTTTCATGCGTCGCAGGTACTTATTGAAAGCATGAATATTGATAGCGCGTCAGCCGAAAATGCCGGTCAGGAAATTGCTGACAGAATGATGCGCAACTGGGGCGGGCAAAGCATTTATTTCCCCAAAGGTATCTCTGGTCGGGCTTCGGAACGGGATTATCAGATTTACAGCGAGTGCGATGGGCGTAATTATGCGGAGCTGGCCAAAAAGTACAATTTGACACTGCAGTGGATCTATAAAATCGTTAAGCGGGTCCACACGGAAAAACAGCACCAGCGGCGTATGCTGTAAGCGATATCGGGTATGGCGTATAGCGACAAGCGCTATACGCCGGGAGCTGCGACAGGCCGGATAAGGCGCTTGCGTCGCCATCGGGCAGCGTATTGCCTGATAGCGCTCACCCGCTGTCGTGTCAGGGCGATTATTCAAATAAGTTCTGATGTAGCTTTTGCACCACTTTCTCGGCATCGTCTCCCGGCACGAGGAAGCACAGATTGTGGCTGGAGGCGCCGTAACAAATCATGCGAATGTTGAACGGTTCCAGGACGCCAAACACTTCTTTACCAACACCGCAGGCTTTTGACAGGTTGTTGCCAATCAGCGCGACCAGCGCCAGTCCTTCTTCGACTTCGACCCGACACAGCGCGGAAAGCTCCATCAATAAGGATTGGGTCAGTAACGTATCGCCCGTGGAGGTGGAGCCGGTAGTATCCAGCGTCAGCGCGACGCTCACCTCCGAAGTGGTAATCAGATCTACCGAAATATTATGCCGCGCCAGAATGCCGAACACCTCTGCCAGGAAACCTCGCGAGTGCAGCATATTCAGGCTGTGCAGCGTCAATAGCGTTTGATTGCGGCGCAGCGCCAGCGCGCGGAACAGCGGCGGGTTTTGGGTTTTATTGCACACCAGCGTACCGCCCGCTTGCGGATCTTTACTGGAGCCAACGAAGACCGGGATATCGCTGCGCACGGCCGGGAGTAAGGTGGCTGGATGCAGTACTTTTGCGCCGAAGGTTGCCATCTCCGCCGCTTCTTCAAAGTCGATTTCATCAATTCGCTGCGCGACGGGCACCACGCGCGGGTCGGTGGTGTAAATACCGGGCACATCTGTCCAGATATCAACCCGCGCGGCATGGAGCGCTTCAGCCAGCAACGCTGCCGTATAGTCGCTGCCGCCGCGGCCTAATGTCGTGGTGCGGCCTTTGCTTTCACTGCCGATAAAACCCTGAGTAATGACCAACGTTTCGCTCAGGCGCGGGAGCAACTGCTGCGCGGCCAGTTCCGCAAGCGCTGCGACGTCCGGTTCCGCACGACCAAAGCGATCGCTGGTACGCATCACTTTGCGCACGTCGAACCAGTGGGCCTGTACGTCGCGTTCACGCAGGATCTCAACAAATAGCAGGGTAGACATCAGCTCGCCGTGGCTGACCAGTTCATCGGTCAGGGCTGCCGATGTCGCCAGCGATGCCGCCTCCGCCAGAATAGTGATGTTTTCCAGCAGGCGTTCAATCTCTTCGCGAATGACATTCGGATGACGCAGACGATCAAGGATATCGAACTGGATTTTACGGATGGCGTCGAGCGTAGCGAAACGTTCGCCAGGCTCCATCCCTTCGGCCAGCGCCACCAGCAGATTAGTGATGCCGGCAGACGCGGAAAGCACGACTAAACGAACATTGGCATCGGAAAGTACGATATCCGCGCTACGGTTCATGGCGTCAAAATCAGCGACGCTGGTACCGCCAAATTTGGAAACAACGATCTCTGTCATATCAACCTCGTGTCAGGAAATGAAAAACGCGACCATGGCACAAAGGCAGAACAGAAACCGGTGCAGGCGCAAATGCAAGTAACGTATTTATAAATAAAAGTTGTGGCCTGGACTGTCAACGTTGGGATTATGCGGATTTTTTATGCTGAGTTTAGGCTCAGTAACAGCGCTTATAACCCCGATACCCGTTTGTAGTATGTTGGCTTATCTATGCGCCCGGCGACTCACCCACTTGCCGCCTTTCTGCACCTCGAATTATTTAGGGTATATACTTTTTATCCTCATTCGACAGTGCCTGGGGCAACGGCACTAAAACAATCACACTTTTCTGTGACTGGCGTTACAATCGATCCCAGTCACAATTCTCAAATCAGAAGAGTATTGCTAATGAAAAACATCAATCCAACGCAGACTTCTGCCTGGCAGGCGCTCCAGAAACACTACGATGAAATGAAAGACGTTACGATCGCTGAGCTTTTCGCGAACGATAGCGACCGTTTCGCTAAATTTTCCGCGACGTTTGACGATCTGATGCTGGTGGATTTCTCCAAAAACCGCATCACCGAAGAGACGCTGGCAAAATTACAGGATCTGGCGAAAGAGACCGATTTGGCCGGCGCGATTAAATCCATGTTCTCCGGCGAGAAGATCAACCGCACCGAAGACCGCGCCGTGCTGCACGTGGCGCTGCGTAACCGTAGCAATACGCCGATCATTGTGGACGGCAAAGATGTGATGCCGGAAGTGAACGCCGTGCTTGAGAAAATGAAAACTTTCTCGCAAGCGATTATCTCCGGTCAGTGGAAAGGCTACACCGGTAAGGCCATCACCGACGTGGTGAACATCGGTATCGGCGGTTCCGACCTCGGCCCGTTCATGGTGACCGAAGCGCTGCGTCCGTATAAAAACCATCTGAACATGCACTTCGTCTCTAACGTCGATGGCACGCACATCGCTGAAGTGCTGAAGAAAGTGAACCCTGAAACCACGCTGTTCCTGGTCGCGTCGAAAACTTTCACCACCCAGGAAACCATGACCAACGCCCACAGCGCGCGCGACTGGTTCCTGAAAACTGCAGGCGATGAAAAACACGTGGCGAAACACTTTGCTGCGCTCTCCACCAACGCCAAAGCGGTCGGCGAATTTGGTATCGACACGGCCAATATGTTCGAGTTCTGGGACTGGGTCGGCGGTCGTTACTCGCTGTGGTCTGCCATCGGGCTGTCCATTATTCTGTCCGTCGGTTTCGACAACTTTGTCGAGCTGCTTTCCGGCGCGCACGCGATGGACAAGCATTTCTCCACCACTCCGGCGGAGAAAAACCTACCCATTCTGCTGGCGTTGATTGGCATCTGGTACAACAATTTCTTCGGCGCGGAAACCGAAGCCATTCTGCCGTACGACCAGTATATGCACCGTTTCGCCGCCTACTTCCAGCAGGGCAACATGGAATCCAACGGTAAATACGTTGACCGTAACGGCAACGCCGTGGATTACCAGACAGGCCCAATTATCTGGGGCGAACCAGGCACCAACGGTCAGCACGCGTTTTATCAATTGATTCACCAGGGTACTAAAATGGTGCCGTGTGACTTTATTGCCCCGGCTATCACCCATAACCCGCTATCCGATCATCATCAGAAGCTGCTGTCTAACTTCTTCGCGCAGACCGAAGCGCTGGCGTTTGGTAAATCCCGCGAGGTGGTTGAGCAGGAATATCGCGATCAGGGTAAAGATCCGGCGCAGCTTGAACACGTTGTGCCATTCAAAGTGTTTGAAGGCAACCGCCCGACCAACTCTATCCTTCTGCGCGAAATTACGCCGTTCAGCCTGGGTGCGCTGATTGCGTTGTATGAGCATAAAATCTTTACGCAGGGCGTCATCCTGAACATCTTTACTTTCGACCAGTGGGGCGTTGAGTTGGGTAAACAGTTGGCTAACCGTATTCTGCCGGAGCTGGGCGATGATAAAGCTATTTCGTCCCATGATAGCTCTACCAACGGTCTGATTAACCGTTATAAAGCCTGGCGCGCCTGATGGCGCTGCGCTTATCCGGTCTACGTAATGCATAGCGTCTGTGGGCCGGATAAGGCGTTTCACCGCCATCCGGCAAAAAGAGAATAAGATAATAAAAAGGCCGATATTCATATCGGCTTTTTTATAAGATAATTCCGCTTGTCCGTCTTTATCCCCACAATTTTATATTGAGCTTAATCCTAAAATAAGCAATAACCAGAAAATCACTCTGCGTTATTTTCAGATTATACGGATGCCGATGTCTTTTAGTTTAATTTTAACTTATTGATTTTATTTGTTTGTTAATTAAATAATGTAGGCGTTACTTCTTTAAAGTTTAATTATCCTAAAACTTCGCTGTTATTTCTCCCGGACATAATCCGCCTGCTTTGGTTGTGTATACTCGGTAGCGCCCGAAATTCTTTTGGGTAAATCTCCATTCATTCAATGAAGGGAAATTATGATGAAAAAAGTACTGTATGGCATTTTTGCCATAACCGCGCTTGCGGCGACATCTGTCTCGGCAGCCCCCGTTCAGGTGGGTGAAGCGGCAGGGTCGGCAGCGACGTCGGTATCGGCGGGAAGCTCCTCCGCTACCAGCGTTAGCACCGTAAGTTCGGCGGTGGGCGTCGCGTTAGCGGCAACCGGCGGCGGCGATGGTTCCAATACCGGAACCACGACCACCACGACCACCAGTACCCAGTAGTATCGGTACGTTTAACCATAACCACACTCCGGTGTGGTTATTTTGCCCCTCTGGAGAAGCGTCGTGAAGCGACTCGCACTTATCCTGATTTGCCTGCTATTACAGGCGTGTTCGGCCACCACTAAAGGCCTGGGCGATTCACTGTGGGACAGTTTGTTCGGTACGCCAGGCGTACAGCTAACGGATGACGATATTCAAAACATACCTTATGCCAGCCAGTACATGCAGCTTAACGGCGGTCCTCAACTGTTTGTGGTGCTCGCTTTCTCGGAAAACGGGCAGCAGAAATGGGTGACGCAGGATGGCGCGACGATCGTGACGCAGCATGGCCGTCTGGTCAAAACTCTGCTCAGCGGCGACAACCTGATCGATGTGAATAATCTGGCGACCGACCCGCTGGCGAAACCAGGACAGATTATCGATGGTGCGACCTGGACTCGCACCCTGGGCTGGACCGAACATCGCCAGGTGCGTTACGCCACCGCCCGTTCCGTTTTTACATGGCGAGGGACCGATAGCGTTAGCGTCGGCAGTGAAGAGACCGCCGTGCGGGTGCTGGATGAAGAAGTGACGACCGATCAAACGCGCTGGCGTAATCGCTACTGGATTGATAGCGAAGGCCAAATTCGCCAGACGGAACAGTATCTGGGCGCGAATTACTTTCCGGTGAAAACCACGCTGATTAAGGCGGCAAAATCATGATGAAAAGGACGATAAGCGCGCTGGCGCTGGCCTTTATCGCGTCATCCGCCTTTGCCAGCGGCACTGTTACCGTTTTTACCCAGGGTAATAGCGAGCCTAAAACGCTGACAGACGCTGAACATCTGCTCGATTTAGTCGGACAGCCGCGCCTGGCAACGAGCTGGTGGCCTGCGGCGGTGATAGGCGAAGAACAGGCGACCGTGACGGCGCGTCAACAGCAGCAGGAACTTCTCGGGCGACTGGCGGCGCTCAGCGCTGAGGAAGATGGCGATGCGGCGGCGGCGATAAACACACTGCGCCGACAGATTCAGGCGGTGAAGGTGACGGGCAGACAATTCGTGAATCTTGATCCTGACGTAGTTCGGGTGAGCGAACGTGGTAACCCGCCGCTGCAAGGTCACTACACGCTCTGGGTCGGGCCGCAACCCACGCAGGTGACGCTCTTTGGCTTGATTAGCCAGCCGGGCAGCCAGCCGTTCGTCCCTGGGCGGGACGTCGCCAGTTATCTCGAGGGTCAGCGCTTACTCAGCGGCGCGGATCGTAGCTATGCCTGGGTGGTTTACCCTGATGGACGCAGCCAAAAAGCGCCGGTGGCTTACTGGAATAAACGTCATATCGAGCCAATGCCCGGCAGCATCATTTTTGTCGGTTTTGCCGATTCCCTTTGGCGCGGCACGCCGGAGGCGATAAATGCCGACATTCTTCATACCCTGACGCAGCGGATACCGGAATAATGAAAAAAACACATCTGCTCAGCGTGCTGGCGCTGGGTATTAGCGCGGCCTGCCATGCCGAAACATATCCAGCCCCTGTTGGGCCTTCACAATCTGACTTTGGCGGCGTGGGCCTGCTGCAAACGCCGACAGCGCGTATGGCGCGTGAAGGGGAGATGAGTCTGAACTATCGCGATAACGATCAGTACCGCTACTACTCGGCTTCGGTTCAGCTTTTCCCGTGGCTGGAAACCACGTTGCGCTATACCGATGTCCGTACGAAAAAGTACAGCAGCGTGGAATCATTCTCCGGCGACCAGACTTACAAAGATAAAGCGTTTGATGTGAAACTGCGGTTGTGGGAAGAGAGTTACTGGATGCCGCAGGTGGCGGTTGGCGCGCGCGATATCGGCGGGACGGGGCTGTTTGATGCGGAATATATTGTAGCGAGTAAGGCCTGGGGGCCATTTGATTTTTCATTAGGTCTCGGCTGGGGCTATCTTGGCACCAGCGGCAATGTGTCTAATCCTTTCTGTTCGTATAGTGATAAATTCTGTTCGCGTGATAACAGCTATAAAGAGGCCGGTTCCGTCGACGGTAGCGATATGTTTCACGGCCCGGCTTCGCTGTTTGGCGGCGTGGAATACCAGACCCCGTGGCAACCGCTACGCCTGAAGCTGGAGTATGAAGGCAATAACTATCAGCAGGATTTTGCGGGGAAACTGGAACAGAAGAGCAAGTTTAACGTCGGCGCCATTTACCGCGTCACCGATTGGGCCGACGTTAACCTCAGCTACGAGCGCGGCAACACCTTTATGTTTGGCGTTACGCTGCGCACCAATTTCAACGATTTACGTCCCGCGTATCATGACAATTCACGCCCGCAATACCGACCACAGCCGCAGGATGCCATCCTGCAACATTCGGTAGTGGCTAATCAATTAACGTTATTGAAATATAATGCCGGTCTGGCGGACCCGAAAATCCAGGTCAAAGGCGATACGCTATACGTTACCGGTGAACAGGTGAAGTACCGCGACTCCCGTGAAGGGATCGTGCGCGCTAACCGGATCGTCATGAACGATCTGCCGGAGGGGATCCGCACGATCCGCGTGACGGAAAACCGCCTTAATCTGCCGCAGGTCACCACTGAAACCGATGTCGCCAGCCTGAAACGCCATCTGGAAGGCGAACCGCTGGGACATGAAACCCCGCTGGCGCAAAAACGCGTGGAGCCGATCGTGCCAGAGAGTACTGAACAGGGCTGGTATATCGACAAGTCGCGCGTTGATTTTCATCTTGATCCCGTGCTGAATCAGTCGGTAGGCGGCCCGGAAAACTTCTATATGTATCAGTTGGGCGTAATGGGAACTGCGGATCTGTGGGTCACGGATCATTTGCTCACCACGGGCAGCGTGTTTGCCAATATCGCCAACAACTACGACAAATTTAACTACACCAATCCGCCGAAGGACTCGCATCTGCCGCGGGTGCGCACGCATGTCCGTGAGTATGTGCAGAATGATGTTTATGTGAATAACCTACAGGCCAACTACTTCCAGTATTTTGGCAATGGTTTCTATGGGCAGGTCTATGGCGGTTATCTGGAGACCATGTTTGGCGGTGCCGGGGCGGAAGTCCTGTATCGCCCGGTAGACAGCAATTGGGCGTTTGGTCTGGATGCCAACTACGTGAAACAGCGTGACTGGCGTAGCGCGCAGGATATGATGAAGTTTACCGATTACAGCGTGAAGACCGGACATTTGACCGCATACTGGACGCCGTCGTTCGCCCAGGATGTGCTGGTGAAAGCCAGCGTTGGTCAGTATCTGGCGGGCGATAAAGGCGGTACGCTGGAGATCGCCAAACGCTTCGATAGCGGCGTCGTTGTCGGCGGTTACGCGACGATTACCGATGCGTCGCCGGATGAATATGGGGAAGGGGATTTTACCAAAGGCGTATATGTTTCCGTGCCGCTGGATCTCTTCTCGTCCGGCCCAACCCGAAGTCGTGCGGCAATTGGCTGGACGCCGCTGACGCGTGACGGTGGTCAACAGCTTGGCCGTAAGTTTGGCCTGTATGATATGACCAGTGACAGGAGCGTAAATTTCCGTTAATACTCAGGCCGGATAAGGCGTTTACGGCGCTATCCGGCAAATTATCTTATTGAACAAAATATAAACATAAATAAAAAATATAGATGCTCGTCACATTTGTGCGTTATACAGAAACCTCGCCGCAGAGAAAGAGGGGGCTGTTATGATGCCATTATCGCGCTCACGTCTTGAGTTTATCGCCACGATTTTACAAAACGTACTAAATTTGGGGCTGCTTACCCTCGGTCTGATCCTGGTCGTTTTTCTCGGTAAAGAAACGGTGCATCTGGCGGATGCATTATTCGTGCCTGAGCAAGCCAGCAAATATGAACTGGTGGAAGGGCTGGTGATCTACTTTCTTTATTTCGAATTTATTGCGCTGATTGTGAAGTACTTTAAGTCTGGCCTTCACTTTCCGCTGCGCTATTTCGTGTACATTGGGATCACGGCGATTGTGCGTCTGATCATTGTCGATCATAAAACGCCAATGGATGTATTACTCTATTCGGCGGCGATCCTCCTGTTGGTTATCACGTTGTGGTTATGTAATTCGAACCGACTACGGCGAGAATAGGCGTCGCCACACCGTAACGGACGTACGGCGTGGCAATAAATCAGCCGCTGTCTATAACGCATAAAAAAAGCGCTCCGAAGAGCGCCAAAATACGACCATAAGTGGGGATAACATAAGTTGAGGGCAGTGGCATTGCCCGTTGCCGGGCAGGTACTTCGATAAAACTTAACCTTTCACCCCCCCAGCCGTCAGGCCGTTGACCAGCCAACGTTGCGCCAACAGGAACACCAGAGTGATAGGAATAGCGGAAAGGACGGCGGCGGCGGCAAAGTCGCCCCACAGGTAGTTTTGCGGGTTGAGATATTGCTGCATACCCACGGCCAGCGTATAGCTGTCCACATCGCGCAGTAACAGCGAGGCGACCGGAACTTCGGTAATCGCCGCGATGAACGACAGAATAAACACCACCGCCAGAATCGGTACGGAAAGCGGCAGCAGCACCAGGCGAAACGCCTGCCACGGGGTTGCGCCATCCAGCGCGGCGGCCTCTTCCAGCGAGCTGTCGATAGTTTCGAAGTAGCCTTTAATCGTCCAGACATGCAGCGCGATGCCGCCAAGATAGGCGAAGATCACGCCGCCATGCGTATTCAGACCGATAAATGGAATGTATTGTCCCAGGCGGTCAAATAACGCATACAGCGCCACCAGAGACAAAACCGCCGGAAACATCTGGAAAATCAGCATCCCTTTGAGCAGTGTTGCTTTACCTGGAAAACGCATTCGTGCGAAAGCGTAGGCGCAGGTGGTGGAGAGCGCCACGATGCCGATGGCGGTAATACCGGCGATTTTCACCGAGTTCCACAGCCACAGCAGGACCGGGAAGGGCGGCGGCGTTACCCGACCATCCGCGTGTTCCACGCTGAAACCCAGCGCCAGCCGCCAGTGTTCCCAGGAGATTTTGTCCGGGATCAGGCTTCCGGTGGCGAAGTTCCCTTCACGTAGCGAGATAGCGATGACCATCAGCAGCGGGAACATAATCGCCGCGATGAAAATCAGCAGCCCCAGGTGCGTGATGAAGAGACGCAGTTTCTGAGATTTGGGTTGGACCATAGCCATTGTTATTATCTCCCTTAATCAAACTTCATACGCGTGGCTTTCAGGTTCACTATTGCCAGCGCGCCTACCAGCAGGAAGATCAGCGTGGCAATGGCCGCCGCCAGACCGAAGTCCTGACCGCCGCCGCCTTCAAAGGCGATACGGTAGGTGTAGCTGACGAGCAGATCGGTATAACCGGCAGGCGTGGTGGTGCCGAGACGGTCTGGCCCGCCGTTGGTCAACAGTTGAATCAGGACAAAGTTATTAAAGTTAAAGGCGAAGCTGGCGATCATCAGCGGCGTTAGCGGCTTAATCAGCAGCGGTAAGGTGATCTTAAAGAAATTCTGAAATGGACCGGCGCCGTCCATTGCGGAGGCTTCGTACAGGTCATCCGGAATCGCTTTCAGCAGCCCCATACACAGGATCATCATGTAGGGATAGCCCAGCCAGGTATTCACGATAATCACCATTGCCCGCGCGGTGTTGGGGTCGCTGAACCAGGCAGGTTTAATGCCGAACAGCGCGCTCAGCATCATATTGATTTCGCCAAAGCTTTGGTTGAATAACCCTTTGAAAATCAAAATTGAAATAAACGACGGTACGGCGTAGGGCAGAATCAGCAGGACGCGGTAGATAGCTTTACCTTTCAGCGCTTCCCACTGTACGAGGCAGGCCAATACCATCCCAACCGCCACGGTTAACACCACAGTGAGGACCGAAAAGACCACGGTCCAGACGAAGATAGCGAAAAAAGGCTTCTGGATCCCTTCGTCGGTAAAGACGCGCGTAAAGTTTTTCGCGCCGATAGTAACGGTATAACCAGGACTGAGTTTTTCATCACCCCAGCTTCCGTCGGCGTTGATCGACTGATAATAACCGCTATCGTTATTTGGCCGGTATTTTACGCCGCTCTGGTTATTGGTAAGCAGGCCGTCATCAGCCAGTGTGTACAGCGGACGGGTACCGGAAAACTGACGCAGCGAGCTCATAATCACTTTACTTTCATCCGGCAGGACGGCGGTTATCTGGTTCAACGCCAGACGGTTCTGGGTGATTATCCGCAGATTGGCGCGTTCGCCGCCCGGCAGGGCATCGGTCTCTTTCAGCTGTAATTTTTGTTCGCCGCCGAAGGAAAATGCGTCAGACAGGTAATGTTTGCCCGTTTCTCCGTCGGTGAGGGCCAGTTGCCACTCGTCGCCGGTCGGGTAAAGACCGAAGTTATAGGTTTTTCCTGCCTGATAAGAACGGTCCATCAGCACTTGCTGGGCGCGTTCAAAGGTGAGCTGGTTGGTGCTGCTATAGTTAGTAAAGGCGATGGCGATGGTGCACACCAGCGGGAATAGCACAAACAGCCCCATGCCGGCGAGGCCAGGGTAAACGTAGCGCCAGGCATAGGTTTTACGATTTGCGAAAATATACAGGCCAGCAGAGCTTAAAATCAGCGTCATGATGGCGAACAGATACTCCCCTTGTACGTACATTAAAACTACAAGGTAACCCACCAGCAGGCCCAGCAGACCAATTACTGACCATTTAAGCTGGTCGCTTTGCCACCAGTGTTTCTTTTTAATGACATCCATGGGGGTTTTCCTCTACAGCGTTGAAACTTCCTGGCCGGAGATGTGCCTGATGGCGCTGCGCTTATCAGGCCTACGGTGTGTTGTAGGCCGGATAAGGCATTTATGCCGCCATCCGGCACAGGCTCGCGGCATTACTTAGTGATACGGCTTTGTGCATCTTTCAGCGCGGCATCCACGGTTTGACGGCCGCTGGCGGCGTTGATCACAGCCGTACGTACCGCATACCAGAAGGCGGACATCTGCGGAATATTCGGCATAATCTCGCCTTTCTGGGCGTTATCCATGGTGGCGGCGATACGGGGGTCTTTCGCTAACTGCTCCTGGAAAGATTTCAGCGCCACGGCGCCCAGCGGTTTATCTTTGTTCACCGCTTCCAGACCCTGATCGGTCAGCAGGTAGTTTTCGAGGAACTCTTTCGCCAGCTCCTTGTTCGGGCTGGCAGCGTTAATCCCCGCGCTCAGCACGCCGACGAACGGTTTCGAGGGTTTACCTTTGAAGGTCGGCAGCAGGGTGACACCGTAGTTGACTTTGCTCTTGTCGATGTTCGACCATGCCCACGGACCGTTGATGGTCATTGCCGTTTCGCCTTTATTGAAGGCTGCTTCGGCGATGGAGTAATCGGTATCGGCGCTCATATTTTTGTTCTTGATCATATCGATCAGGAAAGTCAGGCCCGCTTTCGCGCCGGCGTTGTCGACGCCAACGTCTTTCACGTCATACTTGCCGTTTTCAAATTTGAACGCGTAACCGCCGTCAGCGGCGATCAAAGGCCAGGTGAAATACGGCTCTTGCAGGTTGAACATTATCGCCGACTTCCCTTTCGCTTTTAGCTCTTTATCCAGCGCCGGGATCTCTTCCCAGGTTTTCGGCGGGTTCGGGACGAGGTCTTTGTTATAAATCAGGGAGAGGGCTTCAACGGCGATGGGGTAGGCGATCAGCTTGCCGTTATAACGTACCGCATCCCAGGTGAACGGATAGAGTTTGTCCTGAAACGCTTTATCCGGAGTGACCTCCGCCAGCAGACCAGACTGCGCGTAGCCGCCAAAACGGTCGTGCGCCCAGAAGATAATGTCAGGACCGTCGCCGGTGGCTGCCACCTGCGGGAATTTCTCTTCCAGCTTATCCGGGTGCTCAACGGTCACTTTAATGCCGGTGTCTTGCTCAAATTTTTTACCGACCTCGGCCAGACCGTTATAGCCCTTGTCGCCGTTGATCCAGATAACCAGTTTACCTTCTTCAATTTTGGCGAGAGCCGGGGCGGAAATCATCATCGTCGTAAGTGCGGATAATGCGAGGATGCCTACGCCAGTTTTAATCTTCATATCTCCCATCCTTTTTGGTGATGTACACAGAGGTGGTTTAACGGTCTCTAGTTTCTTTATACGACAACCTCTTTCCATCCTCCCCGCCCCTACGCCCCACCCCGGCTTTATGTGATCTGTGTTACATAAATGTGAGTAATGCGTGCTGGCGCACATAAAAACACGCCGATTTTTGCGGGCGGCATCACGAAATTCCTTTTCTGTCCGCGCCCGTGGTCTCAGGCGCTGTGTCCTCATCCTCCCGCCTCCTCCCCCATAAAAAAGCCGGGGGGTGGAGGATTTACCCCAGTCAGGGATCGCGCATAGTCAGGCCATCATGAATGTTGCTGTCAATGACAGGTTGTAACGAAGGGAGAAGGGCATGGCGAGCGTACAGCTACGAAATGTAACGAAAGCCTGGGGTGACGTGGTGGTATCGAAAGATATTAACCTCGATATCCATGACGGGGAGTTCGTGGTGTTTGTCGGACCGTCAGGCTGTGGTAAATCGACCTTGCTGCGTATGATCGCCGGGCTTGAAACCATCACCAGTGGCGACCTGTTTATCGGGGAAACCCGTATGAATGATATTCCGCCTGCCGAGCGCGGCGTGGGCATGGTATTCCAGTCTTATGCGCTCTATCCCCATCTCTCCGTTGCAGAAAACATGTCTTTCGGCCTCAAGCTGGCGGGCGCCAAAAAAGAGGTAATGAATCAACGCGTCAATCAGGTGGCGGAAGTGCTGCAACTGGCGCATCTGCTGGAACGTAAGCCAAAAGCGCTTTCCGGCGGTCAGCGTCAGCGCGTAGCGATTGGCCGCACGCTGGTAGCGGAGCCGCGTGTGTTTTTGCTGGACGAACCGCTCTCTAACCTGGACGCCGCGCTGCGCGTGCAGATGCGTATTGAAATTTCTCGCCTGCATAAACGTCTGGGCCGCACGATGATTTACGTCACCCACGATCAGGTCGAGGCGATGACCCTGGCCGACAAAATCGTGGTGCTGGACGCCGGTCGCGTCGCTCAGGTCGGTAAGCCGCTGGAGCTGTACCACTATCCGGCGGACCGCTTTGTCGCGGGCTTCATCGGCTCGCCGAAGATGAACTTCCTGCCGGTGAAAGTGACCGCCACCGCGATTGAACAAGTCCAGGTCGAACTGCCGAATCGCCAGCAAATCTGGCTGCCGGTCGAAAGTCGCGGCGTGCAGGTCGGCGCCAATATGTCTTTAGGCATTCGGCCGGAACACCTGCTGCCGAGCGATATCGCCGATGTCACCCTGGAAGGCGAAGTCCAGGTGGTCGAGCAGTTAGGGCACGAAACACAAATTCATATCCAGATCCCCGCCATCCGTCAAAACCTGGTTTATCGCCAGAATGACGTGGTGTTGGTAGAAGAGGGCGCCACATTCGCTATCGGCCTGCCGCCAGAGCGCTGTCATCTGTTCCGCGAGGATGGCAGCGCATGTCGTCGTCTGCATCAAGAGCCGGGTGTTTAAGGCCTCCATAAAAAAACGAAACGCAAAACCATTCGCAGTTTTAGAAGGTGGCAGCGTTTAAAGAAAAGCAATGATCTCAGGAGATAGAATGATGATTACTCTGCGCAAACTCCCACTGGCAGTTGCTGTCGCAGCGGGCGTAATGTCCGCTCAGGCAATGGCTGTCGATTTCCACGGTTACGCCCGTTCCGGTATTGGCTGGACGGGAAGCGGCGGCGAACAACAATGTTTCCAGGCAACAGGTGCCCAAAGTAAATACCGTCTCGGTAACGAATGTGAAACCTATGCGGAACTGAAACTGGGCCAGGAAGTGTGGAAAGAGGGCGATAAGAGCTTCTATTTCGACACCAACGTCGCTTATTCGGTTAACCAGCAGAACGACTGGGAATCGACCGATCCCGCCTTCCGCGAAGCGAACGTGCAGGGTAAAAACCTGATTGAATGGCTGCCGGGCTCTACCATCTGGGCCGGTAAGCGCTTCTATCAGCGTCATGACGTACACATGATCGACTTCTACTACTGGGATATTTCAGGTCCTGGCGCGGGTATCGAAAATATCGATCTGGGCTTCGGTAAGCTTTCACTGGCGGCGACCCGCTCTACTGAAGCGGGCGGCTCTTACACCTTCAGCAGCCAGAATATTTATGATGAAGTGAAAGATACCGCTAACGACGTCTTTGACGTACGTCTGGCTGGTCTGCAAACGAACCCGGACGGCGTACTGGAGCTGGGCGTTGATTACGGTCGCGCCAATACGACCGATGGTTATAAGCTGGCTGATGGGGCATCGAAAGACGGCTGGATGTTCACCGCCGAACACACGCAAAGCATGTTGAAAGGCTATAACAAGTTTGTCGTGCAATATGCCACCGATGCCATGACCACGCAGGGTAAAGGCCAGGCGCGTGGTTCCGACGGTTCTTCATCTTTCACTGAAGAATTGCCTGATGGAACCAAAATTAATTATGCCAATAAGGTCATCAATAATAATGGCGATATGTGGCGTATTTTGGATCATGGCGCCATCTCGCTTGGTGATAAATGGGATTTGATGTACGTCGGTATGTACCAGAATATCGATTGGGATAATAACCTGGGTACTGAGTGGTGGACCGTGGGTGTACGTCCAATGTACAAGTGGACGCCAATCATGAGCACCCTGCTGGAAGTCGGCTACGACAACGTGAAATCTCAGCAGACCGGCGATCGTAACAATCAATATAAAATCACCCTGGCGCAACAGTGGCAGGCGGGCGACAGCATCTGGTCGCGTCCGGCTATCCGTATTTTCGCCACCTACGCGAAATGGGATGAGAAATGGGGCTATATCAAAGACGGCGATAACATTTCCCGTTATGCCGCAGCGACTAACTCCGGCATTTCCACCAACAGCCGTGGCGATAGCGATGAGTGGACCTTCGGCGCCCAGATGGAAATCTGGTGGTAATACGATGGTCATCTGACGTAACGAGGGGCGCAAGCCCCTCTGAAACATCAGGTCTGATGATGCTTGTAAGCCGAATAAGGCGCCAGCCGCCATTCGGCGATATGTTTGGGTTGGCGCGCTATTGCCTGGCTACCGCTGAACCCGCCTTATTGAGGTGAGAATAATGAAAATGAAGAAAAGTTTCGTCGCCCTCTGTTTAACCGCAGGGCTGTTCGCCAGCGTGCCGGGTATCAGCCTGGCGGAAGTGAACTATGTACCGCAAAATACCAGCGCCGCGCCCGCTATTCCTGCTGCTGCGCTACAGCAATTAACCTGGACGCCTGTAGATCAGTCAAAAACGCAGTCTACCCAACTGGCGACGGGCGGCCAGCGCCTTGACGTCGCCGGCATTACCGGCCCGGTCGCCGCTTATAGCGTTCCGGCGAATATCGGCGAGCTGACATTAACTCTGACCAGCGAGGTCAATAAGCAAGCCAGCGTTTTTGCGCCAAACGTGTTGATTCTTGACCAAAATATGACGCCTTCGGCGTTCTTCCCCAGCAGTTACTTTACTTATCAGCAGCCGGGCGTCATGAGCGCAGACCGGCTGGAAGGCGTGATGCGCCTGACGCCTGCGTTGGGGCAGCAGAAACTCTATGTTCTGGTGTTTACGACCGAAAAAGATCTTCAGCAAACTACTACGCTGCTCGATCCGGCAAAAGCCTATGCCAAAGGCGTCGGTAACTCTATCCCGGATATTCCCGATCCAGTTGCTCGCCATACCACTGATGGCGTAGTGAAACTGAAGGTGAAAACCAACAGTAGCTCCAGCGTATTGGTCGGGCCGTTGTTTGGCTCGTCCGGTACCGGGCCGGTAACGGTAGGCAATACCGCCGCGCCGGTCGCTGCGCCAGCGCCAGTCGCGCCGAAGAAAAGCGAACCGATGTTGAACGATACGGAAAGCTACTTTAATAAAGCGATTAAGGATGCCGTAGCGAAAGGCGACGTCGATAAAGCGCTGAAACTGCTTGATGAGGCCGAACGTCTGGGATCGACATCTGCCCGTTCCACCTTTATCAGCAGTGTAAAAGGCAAGGGGTAATTGTTTCCCCACAGTGCTGATTTTGCAGCAACTGGTGCGTCTCCTGGCGCACCTTTTTTTGTCATTTCATGCGAATTGTTATTTTTTTGTTGCGCAACAGATCACTTAATTGTGATTGCGCCCCCCGTAATGTCTTTTCTGAGATACAATGACTTTAGGTTATGAATCGGAGAGTAAGGCATGTCACACCCTGCGTTAACGCGACTGCGTGCGCTGCGCTATTTTGATGCGATTCCTGCGCTTGAACCCCATTTGCTGGACTGGCTGTTGCTGGAAGATTCTATGACTAAACGTTTTGAGCAGCAGGGAAAGCGGGTAAGCGTGACGCTGATTCGGGAAGCGTTTGTCGGCCAAAGTGAGGTCGAGGAAGCATCAGGTTTACTGCCATCAGAATCCCGCTACTGGTTACGTGAGATACTGCTTTGCGCTGACGGCGAGCCCTGGCTTGCCGGACGTACCGTGGTACCGGAATCCACGCTATGCGGACCTGAACAGGTCTTACAACATCTGGGTAAAACCCCGCTTGGACGTTATCTATTTACATCATCGACACTGACCCGCGATTTTATTGAAATTGGACGCGATGCAACGCTGTGGGGGCGCCGCTCTCGACTGCGGTTGAGCGGAAAACCGCTGTTGCTTACCGAGCTTTTTTTACCTGCATCGCCGCTGTACTGAGAGGAAGATAAAGATGGAGTGGAGTCTGACGCAGAGTAAGCTGCTGGCGTTTCACCGTTTGATGCGTACAGATAAGCCTATTGGCGCGTTGCTGCTGCTCTGGCCGACGCTTTGGGCGCTATGGGTGGCGACGCCGGGTATGCCTCAGCTGTGGATTTTGGCAGTTTTTGTCGCTGGCGTGTGGTTAATGCGCGCGGCGGGCTGCGTGGTGAATGATTATGCCGATCGTAAATTTGACGGACATGTAAAACGTACGGTCAACCGACCTTTACCCAGCGGCGCCGTGACAGAGAAAGAAGCGCGCAACCTGTTTGTGGTGCTGGTGCTGCTGGCGTTTCTGTTGGTGCTGACGCTGAACGCCATGACGATTCTGCTTTCCGTGGCGGCGCTGGCGTTGGCCTGGGTTTATCCCTTTATGAAACGCTATACCCACCTGCCGCAGGTCGTGCTGGGGGCCGCTTTCGGCTGGTCAATCCCCATGGCGTTCGCCGCGGTGAGCGAATCCCTGCCGTTGAGCTGCTGGCTGATGTTCCTCGCCAATATTCTCTGGGCAGTGGCTTACGATACGCAATATGCGATGGTCGACAGAGATGATGATATCAAGATAGGCATTAAATCGACGGCGATCTTGTTTGGTCGTTATGACACATTGATTATCGGGATTCTGCAGCTTGGCGTCATGGCGTTAATGGCGCTGATCGGCTGGTTGAATGGTCTGGGATGGGGATATTACTGGGCTGTGCTGGTGGCGGGCGCGCTGTTTGTCTACCAGCAAAAACTGATTGCGAACCGTGAGCGTGAAGCCTGCTTTAAAGCCTTTATGAACAATAACTACGTTGGCCTGGTGCTATTTTTAGGGCTGGCGATGAGTTACTGGCACTTCTGATGTCATGCCGGGCGGACCCGGCCTACAAAGCCAAAATTTTCAATACGTCATATCAGTTGCCCGATAAGCTTACGCCATCGGGCATTTCAGGCACTGGCTTACTCGCCCTGCGTCGCGCTTTCAATCGTCAGACGGACATCAGAGGTAATCAGATCGGCAAGCATCTGATATATCTTCATCGTTTCTGCCGGTTCGGCATCGCCCGTATCACTGATATAACCCTCATCCCGTAGCGTCAACACGAGTGAACTGAACACCGCTTTGTCGAAAAACTCCGGCGCGTTAATACCGTGCAGGACAGACAGACGTTGCGCCACGGTACGGCTTTCTTTCTCCAGCGTACTGCGGTTGATGGACGGATTGGCGCTCAACAGCCAGAACGTAATGGCATAACGCTGTAGCGTTTCACGCGCGCCTGCCGCCAGCAGCTGCAGCGTACGGGAATGCGTCGGGTTGATATGCAGTTCATCATCCTGCAGGGTAATTAGCCCCTGACGCTGCATTTCACTGGCCAGAGCGTCAATGACCGAGGCTAACTCCTCGCGCTCCCAGCGCAGGAACAGCTCCGCTTTTAACATCGGATAGAGCGCTTCAACATGCTGCTGCAACGCATCACGCGAAATGCGACGATGCTGGGTGATAATCGCCGCCATCAGCGAAGGCATAATCAACATATGCGCGATATTGTTACGATAATAGGTCATCAACACCGCCTGCTCGCGCGGCAGGATGATGATATCGCCAATGGTGTCTTTCTCGACCTCAAACTTATTCATCTGCAGCGCGTGAGCGATGAGCTCGCCAGCGCTGGCGGCAGGAACGGTTGAGTCTGTGGAATAAGGAACATTGCGCATCAGATCTAGATAGCAATCAAGCTGCTCGGTGAGCTGCTCGCGGGTGAGCGAGCGCTGACGCGACGCTAACAGCGCGGTACAACACAGGTTCATCGCGTTTGCCGCGCCAGCGTTGTTAATACGCACCATCAGATCGGCGGCGATACTATTTACCGTCGGCGTCAGCCAGGCTGGGCGTATGGCCTCTATAGGGTCGATAGATTCGCGCCACTCCGGCACATGCTGGTTCAGGTACGTCATGAGCGGCATCGGTTCGCCAAAGTTAACGTAGCCCTGACCCAGATTGCGCAGCTTGCTCAAGCCTTTCAGCATCTGCGGCAGGCTCTCTTTCTCTTTTGTCGCGCCGCGCAGTTCTTTCGCATAGGTGCCCACTTCCATGACGTGCTCATAGCCGATGTAAATAGGCACTAACGTAATTGGACGGGTACCGCCGCGCAGCATCGCCTGGATAGTCATCGACAGGGTGCCGGTTTTCGGGTCTAACAAACGTCCGGTACGCGAACGTCCTCCTTCGACAAAATACTCAACCGAGTAACCGCGGCTGAACAGCTCGCCCAGGTATTCGCGAAAGACGGTGGAATAGAGTTTATTCCCCTTAAAGGTGCGACGAATAAAGAACGCGCCCAGACGACGGAAAATCGGGCCAGCGGGCCAGAAATTAAGGTTAATACCGGCGGCAATGTGCGGCGGAACCAGCCCCTGATGGTACAGCACATAAGAAAGGAGCAAATAGTCCATATGGCTGCGGTGACAGGGCACATAGACGATTTCATGCCCGTCGTGCGCCAGTTGGCGTACGCGCTCGGCGTTATGCACGTTAATCCCCTGGTACAGTCGGTTCCAGGTAAACCCCAAAATCCTGTCGGTCAAACGAATCATCTCGTAAGAGAAGTTCGCCGCGATCTCTTCCATCAGCGCAATGGCGTTTTGCTGCGCTTTTTCATGAGAGATTTTTTTACTGCGCGCTTCGTCTTCTACCGCGCGGGCGATCGCTTTCGAGGCCAGCAGTTTGTTAAACAGATCCTGACGGGCGGGCAGGCGTGGGCCAACCGCCGCCAGGCGCTGGCGGGCAAAGTGCATACGCGCCACGCGAGCCAGCTTCTGCGCGATGATTTTATCGGTGCCGTGTTCATCAGCCATGCGACGCAATGAGACGGACGGCGAGAATCGGACAAAGCTATCGCGACCCAGCCAGGAGATGGCAAAGAATTTCTGTACGCCGTTCAGCATACGTAAAGGCGGGTTATCTTCTCCCTTTTCACGACCCGGCGCGCGGCCAAACATCACGGAAACGGGCACCATCTGCACGTCCAAAGCCGGATTACTCCGATGCAGATCGAGATAATCGTGAAAAAGTTTCACCGACTCTTCTTTTGGCGTGTAATAGGTAAAGACACGCGGTCCGCCGTGAATAAATACATAGCGTGGCAGCAGCGCGCCGTCGATCTCCAGCGGCTCCAGCGGATCCGGGAGATCGTGCGCCAGACATTGCGCCCGCAGCGTCAGTAAGTCCGCTTTTGAGTTGTATGGCAAGACATACATAATGGGGCGAGAAGTATCGAGCCCCAATTCCTGGGCGGGTTCCGCCGGAATAGACTTGCTTTTTACCAGTATGCTTAATGGTAAATTCAGTAATTTGTAGTAAATTCGTGGCCAGCCGGACATAAACGATGTAAAGCCTCTGGTTAATAATGCAAATGCGGTGCAAGGATATCAGAAAGTTTAGCGAATTTCTGTTGTATCCCGTCATACTTCGCGCTGCGTTACGGCAGTCCGAATCGTGCAGGGCAACCGTATAATGTCATTGACGTTAATAATGTAAAAAGGTTCTTTTGATGGCCAATAATACCACTGGATTCACCAGAATTATCAAAGCGGCAGGATATTCCTGGAAAGGATTTCGCGCCGCATGGACTCACGAAGCAGCGTTTCGCCAGGAAAGTATCGCGGTATTGCTGGGCGTCATCATCGCCTGCTGGCTGGATGTGGATGCGATTACCCGTGTGTTATTGATAGGTTCCGTTTTACTTATCATGATTGTTGAAATCCTCAACAGCGCTATTGAAGCGGTCGTGGACCGCATCGGTTCTGAATACCATGAGCTTTCCGGCCGTGCGAAAGATATGGGATCGGCTGCGGTGCTACTGTCTATTTTCGTTGCCCTGATGACCTGGGGCATCCTGTTATGGTCACATTTTCGATAAAGGTTCCAAATTTTATAAATCTCTTGTTTTTTGCGCCGTTTGTGGTTCCAAAATCACCTTTAACTGTATATACTCACAGCATGACTGTATATACACCCAGGGGGCGGAATGAAAGCGTTAACGGCCAGGCAACAAGAGGTGTTTGATCTCATCCGGGATCACATCAGCCAGACAGGTATGCCACCGACGCGTGCGGAAATCGCGCAGCGTTTGGGGTTCCGTTCCCCAAACGCGGCGGAAGAACACCTTAAGGCGCTGGCGCGCAAAGGGGTGCTTGAAATCGTTTCCGGCGCATCGCGAGGTATCCGTCTGTTACAGGAAGAAGAGGACGGATTACCGCTTGTCGGGCGTGTCGCGGCGGGTGAACCGCTTCTGGCGCAGCAGCATATTGAAGGCCATTACCAGGTCGATCCTTCACTGTTCAAACCCAGCGCCGATTTCCTGCTGCGCGTAAGCGGTATGTCGATGAAAGACATCGGTATTATGGATGGGGATTTGCTGGCGGTACATAAAACGCAGGACGTCCGTAATGGCCAGGTGGTTGTCGCTCGCATTGACGATGAAGTGACAGTAAAACGCCTGAAAAAGCAGGGCAATAAAGTGGAGCTGCTGCCGGAAAACAGCGAGTTTACACCGATAGTGGTGGATCTGCGCGAACAAAGCTTTACGATTGAAGGGCTGGCGGTAGGCGTCATTCGCAACGGGGAATGGTTGTAATCTCTTTTTAATCTCCTTGTAAGCCGTCATCCGGCAATCGTGCAGCCTGATGGCGCTGCGCTTATCAGGCCTACGGGAATGCAGTTCCTGAGATGATTAATTTGTAGGCCGGATAAGGCGTTACGTCGCCATCCGGCAATGCGCTCGTTTCCTTTAACTCCTTGTCAGGCTTTTCTCCATGCCGCTTTTTACCTCCTCTGATAAAGCTCTCTGGCGTCTCGCGCTGCCGATGATTTTTTCTAACATCACCGTCCCCTTACTGGGGCTGGTCGATACGGCGGTGATTGGTCATCTGGACAGCCCGGTTTTCCTTGGCGGCGTGGCGGTGGGCGCGACTGCCACCAGCTTTCTTTTCATGCTGCTGCTATTTCTACGTATGAGCACCACCGGACTAACGGCGCAGGCATTTGGCGCCAAAAATCCGCAGGCGTTAGCCCGGGCGCTCATTCAACCGTTATTGCTGGCGCTGGGCGCTGGCGTGATGATTGTGCTATTTCGCACGCCGCTTATCGAGCTGGCTTTACATATTGTCGGCGGGAACGACGCTGTCCTGGTGCAGGCGAGACGCTTCCTTGAAATTCGTTGGCTAAGCGCTCCCGCGTCACTGGCGAATCTGGTGCTGCTCGGGTGGCTGTTAGGCGTTCAGTATGCGCGGGCGCCGGTTATCTTGTTGGTCGTGGGCAATATCCTCAACATCGCGCTCGACCTGTGGCTGGTGATGGGGCTTCATATGAACGTGCAGGGCGCCGCCCTGGCGACGGTCATCGCAGAATATGCCACGTTACTGATCGGCCTCATGATGGTACGTAAAGTTCTCCATCTCCGCGGTGTGTCGCTGGATATGCTAAAACAGGCCTGGCGCGGCAACGTGCGCCGCCTTTTGGCGCTCAATCGCGATATTATGCTGCGCTCATTGCTCCTTCAGCTTTGTTTTGGCGCAATCACGGTGTCAGGCGCGCGGCTGGGCAGCGATATTATCGCGGTAAATGCAGTCCTGATGACCTTACTCACCTTTACGGCCTATGCGCTGGACGGTTTTGCTTATGCGGTGGAGGCGCACTCCGGTCAGGCTTACGGCGCGCGTGACGGTAGCAAGCTACTGGACGTCTGGCGAGCGGCGTGTCGTCAGTCAGGAATTGTGGCCTTGTTGTTTTCCACAGTCTATGCCCTGGCAGGCGAACATATTGTCGCGTTACTGACCTCATTACCGCAAATACAGCTACTGGCGGATCGGTATCTTATCTGGCAGGTGGTATTACCGCTGGTGGGCGTATGGTGCTATCTGCTCGACGGTATGTTTATTGGCGCGACGCGCGCCGCCGAAATGCGCAATAGCATGGCAGTCGCCGCGGGAGGATTCGCGCTGACGCTCTTCGCCCTGCCGGTATTAGGAAATCATGGTTTATGGCTGGCATTAACCGTGTTCCTGGCGCTTCGCGGTCTGTCGTTGAGCCTTATCTGGCGTCGTCACTGGCGCGAGGGTACATGGTTTGCCAGATCGTGACGGTTAAAAATTCTGAATATAAAACCGAAGGCCGAATTCCTGCCTACAATTATTATCACGTCCAGCAGAAATTGCAGTGCATTTGGGCGAATAACACCTGCTATTCTTAACCGAATGATGAGGACAAGATGATGAATAAAGACGAAGCCGGCGGTAACTGGAAACAGTTTAAAGGTAAAATGAAAGAACAATGGGGCAAACTGACCGATGACGATATGACCGTTATCGAAGGTAAACGCGACCAACTGGTAGGTAAAATCCAGGAGCGTTACGGTTACCAGAAAGATCAGGCGGAAAAAGAGGTTGTTGACTGGGAAACCCGTAACAACTATCGCTGGTAATATGTTTTCCCCTACCAGGAGTACATGGATGTGCTTCCCCCTGTTTGCTTATGAATGCGGGCGTGCCCCTCTCTACTGCCGCCCCTTTTTCCGTTCAGGCTAACGCGGTTTTTTCTTCACCAGCACCGAGTGATCGTGACCACAGTCGCCCGGATGGCGACACGCTTCCACTTCTACGCACGCAGGGCACAGACCGTGCGCCTCAATAACGTTATGTCGTAGCGCAAAGCCCATTTTAGCCGCCAGCGTATGCATGATGTCTTCCACGCCCTCGGCACACTCTTCCTTCACCACGCCACAACGATCGCAGATAAACATGGCCGAGCTGTGCGTCGGCTGGTCGAACAGGTGGCAAACCACATAACTATTGGTGGATTCCACTTTATGGACAAAACCCTGTTCGAGCAAAAAATCCAGCGCGCGGTAGATGGTGGGCGGTTTGGCCTGTGGTTCCGTTTCGCGCAGCAAATCGAGCAAATCGTATGCGCTGATTGCACCCTGCTGCAGACTCATCAGGCGCAGCACTTCGAGGCGCTGAGGCGTCAGGCGCACGTTGCGCTGCGCGCAGAGTTTTTCAGCTTGCGCCAGTAACTCTTGCGTTGTGGTCTTTTCCATGTAGCACCTCGAATGGCATGAAAGTCTAATCCGTTACTTTACCACGAGCTGCTTAAAACTCTGAAATTACCCCGCGACAATATATCGCCTGCTAAGCTTTTCCGCGCCAGTATTCTCATCTATACCTAATGAGGGTCGATATTATAACAACAGGATTTAACATCACTATTTCACAGCAATAGTTCGCCTCTGTCCGGTAAAGCGTGGCGGAGGGATTACTTCACCTGATAATAAGATGGGCTAACTGTGAACAAAAACGTCAAACTTTCACTGATTGCTATCGCGGTCTCGCTTTTTATGGCAAAGCAGGCGAGCGCCGCCAATACCTGGACGGAAGCGCGTAATGACGCAATGGGCGGGACGGGCGTTGCGTCCGCGAATTATGGCAGCGGAGTACTGTTAAATCCGGCGTTACTGGCAAAAGCCAAACCGGAAGACAATATCACTGTTGTCCTTCCTGCGGTCGGCGTCCAGATTACGGATAAAGACAATCTCCAGGATGAAATTGACGATATCAGCGATAAAGTGGATTACTACGATGAGGTCGTCGATAACCTTACGCTGGGGCAAATTCTGCTCAATCCGCGAGGCGTGCTGAATCAATTTCAGGGCGCCGCGCGCGACCTGGCCGATGAGCTGGAATATCTCAACGGAAAAACCGCCCGCGCCAATGCCGGCGCCGGGTTGGCGGTAAGTATTCCAGGGCAAACGCTTTCCGTGGCGTTTATCGCCAAAGGTTATGCGCATGGGCGCGTGAGTTCGTCCATTGATCAGAACGATATTCAGTATCTGCGCGATATCCAGCATGATGAACGTGTCGCGCTTCGTGAAGCAGGACGCGCTGCTTTGCTGGGGTCTGACGAAATTACAAAGCATTTAAACTCTACCGCGTCGGGGCGGGTAGCGATTGTATCTGACTACGGTATTGCGCTGGCGAAGCAGTTTGTGGTGGGCGAGGTGCCTGTTTCCATTGGCGTTACGCCAAAACTGCAAAAAACCTGGCTCTATAACTACACCACCTCAATTTATAACTACGACAGTAGCGACTGGAATAGCAGCCGTTATCGCAATGACGATACGGGTTTTAACATTGATGCGGGGCTTGCTGCCGATATCGGTGAAAACTGGACGCTGGGGCTGAGCGGGCAAAATCTGGTATCTCGCGATATCGATACGAAAGATATTTACATCACTAATGGTATGACGGGAGAAACCACCAACTACAAAGATACATACCAAATCCGCCCCCTGGTTACCGCGGGCGTCGCATGGCATAACGATTTGCTGACCGTAAGCGCCGATGGCGATCTGACGGAAACGAAAGGCTTTAAGAGCGAAGACAATTCACGGTACGTGGGTGTCGGCGCTGAAGTTCGACCGTTGTCATGGCTGGCGGTGCGCGCAGGGTATCGTGCGGATGTGAAAAATAACGATAGCAATGTGGTTACCGGCGGTCTTGGCTTTGCGCCCTTTAACCGTGTGCATCTCGATTTAATGGGACTGTACGGCGAAGATGAAACCTGGGGGGCAGGCGCGCAGCTTACAATGACATTCTGAGGTGCTTTCACCGGAGGCGCTACGCCTCCGGTTTAGCGTTATGCTATAGTAACGCCCCTTTTTTAACCGGATGCTTATTTATTCGCCATGCAGCCTGAAACCCAGTCCTCCGCTTTACCTGCTTATCGCTTCTCCATCGCGCCTATGCTCGACTGGACGGACAGACATTGCCGCTATTTCCTGCGTTTGCTGTCTCGCCAGACGCTGCTCTACACCGAAATGGTGACCACGGGCGCGATTATTCACGGTAAGGGTGACTATCTGGCTTATAGCGAAGAAGAGCATCCGGTCGCTCTACAGCTTGGTGGAAGCGATCCGGCTCAGCTTGCGCATTGTGCAAAGCTGGCGGAAGCGCGTGGCTACGATGAAATTAACCTCAACGTGGGGTGCCCTTCCGATCGCGTGCAAAATGGTATGTTTGGCGCCTGTTTGATGGGCAATGCGCAACTGGTCGCCGATTGTGTTAAAGCCATGCGTGATGTCGTCTCGATTCCGGTGACGGTAAAAACCCGCATTGGTATTGACGATCAGGACAGTTATGCGTTCCTGTGTGATTTCATTAATACGGTTTCCGGTCAGGGCGAATGCGAGATGTTTATTATCCATGCGCGCAAAGCCTGGCTTTCTGGCTTAAGCCCGAAAGAAAATCGTGAGATCCCGCCGCTGGATTACCCGCGCGTCTATCAGCTAAAGCGGGATTTTCCGCACCTGACCATGTCCATTAACGGCGGCATCAAATCTCTGGAAGAGGCGAAGGAGCACCTGCGCCATATGGATGGCGTCATGGTTGGCCGCGAAGCTTATCAGAATCCGGGTATACTGGCCGCGGTGGATCGGGAGATTTTCGGCGCCGATACCACCGATGCCGACCCGGTTACGGTGGTTCGCGCGATGTATCCCTATATTGAGCGTGAATTGAGCCAAGGAGCGTATCTGGGGCATATCACTCGCCATATGCTGGGGTTGTTCCAGGGCATCCCCGGCGCGCGGCAGTGGCGTCGCTATCTGAGCGAAAACGCCCATAAAGCTGGCGCGGATGTTGCTGTACTGGAGCAGGCGCTAAAACTGGTAGCAGACAAGCGTTAAAAGTTCGCCAAAAATTAGTCAATCTCACCACGCTCTGTGCAGTCTTGCAGGGCGTTTTCTTTATATATCAAAAACATAAATATTGGCATGATTTTTGTAATAGCTTACCTGACCAAACCCGGTAAGCGCCGTGCCGCCGGGCAATGCCATCTTTATGGGGAGCGACTATGCTGGAACTACTTTTTATGCTTGGCTTTTTTCTGATGTTAATGGTGACGGGCGTCTCCTTGCTGGGCATTCTGGCCGCGCTGGTTGTAGCGACTGCCGTCATGTTCCTGGGTGGAATGTTCGCCCTGATGATCAAGCTGTTACCGTGGCTACTGCTGGCGGTGGCTGTGGTGTGGGTGATCAAAGCAGTAAAAACGCCAAAAATCCCACAGTATCAGCGCAATAACCGTCGGTTTTACTAAGGTATTGAGCGGTTCGTCACAACCTGGAACTTTGCCCTCACAGGCAAATAGGAATCGATTATTAAATCTGTCATGATTGCGCAGGTAACGAATTCATCGCGCTGTACCCTACATACAGCCGAACAAAAAAAGAAAGGGCTTCCCGGGTGGAAGCCCAATTTCTTTGCAGAGCTATTACGGAATCAGCAGGCTTGAGCCCTGTGTGGCCCGGCTTTCCAGCACTTCATGCGCGCGACGGGCATCTTTTAACGCATAGCGTTGATTTTCAGCCACATCGACTTTAATCACGCCGCTGGCGATCAATGAGAACAATTCATTGCTGGCTTCGGTCAGTTCTTCACGCGTCGTAATATACCCCTGTAGTGAAGGTCGCGTGGCATACAGGGAACCTTTCTGATTCAGAATACCTAAATTCACGCCGGTGACGGGGCCGGACGCATTGCCGAAACTGACCATCAGTCCCCGACGTTGCAGGCAGTCCAGTGAGGCCTCCCAGGTATCTTTCCCCACGGAGTCATAGACCACGCGGACTTTTTTGCCGCCGGTGATCTCTTTTACCCGTTCGACAATACTCTCCTCACGGTAATTAATTACCTGCCAGGCACCGGCGTCCAGCGCCCGCTGCGCTTTTTGCGCGCTACCGACGGTACCGATAAGCTTCGCGCCCAGCGCTTTCGCCCACTGGCAGGCGATCAGACCGACGCCGCCCGCAGCGGCATGAAACAGGAAGGGTTCGTCGGGTTTCACTTCATAGGTTTTGCGCAACAGGTAAAAAACGGTCAACCCCTTGAGAAAAGAGGCTGCCGCCTGTTCGAAGGAAATGGCGTCAGGTAAAATCGCGGCTTTATCTGCGGGGACGTTATGGACGGAACTGTAAGCGCCGAGCGTTGACTGCGCGTAGACGACGCGATCGCCCACGCGAATGTGCTCCACGCCGTTGCCGACTTTACTGACCACACCCGCAGCTTCGGTTCCCAGGCCCGCAGGCAACGACGGGGGCGGATAGAGTCCGCTACGGATATAGGTGTCGATGAAGTTGATACCAATGGCTTTGTTCTCAACCTGGATTTCGTGTTCCGCCGGTTCCGCTGGCGTAAACTCCACGGTCTGAAGCACTTCCGGACCACCATGCTTGTGAAATTCAATACGCGTTGCCATGCTTCCTCCAAAAGAAATGTGGTAATCTTTCGACCCAATCACTATCTCGGTAACTCCATTCACTATGGCAGGAAATAAACCCTTCAACAAACCACAGACTGATGCCCGCGACCGCGATCCGCAGGTTGCCGGGATAAAAGTGCCGCCGCACTCGATTGAAGCGGAACAGTCGGTGTTGGGCGGTTTAATGCTGGATAACGAGCGCTGGGACGATGTGGCCGAGCGCGTGGTGGCGGAAGATTTCTATACCCGCCCGCATCGCCATATCTTTACAGAGATGGGGCGCTTGCAGGAAAGCGGCAGTCCTATCGACCTGATTACGCTCGCGGAATCGCTGGAGCGGCAGGGCCAACTGGACAGCGTCGGCGGTTTCGCCTATCTGGCGGAGTTGTCTAAAAACACGCCAAGCGCGGCGAACATCAGTGCTTATGCGGACATTGTGCGCGAACGCGCCGTGGTCCGCGATATGATCGCGGCGGCGCATGAAATTGCGGACGCCGGTTACGATCCACAGGGGCGCAATAGCGACGAACTGCTGGATCTGGCGGAGTCGCGCGTCTTCCAGATCGCGGAAAACCGGGCCAACAAAGACGAAGGTCCGAAAAGCATCGACCAGATTCTTGACGCCACCGTGGCGCGTATTGAGCAGTTGTTCCAGCAACCGCACGATGGCGTTACAGGCGTGGATACCGGCTATCAGGATCTCAATAAAAAGACGGCAGGGTTACAGCGTTCGGATTTGATTATCGTCGCGGCGCGCCCCTCCATGGGTAAAACCACTTTTGCGATGAACCTCTGCGAAAATGCGGCGATGTTGCAGGATAAACCGGTACTGATCTTCAGCCTGGAGATGCCCGGCGAACAGATCATGATGCGTATGCTGGCCTCGCTGTCCCGCGTCGATCAGACACGTATTCGTACCGGTCAACTTGATGATGAAGACTGGGCGCGAATCTCCGGCACGATGGGCATTCTGCTGGAGAAACGCAATATGTATATTGACGACTCCTCAGGTCTTACGCCGACAGAAGTCCGTTCGCGCGCGCGGCGTATTTTCCGCGAACATGGCGGGTTAAGTCTGATTATGATCGACTACCTGCAATTGATGCGTGTGCCGTCGCTTTCTGATAACCGTACTCTGGAAATCGCCGAAATTTCTCGCTCGTTGAAAGCGCTGGCGAAGGAACTCCAGGTGCCGGTCGTGGCGCTATCGCAGCTTAACCGCTCCCTGGAACAACGCGCGGATAAACGTCCGGTGAACTCCGACCTGCGTGAATCCGGCTCTATTGAACAGGATGCCGACTTAATTATGTTTATCTACCGTGATGAGGTTTATCACGAGAACAGCGACTTAAAAGGCATTGCTGAAATTATTATTGGTAAGCAACGTAACGGTCCTATCGGTACGGTTCGTCTGACGTTCAATGGTCAGTGGTCGCGCTTCGATAACTATGCGGGACCGCAATACGATGATGAGTAACTCTCCGTCATTCTTTTAACAAGGAATTCAAATGCAAGCGGCAACAGTCGTCATTAACCGCCGCGCTCTGCGACACAACCTGCAACGTCTGCGTGAACTGGCGCCTGCCAGTAAGCTGGTTGCGGTGGTGAAAGCGAACGCTTATGGACACGGTCTTCTGGAGACCGCGCGAACGCTCCCTGATGCTGACGCTTTTGGCGTGGCGCGTCTTGAAGAGGCTCTACGTCTGCGAGCGGGCGGGATCACGCAGCCTATCCTGCTGCTGGAGGGTTTTTTCGACGCCGCCGATCTGCCGACCATTTCCGCGCAATGTCTGCATACCGCCGTACATAATCAAGAGCAGCTTGCCGCCCTGGAGGCGGTGGAGCTGGCGGAGCCGGTAACGGTCTGGATGAAACTGGATACCGGTATGCATCGTCTCGGCGTGCGTCCCGAAGAGGCGGAGGCGTTCTACCAGCGTCTGACGCACTGTAAAAATGTACGCCAGCCGGTGAATATCGTCAGCCATTTTGCCCGTGCGGATGAGCCGGAATGCGGCGCTACCGAACATCAGCTCGACATTTTTAATGCCTTCTGTCAGGGTAAACCCGGTCAGCGCTCTATTGCCGCGTCTGGCGGTATCCTGCTGTGGCCGCAGTCTCACTTTGACTGGGCGCGTCCGGGCATCATTTTGTATGGCGTATCGCCGCTGGAGCACAAACCCTGGGGGCCGGATTTTGGTTTTCAGCCGGTGATGTCCTTAACCTCCAGTTTGATCGCGGTGCGTGACCACAAAGCGGGCGAACCGGTGGGCTACGGCGGGACATGGGTGAGTGAGCGCGACACGCGCCTGGGCGTGGTGGCGATGGGGTATGGCGATGGCTACCCACGAGCGGCGCCTTCCGGTACGCCAGTACTGGTCAATGGTCGTGAAGTCCCGATTGTCGGGCGGGTGGCGATGGATATGATTTGCGTGGATTTGGGGCCAAACGCGCAGGATAACGCGGGCGATCCGGTGGTCTTATGGGGTGAAGGTCTGCCGGTTGAACGTATCGCTGAAATGACAAAAGTAAGTGCTTACGAACTTATCACGCGCCTGACCTCAAGGGTGGCGATGAAGTATATTGATTAAATACGCGGCGGGCCGGGTGGCGCTTGCGCTTATCCGGCTTGTATCGCGCATTGGCTGTAGGCCGGATAAGACGTTCACGCCGTCATCCGGTAATATGCGCATCCACCACAACATCCTCTCGATCTTCTCGTCCTTCCGGTTTATTGTGTTATTTCCTACCCTCTGTAAACCTGGAGAACCATCGCGTGTTTCAAAAAGTTGACGCCTATGCCGGCGATCCGATTCTTTCACTGATGGAGCGTTTTAAGGACGACTCCCGTCACGACAAAGTGAATCTGAGCATTGGCCTGTATTACAACGAAGACGGGATTATCCCACAGCTTAAAACGGTGGCCGAAGCCGAAGCCCGGCTTAACGCGCAGCCGCATGGCGCTTCGCTGTACCTGCCGATGGAAGGACTCAATACTTATCGCCATACTATCGCGCCTTTGCTCTTTGGCGCCGATCACCCGGTTCTTCAGCAACAGCGCGTGGCCACTATCCAGACATTAGGCGGCTCCGGCGCGCTGAAAGTAGGCGCGGATTTCCTTAAGCGTTATTTCCCCGACGCAGGCGTATGGGTGAGCGACCCCACCTGGGAAAACCATATTGCGATATTTGCCGGGGCAGGATTCGAAGTGAGTACTTACCCTTGGTATGACGACGCGACTAACGGCATCCGTTTTAACGATCTGCTGGCCACGCTGAATACGTTACCTGCGCGCAGTATCGTGCTGCTGCACCCCTGTTGTCACAACCCGACCGGGGCGGATTTAACGCCTTCGCAATGGGATGCGGTGATTGAAATAGTGAAAGCGCGCGATCTGATTCCGTTCCTTGATATTGCCTATCAGGGGTTTGGCGCAGGCATGGACGAGGATGCTTACGCTATTCGCGCCATTGCCAGCGCCGGGTTACCTGCGTTAGTCAGTAATTCTTTTTCGAAGATTTTCTCGCTGTACGGCGAGCGCGTCGGCGGCCTGTCCGTGGTGTGTGAAGATGCTGAAATTGCCGCGCGGGTTCTGGGACAGCTAAAAGCGACGGTGCGCCGAATTTACTCCAGTCCGCCGTGTTTCGGCGCTCAGGTGGTCGCTACGGTCCTGGGCGATGAGGCGTTAAAAGCGGGCTGGCTGGCGGAAGTCGACGCGATGCGTAACCGCATTATATCGATGCGCCAGACGCTGGTGAAGGAGCTGAAGGCGGAGATGCCTGACCGCAACTTTGATTACTTGTTACAGCAGCGCGGTATGTTCAGCTATACCGGGTTAAGCGAGGAGCAGGTCGATCGGTTGCGCGATGAGTTTGGCGTTTACCTGATTGCCAGTGGCCGCATGTGTGTCGCCGGGCTTAATGCTTCAAATGTACACCGCGTGGCGAAGGCATTTGCCGCTGTCATGTAATATTCAGGCCGGACGGCGATAACAGTGCCCTCCGGTCTGACAATAGCTGTTGTGATCATCCTCTTTTTTCGTAACAAAACCGCAGATAATCCTTCCTTTTGACCGTTACTGGCGTTATGGTCAGATAGTTTTTTGAGCAAAGACTCATCTTAATAATTATAATATTTTGAATTTTAAGGGAAAAGCATGAAAAAAATAACCCTGGCGCTGAGTGCCGTCTGTTTGTTGTTTACGCTAAACCATTCCGCGAATGCGTTAGTATCTTCCCCTTCGACGCTCAATCCGGGCACTAATGTTGCAAAACTCGCGGAACAAGCGCCTGTCCATTGGGTCTCTGTCGCCCAGATTGAAAACAGCCTCACCGGACGCCCGCCGATGGCGGTCGGCTTTGATATTGACGACACCGTGTTATTTTCCAGCCCCGGATTCTGGCGCGGAAAGAAAACCTATTCCCCGGACAGCGACGATTATCTGAAAAATCCGGCCTTTTGGGAAAAAATGAACAACGGCTGGGATGAGTTCAGTATTCCAAAAGAAGTGGCCCGACAGCTCATTGATATGCATGTTCGCCGTGGCGACAGTATTTACTTTGTCACTGGTCGTAGTCAGACGAAAACGGAAACCGTGTCGAAAACGCTGGCGGATAACTTCCATATTCCGGCGGCGAATATGAATCCGGTGATTTTCGCCGGCGATAAACCGGAACAAAATACGAAAGTACAGTGGCTGCAGGAGAAGAACATGCGTATCTTCTACGGCGATTCGGATAACGATATTACCGCGGCTCGTGATTGTGGTATCCGCGGTATTCGCATCCTGCGCGCGGCTAACTCCACCTACAAACCGCTGCCGCAGGCAGGAGCGTTTGGCGAGGAAGTCATTGTCAACTCGGAGTACTAAAAATCAGGAGAGCGTCAGGCTCTCCTTTTTTGCATGATTTTTGCACAAACTTGCCCCGCTGGCTTTTACCTTTTCCAGACTTGCTGCACACTATTCAGGAGACGTTTGTTTTTAGGAAGGAGCAGCCTATGTGGTATCAGCGCACCATTACACTGAGCGAGAAGCCGCGCGGGTTTCATCTGATAACAGATGAAATTATCGATAAATTGTCTGGCTTACCGCCTGTCGAAACGGGTTTGCTGCATCTGTTGTTGCTACACACCTCGGCCTCGCTGACGTTAAACGAAAACTGCGATCCCACCGTGCGCGCTGATATGGAGCGCCATTTCCTGAAAACCGTTCCCGATAATGCGGCGTATGAACATGATTACGAAGGGGCGGATGACATGCCTTCGCATATTAAGTCGTCAGTATTGGGCGTCTCGTTGCTGCTGCCTGTACGCCAGGGGCGTTTACAGTTAGGAACATGGCAAGGTATCTGGTTGGGAGAGCACCGTATTCACGGCGGTCCACGTAAAATCATCGCGACACTACAAGGGGAATGATAATGACCATTTCGGAATTACTGCAATACTGCATGGCAAAACCTGGCGCAGAGCAGAGCGTCCACAGCGACTGGAAAGCGACGCAAATTAAAGTGGAAGATGTACTTTTCGCGATGGTAAAAGAAGTTGAAGGACGCCCGGCAGCCTCTCTCAAAACCAGCCCGGAACTGGCAGAGTTGTTACGTCAGCAGCACAGCGATGTACGACCGAGTCGGCACCTTAATAAAGCGCACTGGAGCACGGTCTATCTGGACGGATCGCTGCCGGATTCACAACTCTATTATCTGGTCGATGCCTCTTATCAACAGGCGGTAAATGCGCTGCCGGAAGATAAACGCAAGCAGTTGCCGCAGTCCTGATTATAGCGTGCCGACCAACAACGCCAGGGCGATATCAATGAGGCGGATGACCGTAGACCGGATACGGCTGCCGAGGGCGATTTGCGCATTATTGGCGCGTAGCCTGGCGAGGTCCCGCTGTCCTTCCAGCAGAATAATCATATCGTCGTCGTCCAGCCAGCCGCGAGCATGTTCCTGAAGCGCGCGGGCGATAAACGCGGCGGACTCGCGGATACCGTCGTCGCTGTCTTCTCTTGCCTGCTTATACGTCTGGATAAACTCGGCCATCGTCGAGGAGGCTACAGGGTGTTCGGCCCGGGCGGTGGTCATCAGGTTATGTATTTCGTTAATAGACGCCATTTTCATCTCCCTGAGTGCAGCGGGCGCCCCAATGCAGACACTCGCCCTGTATGGCTAATTTCCAGACCTGATTATTTTGCTGTTGGTATCTCTCAGCCTGGATGTAAGTAAGTGGTTGCTTACGTTGCATAACCCGCGCATAAAGACGCAAATAGTGATTTTTCAGCAGCGCCAGATTATCGAGTCGGTGTTTATCCCCACCTTGACGGGCGACCCGCTCAGCCTGAAAAAATGTCTGGCGGATATCGCGGTCATCCTTGAGCAGTGTCTCTTTTTGCCACGGTATTCGCGCCGCGTCCTGCAGGAAGCGGGTTGAGCGCGCTTGTAATAGCGTCAGTTGTTGAAAAGCCACGGCGCTAAAGCGGTCAGGCAGCGTACAGGCGGATAAAAACAGGCACAGCAGTAGTGTGATTGCGTAGGGCAACTTCATGGTGTTTTCCATAACAGACCGTTTGCGCTATCACATGTCAGAGCGAGGCGGCACGCAAATCACAAATGCTCAACACGGATACAATGAGGTGGGATGAGGAAAAATGATGCCGCTTCCCGGCGAATCGGAAAGCGGCGTGAAGGTTATTTGAGCATAGGTTTAAGGAAGCGGGCGGTATGCGACGCCTCGCACTCCGCCACGGTTTCCGGCGTACCGGAGACGAGAATTTCGCCGCCGCCGCTGCCGCCTTCCGGGCCGAGATCGACAATCCAGTCCGCCGTTTTAATGACGTCCAGGTTGTGTTCGATCACCACGATGGTGTTGCCCTGATCGCGCAACTGATGCAGAACGTCAAGCAACTGCTGAATATCGGCAAAGTGCAGGCCGGTGGTCGGCTCGTCGAGAATATACAGCGTCTGCCCGGTGCCGCGCTTCGACAGTTCGCGCGCCAGCTTCACGCGCTGGGCCTCGCCGCCGGAAAGCGTCGTCGCCGACTGACCAAGACGGATATAGGTCAGCCCCACGTCCATCAGCGTCTGCAGCTTACGCGCCAGCGCCGGAACCGCATCAAAGAACTCACGCGCTTCTTCAATGGTCATATCCAGCACTTCGTGGATGGTCTTGCCTTTGTACTTAATCTCCAGCGTTTCCCGGTTATAGCGCTTGCCTTTGCACTGGTCGCACGGCACGTAAATATCCGGCAGAAAGTGCATTTCGACTTTAATGACGCCATCGCCCTGGCACGCTTCGCAGCGACCGCCGCGCACGTTGAAGCTGAATCGCCCTGGCGTGTAGCCGCGCGAGCGAGACTCCGGCACGCCAGCAAAAAGCTCGCGAACCGGGGTAAAGACGCCCGTATAGGTCGCCGGGTTGGAACGCGGGGTGCGCCCGATCGGGCTCTGGTCGATATCAATCACTTTATCGAAATGTTCCAGCCCTTGAATATCCCGATACGGCGCCGGTTCGGCGATAGTGGCCCCGTTTAACTGACGCTGGGCGATGGGGAACAGCGTGTCGTTAATCAGCGTCGATTTACCGGAACCCGAGACGCCGGTGATACAGGTAAACAGCCCTACCGGTAGCGTAAGGGTCACATCTTTCAGGTTGTTGCCGCGCGCGCCGGTGAGTTTGAGCACTTTTTCTGGATTTGCCGGCACGCGTTGTTTCGGCACTTCAATTTTGCGTTTACCGCTCATGTACTGGCCGGTCAGTGATTCCGGTACCGCCATAATGGCTTCCAGCGGGCCTTCCGCCACCACCTCGCCGCCGTGAACGCCCGCGCCGGGGCCAATATCAATCACATGGTCGGCGGCGCGGATGGCGTCTTCATCGTGTTCCACCACAATCACGGTATTGCCAAGATTGCGCAGATGAATCAGCGTACCCAGCAGCCGTTCGTTATCGCGCTGGTGCAGACCGATGGACGGCTCATCCAGCACATACATCACGCCGACTAACCCGGCGCCTATCTGGCTCGCCAGACGAATACGCTGGGCTTCGCCGCCGGAAAGCGTCTCTGCCGAGCGGGAGAGCGTGAGATAGTTCAGGCCGACGTTCACCAGAAACTTGAGGCGATCGCCGATCTCTTTTAGCACTTTTTCGGCGATTTTCGCTCGTTGCCCGGAAAGCTTGAGATTAGTGAAAAAATCCATCGCATGGCCAATGCTCATATCGGAAATAGCAGGCAGCGGCGTATTTTCCACAAATACATGGCGCGCTTCGCGATTCAGTCGCGTTCCTTCACAGCTGGCGCAGGGGCGATTACTGATGAATTTCGCTAGCTCTTCGCGCACCGCGCTGGATTCCGTCTCTTTATAACGGCGCTCCATATTATGCAGCACGCCTTCGAACGGATGGCGGCGCACGGAAGTATCGCCGCGATCGTTCATATATTTAAATTCAATGTTCTCTTTGCCGGAACCGTACAGCACGACTTTATGTACGTTGGCGCTGAGGCTTGCCCACGGCGCATCCACGTCGAACTTATAGTGTTCCGCCAGCGACTTGAGCATTTGAAAGTAGTAAAAATTGCGACGATCCCAACCACGAATCGCGCCGCCTGCCAGCGACAGGTCGGGATTCTGGATCACGCGGTCCGGATCGAAATATTGCTGAACGCCGAGCCCGTCACAGGTCGGGCAGGCGCCTGCCGGGTTGTTGAACGAGAACAAACGCGGTTCCAGCTCGCGCATACTGTAGCCGCAAATCGGGCAGGCAAAATTGGCGGAGAACAGAAGCTCCTCCGCTTTCTCATCGTCCATATCGGCAACAACCGCCGTGCCGCCGGATAATTCCAGCGCCGTTTCGAACGACTCCGCCAGGCGTTGGGAAAGATCGTTACGAACTTTGAAGCGATCGATCACCACCTCAATGGTATGTTTCTTTTGCAGCTCCAGCTTCGGCGGATCGGAGAGATCGCAGACTTCGCCGTCAATACGGGCGCGAATGTAACCCTGGCTTGCCAGATTTTCCAGCGTTTTGGTGTGTTCGCCTTTACGCTCTTTAATAATCGGCGCCAGCAGCATCAGACGTTTGCTTTCCGGCTGCGACAGCACGTTATCGACCATCTGGCTAACGGTTTGCGCCGCCAGCGGCACGTCATGATCTGGACAACGCGGCTCGCCCACGCGGGCAAACAGCAGGCGCAGGTAGTCGTGGATCTCGGTAATAGTACCCACCGTAGAGCGCGGGTTGTGCGATGTCGATTTTTGTTCAATTGAGATCGCGGGCGATAGCCCCTCAATATGGTCGACATCCGGTTTTTCCATGAGCGACAAAAACTGCCGCGCGTAAGCGGAGAGCGATTCAACGTAACGACGCTGCCCTTCGGCATACAGAGTGTCGAAAGCCAGTGAGGATTTGCCTGAACCCGAAAGCCCGGTCACGACAATCAGTTTGTCGCGGGGGATGACGAGGTTAATATTTTTGAGATTATGGGTGCGGGCGCCCCGAACTTCGATCTTATCCATTCACCTTTCCCGGTAGAGACTCGGATGCCTGGTTTGTTTGAAGGACAAACGGCAGAAACGGCTAATTATGACACAATTTAACCTGTTTGAATATACAGTATTGGAATGCATCTTCAGCTAAAGTATGCAACAATATGAGGTTCGCGCGAGTGACCTGGAACCTGCATCGCAGCTATTAAAATGCTACGTGGAAATGGTACACTCACGCGTTTACACTATTTATGAAACGTATTCAGGAGACTCAATTATGGCCAGCAGAGGCGTAAACAAGGTGATTCTCGTTGGTAATCTGGGCCAGGACCCGGAAGTACGCTATATGCCGAGTGGCGGCGCTGTCGCCAACTTAACGCTGGCTACTTCTGAATCCTGGCGCGATAAGCAGACCGGCGAAATGAAAGAGCAGACTGAATGGCACCGGGTGGTGATGTTCGGCAAACTGGCGGAAGTGGCCGGCGAATATCTGCGTAAAGGTTCTCAGGTGTATATCGAAGGTCAATTGCGTACTCGCAAGTGGACCGATCAGAGTGGCCAGGAACGCTATACGACTGAAATTAACGTTCCGCAGATCGGCGGCGTGATGCAGATGCTGGGTGGTCGCCAGGGCGGCGGCGCACCGGCAGGCGGTCAGCAGCAGGGGGGTTGGGGTCAACCGCAACAACCTCAGCAGCCGCAGGGCGGCAACCAGTTCAGCGGCGGCGCGCAGTCACGTCCACAGCAATCCGCGCCAGCGCCGTCTAACGAACCGCCAATGGATTTTGACGACGACATTCCGTTCTGATTTTTGGTAAAAAAGTCAAAGCGTTATTTGCATTTTCGCTATAGCTCTCGTCTGCTGAAATGCCTGGTGTAAACCAGGCATTTTCTTACCTGGTATTATTGTCTTTGTATCCCTTTCAAAAAAGAGAAGCGCATATCTTACGGAAAAATGTCGCTTATCGCCTCTGGCCGACTCGCCTCGGCACATCATTATCCAGCCGAAGTTCATAAATGTACTGCAATAACCCGGATTGTCTTAAATATGAAAGAGAAATCTCATCTGCAAAATATATAATTTATAGCCATTTTTTGACAACAAAAAGATATTATAAAATAACGGTAGAGAAGGGTCGGTATTATCAATAGTTAATTAAATGTTTGCTTTAGCTTGTGATGAGCTCAAATATGATATGTGTATCTTGCTTTATTTTTAATTGCTGAAGATAAAATTGTTACTTATAGCTGGCTTTATATAAAAAATGGTTTTATTTATGTATTTTTTTACGCAATTCTGATTTTTTACTCCCCACTTATTATATTTTTAATAATTTAAGTTATATTGAAGTCCCTATGGCCCTATGTTTTAATTGTGAAAATTCATTTTATCCTCTGGAGGCAAATTTATTAAATACGTATGGTTATAACGCGTATTAAAAAGAAATATGTCCTTAAAATGATTTAGAGTTTCAATGATTAGCTAACAAATCTATTTATCGGCGGGTGGTTTTAATTTGCTGATGACTATTTTTTATTTATGAGCTGAGAGCTTATGCGATACCTATTATTGGGGAAAATATAGTTAGTGCAATAATTGATGAGTACCTAATTAAAAAAATGAAGAGTGTTTTTAATTAAAGCACTCATCTTTGTTGTGGGCGCATAAAAATGGCGTCGTTGTTTTTATTTTTCTGATTACGAGATGTAAGAAAACTGAAATCTATAAAGCGTATTGGTAGCAGGAAGCCAAGGGCGGTAGCGTTCACTTTCTGAATAAGTTGAGCATCCTTTATCCTTGCTAATCTACAAAAACATTTTATTCACAATGTAATATCAGGAGACAACATGGAAGACGAAAGTAATCCGTGGCCTAGTTTTGTTGATACATTCTCTACGGTATTGTGCATTTTTATATTTCTTATGTTGGTGTTTGCACTTAATAATATGATTATTATGTATGACAACTCAATTAAAGTTTATAAAGCAAATATAGAGAGTAAGACTAAATCTACTGCTCAAAATAGCGGAGCCAATGACAATTCAAATCCTAATGAAATAGTTAATAAGGAAGTGAATACTCAAGATGTGTCGGACGGGATGACTACAATGTCAGGTAAGGAGGTTGGAGTATACGATATCGCCGATGGTCAGAAAATTGATATAACATCTACAAAAAATGAGCTTGTTATTACGTATCATGGCAGGCTGAGAAGCTTTTCAGAAGAGGATACTCATAAAATAGAGGCTTGGTTAGAAGACAAAACTAATAGTAATTTATTGATAGAAATGGTTATTCCTCAGGCAGACATCTCTTTCTCTGACTCTTTACGACTGGGATATGAACGGGGAATTATTTTAATGAAAGAGATTAAGAAGATATATCCTGATGTAGTTATTGACATGAGTGTTAACTCCGCAGCATCAAGTACAACGAGTAAAGCTATTATCACGACTATTAATAAAAAGGTGTCAGAGTGAAATATATAAATCATTACCGCTATTTGTTTGTCTGTTTTTTCCTTGCCATACTCCCTTTTTTCGCTTTATCTTTTCCCGGTATAAGAGAGTATGTCTTTGATAACTTCATGGTTTCTGCAATTTACAATGGAGTCATTATTGCCATTTATATTACAGGTTCTTTGTGTGCATTATTCACTATTCTTAAAAACATTTCAGCAAAAGACATATTAATAGCTCAGGACGCCAGTAGAAAAAATAGCATTCTTTCTAACCTCAATCAGGTTTTGTTTGCCGGGGAGCCCAAACAGTGTGATTTCAATTTACTGATGGAATTAGATGACAATGTGTCTACCGCCCGTAACCAACGATTGTCATTTATTATGAGCTGTAGCAATGTGTCGACGCTTGTTGGCCTGTTGGGGACGTTTGCGGGTCTGTCTATTACGATTGGTTCAATCGGGAACTTATTGAGCTCGCCATCAGATGTTGGCGGTGATAATGCAAGTAATACACTCAATATGATCGTGACAATGGTAGCGTCGCTTTCTGAACCATTGAAAGGGATGAATACCGCATTTGTATCTTCTATCTATGGTGTTGTTTGCGCCATACTCCTGACCTCACAAAGTGTTTTTGTTCGCAGCTCCTATTCCCTTGTTTCTACGGAAATCAAAAAATTAAAAATCATAAGCAACAGATCCAATAATAAACAACGAAGCCTGCGGGTTGAATCAGAGACGCTTGTAGAATTTAAAGAGTTGTTTAAAGCGTTTTTTGATAACTACCTGACAGTTGAAAACTTACGGGCGCAGGATGAAGAAAAGAAACGAGTGATGCTATCAGATAGCTTTGTCACTTTGCAAAACCGACTATTGGATAACTCAGCAAAACTGGAACAACTTTCTACGCTGATTGATGGTTATCTGGTAAGCAGTAACGAAAATCTCAAAAAATTATCTGACGGTGTAATAACAATTACCTCTCGTTTATCTGAAGGTAATATCCTGCTTGCTGATAATAATGCACGACTGGAGGCAATGAGTACAATACAAAATATTATAGATAAAAAGAATGATTCAATAATGGCATCAGTTGATAAATGTTATCAGGAATCTCTTTCACATGGTAAGACCATAAACGATATTGCCGCTGGCAGTGCCGATATTTCCCATACTCTCGATGGGCTGAGAAAAGAAATGGATGAGGATATGAATAATGTTCATTTAGCGCTATCCGATCTATCGGCTACTGATAAAAAGATTATTACTAATACTAAAGAGATTAGTGCTGAAATGGTTAGCTACCGTGATACCTATATGCCATTAATGGAAAAAATAACATCTATGCATCAGGAAATAGTAAAGCAACGTTTGTTAAACAAGGAGGAAAAAAATGAAGATTAAGATGTTTTTTCTGACGACCGCTTTTATTACACAAAGCACATACGCCAGCGAGCTTCCGGTCATTCCTCTAAGAGATTTAGTTAATGCCGCATTAACGCATCAGCCCTCTGTTGCTGTTTCATATTATGAGACTGAAAAGAAAAACAGTGACTTAGATCTTTCACGGGCAGCACTTTATCCTATCCTGGATCTAACATCTGGCCTTAATAATAACAGAAAGGAGTCGTCAGGTACCGAGAGAAACGTTGAAAATAAGGTGTCCTTATCATACAGAATAACGGATTTTGGAGTGAGGGGGGCTAATATCAGGAAATCTGAATATGAAAGAGATAATAGTAAGACTGACTATGAAAAAACAAAGAATATAGTGTCTCAGGAGGTTGTGACAACCTATTACAACATCAGTAAATATCGTGAAATGATTGATGGCGTAAATCTGGAGAAAGAGTTTTATAAAAAGATGCTGGAAACTTTTTCGCTGCTGGTATCTTCCGGTGTAGCGATGCAATCTGATATGCGTAAAGTACAAGTATCTATCGATGCATTAAATACCAGAAGCATTATGTATCAGTCGATGTTGGATGATGAAATGTATAAAATGCAGAATATGACTGGTCTGAATTTGTCACCAGATCAGATTCAAAGCGATGAAAAATTCAACCTCTTCAAAAAATATATCTTTGTCGAAAGCCCTGAAAAACTTATGGACATGGTGATGAAATACAACGATGACTATAAGATGCTTGTCAATACCCGAAAAGCCGCGACCGAAGATATTAATGCCGCAAAATCATCCTATTTTCCGACTGTAGATCTCGTGTCCAGCTATGTACAGAATAATCCGAGCGGTAGTGCCAAAAAAAGTGATTATGAAGATGAATTTAAAACGGGTATCAATGTCAGTTTCAACATTTTCAATGGGTTCAGAAATTCAGCCCAGGAAAGAAAAATGGTGGCAAGTTACTCGCAGGCTAAGCTGCAAATTGACGATTTTTTGATTAAAACGCGTTATAACATTGATTCACAACTTTCAAGATACGCCGCTGCAAAAGAGACTTACTCAGTGGCGGAACGTTCACATACAAACGCGTTACAGCTTACTGAATTATATGAGCAGGAGTTTCAGTTAGGGCAAAAAAGTTTGCTTGATTTAATTTCAAGCCGTAATGAAGCATTTCAGGCATATGTAAGCATGATCGACAGCAAATATAGCCTGTATATTTTAAAGTTACAGCAACTCTCATTGATTTTTCATTTAATGGATTATTTAAAAGGAAATACTGAAAGTGAGTTAAATGTAATGAAATGAATAGAAGACAAAGCGATCATCTCATGATGATAATTATTTCTTTGACGATCTTAATTATTATCCTTACCTACTTTATAGAAATTAATTCAGTGGTTCATGGTCAGGGCGTTATCACTACTAAAGATAATGCTCAGTTAATATCTCTTTCTAAAGGAGGGACGATACAAGATATTTATGTGGCCGAGGGTGATACTGTAAAAAAAGGAGAACTCCTTGCAAAGGTCGTTAACCTTGATCTGCAAAAAGAATATCAAAGGTATAGAACTCAAAAAGGGTATCTGGATAAAGATGTTAACGAAATATCTTTCATTCTTGATAAAGAAAATGAGAGTGGGTTGATTACCCTGGATGGTACCCGTTCTTTAAGCAATAAAGAGGTAAAAGCGAATATTGAATTAGTGCATAGTCAGATAAGAGCTAAAGAGTTAAAAAAAACCTCTCTTGATTCTGAGATTAGCGGATTACAAGAGAAGCTGAGTTCGAAAGAAAAAGAACTTGCATTGCTTGCCGAAGAAATAAATATTCTTTCTCCACTGGTAAAAAAAGGAATTAGCCCATATACCAATTTTCTTAACAAGAAACAGGCGTATATAAAAGTTAAGTCTGAAATTAATGATATTGAAAGTAGCATCACTTTAAAAAAAGATGATATTGAGCTGGTTGTTAATGATATTGAGGCGCTTAATAATGAATTGCGCTTATCTTTATCTAAAATAATATCTAAAAATCTTCAGGAACTTGAGGTTGTTAACTCTACATTAAAAGTAATAGAGAAGCAGATAAATGAGGAGGATATCTATTCACCGGTTGACGGTGTAATTTATAAAATCAATAAAAGTGCCACTACTCATGGTGGTGTGATTCAGGCGGCAGACTTACTTTTTGAAATAAAACCAAAAGTAAGGACTATGCTGGCCGATGTGAAAATATTACCCAAATACCGTGACCAAATATATGTAGATGAAGCCGTTAAACTGGATGTGCAGTCAATTATCCAACCAAAGATAAAATCGTATAATGCGACTATCGATAATATTAGCCCTGATTCCTATGAGGAAAATACCGGAGGAACAATTCAGCGTTATTATAAAGTAATTATTGCATTCGATGTTAATGAAGATGATTTACGGTGGTTAAAACCAGGTATGACTGTTGACGCCAGTGTAATTACCGGAAAACACAGCATTATGGAATACCTGTTATCTCCCTTGATGAAAGGCGTGGACAAAGCCTTTTCAGAACCAGTTAATACTAAACGATTAGATACACCTTGAGAGTGAATATAATATTATGGGAAATAAAAGCATACAAAAGTTTTTTGCCGATCAAAATTCTGTAATTGATTTATCTTCTTTGGGTAATGCCAAAGGCGCAAAAGTTTCTCTTTCCGGGCCAGACATGAACATTACCACGCCGCGTGGTTCAGTGATCATTGTCAATGGCGCTCTTTATTCAAGTATCAAAGGCAATAACCTCGCTGTTAAATTTAAAGATAAGACTATTACCGGCGCTAAAATTCTGGGCAGCGTAGATTTAAAAGATATTCAACTGGAGAGAATTGACAGCTCATTGGTTGATTCTGCTCAGGTAGAAAAGAAAGGTAATGGCAAACGACGAAATAAGAAGGAAGAAGAGGAATTAAAAAAGCAGCTTGACGATGCTGAAAACGCAAAGAAAGAAGCTGATAAGGCGAAGGAAGAAGCAGAGAAAGCTAAGGAGGCTGCAGAAAAAGCGCTCAATGAAGCGTTTGAAGTACAGAACTCATCAAAGCAAATGGAAGAAATGCTGCAGGAATTTTTGGCTGACAATGTAGCAAAAGACAATCTGGCTCAGCAAAGCGATGCTTCCCAGCAAAATACACAGGCTAAAGCAACGCAGGCTTCTAAACAGAACGATGCTGAAAAAGTTCTTCCTCAACCTATTAATAAAAATACCAGCACTGGCAAAAGTAATAGCAGTAAAAATGAGGAAAATAAGCTTGATGCCGAGTCTGTTAAAGAGCCGCTTAAAGTCACATTAGCGCTTGCGGCCGAGAGTAACAGCGGTAGCAAAGATGATAGTATAACTAATTTTACCAAACCTCAGTTTGTAGGTAGCACTGCTCCCAATGCCACGGTTATTATTAAAATTAATGGTATTGCTGTCGGTCAGGCTGTAGCGGATAGTTTGGGTAACTTCACCTTTACAGCGCCTGAAACATTGACTGATGGAACATACAATCTGGAGGCAGAGGCCAAGACTGCTGATGGGAGCGGTAGCGCCAAACTTGTCATTACTATCGATTCCGTTACCGATAAGCCAACATTTGAACTTTCGCCTGAAAGTAGTGTGTCCGGTCATAAGGGCTTAACGCCGACCTTGACGCCTTCAATTGTTGGTACGGCGGAAGAGAATGCTAAGGTTGACATTTATGTAGATAATAAACTGGTTGCCAGCGTTGATGTCGATAAAGATGGAAACTGGAGTTATGAATTTAAAGATAATGAACTATCTGAGGGCGAAAATAGTATAAAAGTCGTTGCCGTAGATAAAGCAGGTAATAAAAACGAAACGACGGATAGTATCATAACCGACACCATTCCTCCGGAAAAGCCGACGATTGAGCTGGATGATAGTAGTGATTCCGGCATTAAAAATGACAACATTACTAATAGCACCCTGCCAACATTTATTGGTGTGGCGGAACCTGGTTCTACAGTCTCTATTTATCTTGGACTTAAACATCTTGGTGAGGTCATTGTTGCTAAAGATGGGACATGGAGCTATACGCTTACTACGCCGCTCAAGGATGGCGAATACAATATAACAGCAACAGCTACTGATATTGCCGGGCATACCTCAGCGACGGCAAATCTGCCTTTTACTATTGATACACGTATCAGCTATTTCAGCGCTGAGATTGAAACGACTGATGATAGCGGTATTGTCGGTGATAACGTTACTAACAATACTCGCCCAACCTTTACAGGTAAAACTGAGCCAAATGCTATTATCAGTGTCATAAATAGTGAGACTGGCGAAGAGGTTGTTTTTAAAGCGAATGACCAGGGTGAATGGACGTTCAATTTCACTTCAGACTCAGTGGAAGGGATTAACAATCTTACGTTCACTGTTGAAGATGTCGCTGGCAACAAAAAGGATTTTTCCTTTAGTTACGTTATTGATACTATTGCCCCTCTACCTCCGACGGTTTCTTTGGAAGATTATGTTGTTTTGCCGAATGGTATAATTTTATCAGGGAATGATTTACCGGCTTTAGTCGGTACGGCAGAGCCAAAGTCTACCATCTTATTGATGCGAGATGGTAAATTATATGACAGCATTGAGGTTGATTCAAACGGGACCTGGAATTATCAGTTTAGTAATAAATTTCTTCAGGGCGCCTATGATATTGAAATCATTTCTCAGGATGCCGCAGGCAATAAATCCTCTACTGTTAAATATTCTTTTACTATTCAAACTGAAGTTGTACCTCCAAAAGCGGAACTCGATGCCAGTGATGATTCCGGTGCAAAAGGCGACTGGATTACCAATAAACATAATGCTCTGACATTACTGGGAACAGCGGATAGGTTTGCTACCGTAAATATCCTTATCGATGGTAAAACGATAGGCGTGACGACTGCGGATGCAGACGGTAACTGGAATTTTGATATTTCCCGAAATCTGTCTGACAATGTTTATAAGATTACGGTTGAATCCATCGATCCTTTAGGAAGAACGTCATCTGTAGATTATCAGCTTACCATTGATAGCTTTACGCCGATCCCTACTGTTATGTTGCATGATAGCGCTGATTCTGGCGTTAAAGGCGATATGATTACTAAAATTAATACGCCGTTGTTTACCGGGATGGCTGAAGCTAATGCTAAGGTTTCCATCTATGTCGACGGTGTGTTAAGTGGCGAGGCTATTGCTGGCGATGATGGTGTATGGAATTTTCAATTTACCACAGCGTTATCCGATGGCTCGCATGACGTAACGGTAAAGGTAGAAGATATTGCCGGTAATACTGCCTCCTCATCAGCGTATAATTTCCAAATCGTAACGCAAACGCAAAAACCAACAATAGAGTTGGTCAACGATACGGGGGTTGATAATACAGACCATATTATTAATGAAAAGAATCCTGCACTGACAGGGACCGCTGCACCCTATTCAACGGTTAAACTCTATATTGATGGTGCACTGATCGCTGAGGTCAGAACAAATAAAGATGGCAGATGGGAGTATACCCTGAAAGCCGATCAAGGTTTGGTTGATGGCGATCATAGAATAACCGCTTCAGTTGAAGATATCGCTGGCAACATTGCCCATTCGGATCCTTTCTTAATTAGCGTCGATACTGCTATTTCAATACCGATAGTTTCATTGAGCCCGGATTCAGATTCGGGAATTTCAGATGATAATTTAACGAATATCGTTAAACCTACCTTGCACCTAAAAGATATTGATCCGGACATTATCAGTGTTCAGGTATGGGATGCCGCGTCTGATACGCAGATCGGTGTTGCCACGCAACAACCTGATGGTTCATGGGCCTATACCTTTACTTCAGATTTAACGGAAGGCTTGCATCAGGTTTATGTCAAGGTTGAGGACATTGCGGGTAATAAAGCGAACAGCGCGGTATTCGATTTTACTATCGATACCACAGTATCAACGCCGGTGATTTCCCTGCTTTCTAAGGATGATACGGGGGTTACAGGCGATAACCTGACCAATATCAATAAGCCAGGTTTTGCTATTTCCGGTGTTGATGCTGATGCGCATCGGGTCGTCGTACAGGTGATGCACAATGGCGTGAGCGAAGAGATCGAACTTTCCCACCTCAATGGTAGTTGGTTATTTACACCAGGGAATACGTGGGCGGATGGCAGCTACACGTTAACGGTGAAAGTAGAAGATAAGGCAGGAAATACCAACTACTCAACGCCGCTGACGGTCGTTATCGATACCCAAATCGCCATTGATGGGGTGGAACTGGTCAACGATAGCGGCGTGAAAGGCGATAATATGACCAACGACGACCGTCCCCACTTTCGTGTGACGGTACCTACGGATGTCAATGAAGTCCGTCTGAGCATTGACGGTGGTCATTCGTGGGTTCAGGCAACTCCGGGCGTAGCAGGAAGCTGGGAGTATATCTGGCCGACAGACCTGGCAGATGGTCAATACACGCTAACGGTGGAAGCGACTGATAAAGCAGGCAATACAGTGACGAAGACCATCGATTTCGCGGTGGATTCCACGCTGTCAGTGCCGGTCATCGTACTGAATAACGCGGACGACACCGGCATCCAGGGCGATAATCTGACGAATCGCACCCAGCCGACATTTGCCCTGCAGCAAATTGATGATGATGCCGTTCGCGTTACGGTCAGCGTGGAGCATGGCGGCGTCACCACTACATTTGACGCCACGAAAGGCACAGGCGGGTGGACCTTTACGCCGCCGGCATTATGGGCGGATGGTGATTATACCCTGAGTGTGTCAGTCGAAGATAAAGCGGGGAACACCAGCCATTCTGCATCGCTGACGGTGACGGTGGACACGCAAATCGCCATTAATAACATTGAACTGGTCAATGACAGCGGTATTCCCGACGATAATCTGACTAATAACGTGCGTCCGCAGTTCCAGGTGACGGTACCGACGGATGTCAACGTGGTGCGCCTGAGCATTGACGGCGGCAAGACGTGGTTCAACGCTACTCAGGGCGCGACGCCGGGCGCCTGGGATTATATCTGGCCGGATGATGTGGCCGACGGAGGCTATACCCTGACGGTAGAAGCGACCGACAAGGCGGGAAACCAGACGACGCAGGAACTTGATTTCACCATCGATACCACTCTGTCTGTGCCGACCCTCTCGCTGGACAGCGCAGATGACAGCGGCATCGCGGGCGATAATATCACCAATGTTAAAACGCCGGGCTTTACCCTCAACAATATTGATACCGATGTCAGCAGGGTGATAGTGGAGGTAATGCACAATGGTATTAAACAGGAGGTACCACTGGTTCAGACCGGCGGACAGTGGCGCTTTGCGCCGACCAGCGACTGGGCGGACGGCGACTATATCCTGACGGTGAAGGTAGAAGATAGGGCCGGAAATGTGAAGCAGTCCGCGCCGTTGACGGTGACAGTGGACACGCACATCGCCATTGACCGTATTGAACTGGTTAACGACAGCGGTATCCCCGACGATAATCTGACCAATGAAGCGCGCCCGCACTTTCAGGTGACAGTACCGGCGGATGTTAACGGTGTAAGACTGAGCATTGATGGCGGCAAAACGTGGTTTGACGCCACGCAGAGCGGGACGTCGGGCGTCTGGGATTATACCTGGCTGACGAATGTGGCTAACGGCCCTCACACCCTGATGGTGGAAGCGTCCGACAAGGCGGGAAACAAAACGACGCAGAAACTGGACTTCATCATCGATACCCTGCTGTCAGAACCGACGATTACCCTGGACAGTGCGGATGATAGCGCCGCTGGCGATAACATCACCAACGTTAAGATGCCAGGCTTTACCCTCGGTAATATCGACGCCGACGTGACCAAAGTGGTGGTGACGGTGGCGCATGATGGTAAGAACCAACAGATAGAGTTGATTAAGAACGGCGGTGTGTGGCGCTTTACGCCGGGCGCAGCCTGGACCGATGGCGACTATACGCTGACGGTAAAGGTAGAAGATAAGGCGGGTAATACAAATTATTCTGCGCCGCTGACGGTGACTATCGATACGCAAACGTCTATTGATCGCATTGAACTTCTTAATGACACGGGTATTGTTGGGGATAACCTGACCAATGAAGCACGTCCACAGTTTCATATTACGGTACCGACGGACGTGAACTCTGTGCAACTGAGTCTTGATGGCGGCATCAACTGGGTTAACGCAACGCTGACGTCTGACGGCGTTTGGGAGTATATATGGCCGACAGATCTGGTCGAAAATACGTATACCCTGACAGTGAAAGCAACCGATGTTGCAGGCAACACGGCGACGGAAACGCTCAATTTTATCATTGATACCACATTGTCGACACCGACCATCACGCTGGATAGCGCAGATGATAGCGGCACCGCCAACGATAATAAGACTAACGTTAAAACGCCGGGTTTTATTATCGGCGGTATTGATTCTGACGTGACTCAGGTCGTCGTGCAGGTGATGCGCGATGGTCACAGCGAGGAGGTGGAGCTGACGCAGACTAACGGGCAGTGGCGTTTTGTACCTGGCAGCGCGTGGACTGATGGCGACTATACGCTGACGGTAACGGTGAAAGATGAGGCGGGTAATATTCGCCACTCAGCGCCGTTGACGGTCACCATCGATACGCAAATCGCCATTGACCATATTGAACTGGTCAATGACAGCGGTATTCCCAACGATAATCTGACTAATAACGTGCGTCCGCAGTTCCAGGTGACGGTACCGACGGATGTCAACGTGGTGCGCCTGAGCATTGACGGCGGCAAAACGTGGTTTAACGCCACACAGAGCTCGACGTCGGGCGTCTGGGATTACACCTGGCTGACCGATGTGGCTAACGGTTCTCACACTCTGACGGTGGAAGCGACCGACGCGGCGGGAAACAAGGCAACACAGAACCTGGAGTTCAACATCGACACCCTACTGTCAGAGCCGACTATCGCTCTGGACAGCACGGACGACAGCGGAACAAAAGGCGATAACCTGACCAATGTGAATAAGCCGACGTTTATACTGGGCAATATTGACGCGGACGCACGGTATGTCACGGTTGAGGTACAGCATGGCGGCACGAAAGAGGTGCTGACGGCCACCAAAGGCGCGACCGGCATCTGGAGCGTGACACCGACCGGCACATGGGCAGATGGCGACTATACGCTGACGGTGAGGGTGGAGGATGATGCGGGGAACGTAAAATACTCAGCGCCGCTGACGGTCACGGTTGATACCCAAATCACCATTGATGATATTGAACTGGTTAATGACAGCGGTACTAAGGGCGACAATCTAACTAACGACGCCAATCCACATTTCCGCATCACGGTGCCAGGGGATGTCAACGAAGTCAGTCTGAGCATTGACGGCGGTGTAACCTGGGTTAAGGCGATGCAAAGCTCGAAGTCGGGCGTCTGGAATTATACCTGGCCAAAGACATTGGCAGATGATGACTACACGTTAACGGTGAAAGCGACTGATAACGCAGGCAATACGGTGACCAGGACGCTCGACTTCACTATTGATACCACGCTGTCGACGCCGGTTATCGTACTGGATAGTGCGGACGATACCGGTGTCCAGGGCGATAACATGACCAATCGCACCCAGCCGACATTTAACCTGCAACATATTGATGATGATGCCGTTCGCGTTACGGTCAGCGTGGAGCATGGCGGCGGCGTCACCACATTTGACGCGACTAAAGACGCAGGCGGATGGACCTTTACGCCGCCGACATCATGGGGGGCGGGCGATTATACCCTGAGTGTGTCAGTCGAAGATAAAGCGGGGAACACCAGCCATTCTGCATCGTTGAAGGTCACTGTCGATACCCAAATCGGCATCGACAATATTGAACTGGTTAACGACAGTGGTATCCCCAATGACAACCAGACCAACAACGTGCGCCCGCAGTTCCAGGTGACGGTACCGACGGATGTCAACGTGGTGCGCCTGAGCATTGACGGCGGCAAAACGTGGTTTAACGCCACACAGAGCTCGACGTCGGGCGTCTGGGATTACACCTGGCTGACCGATGTGGCTAACGGTTCTCACACTCTGACGGTGGAAGCGACCGACGCGGCGGGAAACAAGGCAACACAGAACCTGGAGTTCAACATCGACACCCTACTGTCAGAGCCGACTATCGCTCTGGACAGCACGGACGACAGCGGAACAAAAGGCGATAACCTGACCAATGTGAATAAGCCGACGTTTATACTGGGCAATATTGACGCGGACGCACGGTATGTCACGGTTGAGGTACAGCATGGCGGCACGAAAGAGGTGCTGACGGCCACCAAAGGCGCGACCGGCATCTGGAGCGTGACACCGACCGGTATGTGGGCGGATGGCAGTCATACGCTGACGGTGAGGGTGGAGGATGATGCGGGTAACGTAAAATACTCAGCGCCGCTGACGGTTACGGTCGATACCCATATTGCCATTGATGATATTGAACTGGTTAATGATAACGGTATTCCCGGCGACAACCTGACCAATGACGTTCGTCCACACTTCCGCGTCACGGTGCCAGGGGATGTCAACGAGGTACGTCTGAGTATCGACGGCGGTAATACGTGGGTTCGTGCAACACAGGGCACGGCAGGGATCTGGGATTACACCTGGCCGAAAGATGTGACCGACGGGCTACATACCCTGACGGTAGAAGCGACCGATAAGGCGGGAAATAAGACGACGCAGACGCTCGATTTTACCATTGATACCCGGCTGTCAACGCCTACCATCACTATGGATAGCAGGGACGATACAGGCGCCATTGGCGATCATATTACGAGCGTCAAAAGGCCGGGCTTTACCATTGGCAATATTGACGCCGATGCGCACTCGGTCATTTTGCGGATCACGCAGGGCAGCAATAGCCAGGAAGTGAAACTGACCCAGGTCGGCGGTCAGTGGCGCTTTACGCCAGATGCTGACTGGGCGGACGGTAGCTATACGCTAACGGTAGAAGTCCAGGATAACGCGGGGAATGTCCGCCAGTCCACGCCGCTGATAGTGACGGTAGATACGCAAACCAGCATTACCGATATTACATTGGTCAATGATCATGGCGTGCCTGATGACAATCTAACTAACAGCACCCGTCCGCAGTTTGAGATCACGGTGCCGGCGGATGTGAATTCTGTGCAACTGAGCATTGATGGGGGCGCAAACTGGGTGAGCGCGGCGCAGGGTATCGAAGGCGTCTGGGGCTATACCTGGCCAACGGATATGGGCGATGGAAAACACACCCTTACCGTCATGGTCACCGACAGAGCGGGCAATACGGCGACGCAAACGCTTGAATTTTTCATCGACACCCGGTTGTCGACGCCGACCATTGCGCTGGATAGCACGGATGATACCGGTACGCCTGGCGATGATATGACCAATCGCACCCGACCGACCTTTATTCTGCAGAATATCGATTCGGATGTTATCAACGTTACAGTCAGCGTCACGCATAATGGAACGACAACCTCGTTTACCGCGACACAGGGGGCTGGAGGCTGGAGCTTTACACCGCCAGCGCCGTGGGGCGACGGTGATTATACGCTGACGGTGACAGTGGAGGATCGGGCGGGAAATACGCGTCCGTCTACGCCGCTGACGGTGACAGTGGATACGCAAATAGCCATTGATCATATTGAATTAGTCAACGATAGCGGCGTCCCTGGCGATAATGTGACAAAACATGTGCGTCCGCAGTTCCAGATCTCGGTACCGGATGATGTGGAAAAGGTTCTTCTGAGTATTGACGGCGGCACGACCTGGGTTACTGCAATCAAGAGTTCGACGGCTGGCATTTGGGATTACACCTGGCCGACGGATATGCCAGAGGGACAGCATACCCTGACCGTGGAAGTGACTGACGGTGCGGGTAATAAGATGACAGAGACGCTCAATTTCACTATCGACATCACGTTGTTAACGCCAACCATTGAGCTAGCGCCCGATCAGGATACCGGACAGAATAAGAACGATAATCTGACTAGCGTCACTCAGCCGGTATTTGTGTTGGGGAGTATCGATAAAGATGTTCGACACGTGGAATTGAGTATTGAGCATAACGGCACGTTTAAAACGGTGGTACTCACCGAATCAGCCGACGGCTGGCGCTATCGACCGGATGCTGCTTTGGCGGACGGTAGCTACACATTCACCGTGACGGTAACAGATGTGGCAGGCAACCAGCAAACATCCGCGCCTTTAAAGGTGACGATAGACGGTACGTTGACTACGCCGGTGATTGAACTGGCAGCTGGCGAAGATAGCGGTACTGTTGGCGATCGCCTCACCAATCACGATCGGCCTGTGTTCGACATACGCCAGGTTGATTCTGACGTTACGCGCGTGATGGTCAAAGTAACTTACAACGGTAAAACGCACGAGGAAGCGGCGGTATTCACCAATGGTCAATGGCGCTTTACGCCTTCTGCGAGCTGGGCTGATGGCTCATATCAGTTAGCCGTTGTGGTGGAAGATCTGGCGGGGAATGTAAAAGAATCTGCGCCGTTAGAGGTGCGTATTGATACCACGACAACCATTAACAATATCGTATTGCTTAATGATACTGGCGTGCAGAATGATCAATTAACGAATGTTGCCAAACCGTCATTCAGAATTGACGTTCCCGGTGATGTCATCCAGGTACGCGTAACCCTGGATGGTGGCGCTAACTGGAATGTGATACGCAAAAATGCCGACGGACAGTGGATTTTTGACAGCCCGAATACTCTGGTTGACGGCACATATACCCTTCGCGTAGAGGCCACGGATCAGGCAGGTAATATTGCGAATAAAGATTTAGTATTTAATATCGATACTAATATACAGGTTCCGACTATTGCTTTAGACGCAGGACAAGATACCGGAGCGAATACCGCCGATAATATCACTAATATTTCACGACCCACCTTTACGATTGGTAATGTTGACCCCGATGTTATCAAAGTCGTGGTGACGATTGATGGTCATGATTATAACGCGACTAAGGTTGGGGCTGGTTGGCAATTTACACCAGGCAATGCCATTCCGGATGGTTCTTATAATATTACCGTTACGGTTGAAGATAAGGCCGGAAATACCGCGACATCGAAACCATTACCTGTTGTGATAGATACAACGGCTGAAATTGAAAGCGTCACGTTGGTTACAGATAGCGGTGATAGCGATGTAGATAACATTACCAAAGTCGACAAGCCGCAGTTTAGTATTGTTACCGCTGATGATATTACCCATGTGCGCGTTAAAATCGATAACGCCGCTAATTGGATTGAACTCACAAAAGGAGGGGATGGCCGCTGGATATTTAATGTCGGTTCGGCATTACCTGATGGGCAACACACTCTCTTGGTTGATGTGACTGATATCGCCGGCAACGTTGCGCAAGAAACGCTGCAGTTTACGATTGATACGACTCTGCGAGAGCCGACAATTGTACTTGATCCCACCCATGATACTGGTGATGATACTAATGATAATCTTACCAGGATTAACAAACCGGTGTTTATTATCGGTAATGTCGATAATGATGTATCACACATTGTGGTTCATATTGATGGTCGGGATTACACCATTGAAAACACAGGGGGGAATTTAACCTTTACGCCGGATCAACCGCTGTCTGACGGTCAGCATACGATCTCTGTTACCGTAACGGATATTGCTGGTAATACCAAAACATCGGCCGAACTGCAGATTGAAATCGACACGCAGGTTCAGATTGACAGTGTTACGTTAACAACAGATAGCGGCGTCAACGATCACGATAATGTCACCAATGCTACCCGTCCTTCTTTTGAAATTGCAACGCCTGATGATGTGACATCGGTGCTGGTTTCTTTCGATGGCGTAAACTGGACGCCCATCAGTAAAAATGCGGCCGGGCAGTGGCAATTTACTGCAGGTAGCACATTGTCTGATGGTCATTATACTCTCCATGTCCAGGCGACGGATCGGGCAGGGAATACGGCAAATTCCACGCTGGGCTTCACCGTGGATACGCAGATTGACGGCCTGAGCGTCGTGATGCTGGACGACGCCGGAAAGGATTCTACGGATGGTATTACGAATATTACCTCTCCACGTTTTGAAATTTCAGCCAGAGAACCGCTGCAGAGCGTGACGGTAATTTTAAACGGGAAATCCAGCACACTGACTCAGGGGGCTGGTAATAAATGGCTATTTACCCCTGATACACCGTTAGTGGATGGAACTTACAAAATAGAAATAGTGGCTGAAGATATCGCAGGTAATAAAATTAGCAAAGAGGTATCATTCACAATAGACACTATTGTTTCTGATCCCAGTATTGATTTGCTGAATGCGGATGATACTGGCGAAAGCGCTGTTGATAATATTACGAGTGTCACTAAACCACGTTTCGTTATTGGCAATGTACCCGCCGATATTGATACTGTTGTAATCAGAATTAACGGCGTTTCTTATCCGGTTACGGCAAATGGCAATAACCTCTGGGAATTTCAGGTTCCCGTTGCGTTAAACGATGGCGTATACGAAGCCGTTGTTGTCTTCAGAGATATTGCCGGAAATACTTCTGAAACTAAGCTGCCCTTTACCATTGATACCACGACAAGCGTCAGTGTCAGAATGGAGCCAGCGTCTGATACCGGCAGCTCCAATAGCGATAACCTTACGAATAAGCAAAATCCCAAATTCGAAGGTACTGCGGAGCCTAATGCGAAACTGGTGATTACCATTGTTGACGATAAGTCAGGTCGGGAGGTTTTAAAACACACGATTACGGTTGGCGCCGATGGCAACTGGAGTGTGACGCCGAATATACTGCCGGATGGCATGTATACCATCAACGTCGTCGCAACAGATGTCGCGGGAAATACTGCGCAAACGCAGGAAAGATTCACTATCGATACGGTTACGATCGATCCCACCATTCGCCTTTCGGATCCATCTATTGATGATCAGTATGAGGCAACCAGCCTGCGTCCTGAGTTCAAAGGGCTCGCCGAAGCGTTCTCGACGATTATGATTCAGTGGGATGGGAAAGTGGTCGGCTCGGCAAACGCCAATGCGAATGGCGAATGGAGCTGGACGCCGCCATCAGTATTAGCGCCAGGCTCCTATGTTGTGAGCATTGTTGCCAAAGATAAAGCGGGTAATGAATCGTCGCAGGTCGACTTTCCTGTCGTAATACCTGTTATTGATGTCACGCCTCCAACCATAAAGCTCAGCGAGGAGAGCGATAGTGGTGCCTTAGGAGACTTTACCACGAATAATAAAACGCCGACCCTGGTTGGGAACACGTTACCTAATGCGATTGTGAGTATTTATGTGGATGGCGTGAAGGTCGGCGAGGCGACAGCGGATACAGCGGGTCGATATACTTTCCAGTTATCGGAAATGAAAGATGGCCATTATGTCGTCCAGGTGGGTATCGTCAACCCTCGCGATAATAGCGAACTGCGTTCCACCGCCGTTGATGTCACTATCGATACCGAGGTTGCTGAACTGGTATGGAATATATCTGGAATGCATGAGGGCGGATATATCAATACGGTGACGCCGGAGATTGGCGGCACCAGTGAGCCAAACAGCAAAATCACTATCTTTGTGAATGGCGTTGAAAAAGCGATTGCTTATACGACAGGCGCAGGACACTGGGGCGTAGTATTACCCGCTTTGGGTAATGACGGTAATTATGAATTAACGTTTAAAGTTGAAGACGTTGCCGGCAATATCAGAGAGTTTGGTCCGCAGAATGTAATACTGGATACAGTAATTTCGCCGTTAACCGTGGTATTACGCGAAGCTGATGACAGTGGCAAAGTTGGCGACTGGATCACCAATAAATCTCATGTCACCATCGATGGTACTGCCGAAGCCGGAAGTACTTTAACCATCAGGAATCCGCAGGGGGTGGTTATTGCTACCCTGGTGGTAGGCAATGATGGTCGATGGAGCGCAGAATTAGATCTGCGTGAAGGTAGTAATGCCTTTGTCGTGGTATCGGAAGATAAAGCGGGCAACAGCCAACAAAAAGATATTCTGATAGAACATGATACGCAGATTGAAATCAGCGATATTTCATTAAGTCGGGATACTAATAGCGGTGATAAATATGATCTGATTACCAATAATAAGTCTCCGGTACTGGTTGCCATGACCGATCCCGGCGCGACGGTACAGGTTTATATTAATGGTGTGTTACAAGGCACAGTAGAGGCGAGTTCGTCAGGTAATATTAGCTATACCATGCCGGCAAATAGCGCCGACGGCGAGTATCAGGTGCAATTTGTTGCTACGGATACTGCTGGCAACCGGGTTGAGTCTGCGATTACAACCGTGACAATCGATTCTCAAATTGCTGTCTTTGACATTGATGAAGATTCATTACCGGCCCTCTCTAATAACCGGGCGTTGTCAGTCTCAGGTGTCGGGGAGGCTGGTTCTCAGGTCAGCATCTTTGTCGATGGTAAATTAGTCAACGTTGTTATGGTTGAGGCTGATGGCACATGGCGCGCGCCGATACTGCTGCAAGATGATGGTAAGTTTAATATTCATTTCAGCATTACTGACGTTGCTGGTAACACTGAAGTGAGCAAGGATTATAGCGTGGATGTCGATTCATCAACCGACTTCCCAACGCTCAACCTTGAAGATGCGAGCAACTCTGGTTCACTTGACGATCTGATTACTAGTCACAACAAGCCTGTGTTAGTAGGCACCGCAGAAGCGGGAGCCACAATCCATATTTATGTGGATGAAAAGATCGTGGCAAATGTGCTTGTGCTTGAAGATGGAACCTGGTCCTATCAGTTTGATAATGCGTTAAAAGATGGTGAATATTCTATCCGAGTGGTTGCCGAAGACCCGGCAGGTAATACGGCAGAATCGCCTCGCTTACTCGTCACGATAGATACCAGTACGTTTATCGATAATCCTGTTATGATGGCAGGTTCTGATAACGGTATTTTCAGTAATGATAGTATAACGAGTCAAACCCGGCCTGCGTTTAGTATTTTTGGAGAAATGAACCAGAGTGTTCAGATTTTCATTGATGGAGTGCTAGTCGATACGATCACGGTGACGGACAGAAATCAAGTTTATCGACCTGAGTCACCGTTGGGCGATGGTTCCCATAGCATTTATTATGTTATCACCGATAAAGCAGGCAACACGGCTACCTCGAAAACGCTAAACTTTACTATCGATACCTTTAATACGACGCCTGTCGCCATTGATTCTATCGGCGGACAAACGTTAGCAGAGATGACCGGTAGTGATGGCAAAATATATATAACGGACACGACACGTAACTTATTGTTTAGTGGCAGTGCCGAGCCCAATAGTAAAATAGAAATCATCATTAATGGCTTAAATGTGGGGGAAGTTTGGGTTAATGAAAAAGGCCACTGGCAGATGCCGGTGAACCCGCTTTATTTCACAGAAGGCCAGCTGGATATCACTGTTAAATCTACGGACCGTGCTGGTAACGTAAATCAGGAAAAGTATTCCATTTGGGTCGATACGCATATCCAGGTATTTACCAGCGAGCTTGATGACAATAAATCATCATCGAAAACGGACTGGTGGAGTAATAGCTCCACTATTACCATGAGAGGTATGGGGGAAATTGGCGCTACGGTATCATTAATCGTGGCAGGGGTCACGCTGGCAACCGCTGTCGTTGCGGCTAATGGGCAGTGGGAGTTATCGACCGATCGGCTTCCGGAAGGGAAATACGATATCACGTTGAGTATTGAGGATAACGCAGGCAACCGTAAGGAAGAGGTACATGAAATATTTATTGATCGAACGCCGCCAAACGCTCCGGTCGTAACTTATTCAGATATTGTCAACGATCTAATTATTATGCAGGGAACGGCGGAAGCCAAATCTCAGCTAATAATAACCGATAGTAATGGGAATACTTATACGCTAACCGTTCCTGATAATGGTAAATGGAGTATGGCGATCCCGTATCCATCGGAAGGGAAGTTTACCATTACGAGTGTGGATGCGATTGGTAACCGGAGTGATGATGTCCCTCTCGATATCATGAAAGAGACTCCTGTTATTTCATTATCTCCAGACTCAGACAGTGGTACGGTGGGCGATAATATTACGCGAGATAAGCAACCTACCTTTATTATCGGGAATCTGGAAAGCGATGTTGTGGTCGTTCAGGTCGATATCAATGGGACCGTATATAATGCTGAAAAAAATGCCGATGGCGTTTGGTTCTTTACGCCAGGTACACCGTTAGCTGATGGTTCCTATACGATATCGGTAATCGCAAGCGATGCCGCGGGTAATCAGAAAAACTCGTTACCCATTACCGTTACGATCGACAGTACGCTGACCGTGCCGGAGATTGCGCTGGCAGCAGGTGAAGACAATGGCGCTTCAGACAGCGATAACGTGACGAATCACAATCACACCCAGCCTAAGTTCACGCTGCAGCATATTGATGCTGATGTGACCGGGGTGACCGTAAACGTGACGCATAATGGCGTGACAGACATCTATCAGGCGACGCAAGACGCGGATGGCTGGACATTCACGCCGCCAGCCGCCTGGAATGATGGTACCTACACGCTGAGCGTGACGGTGGTGGATCGCGCGGGGAACTCACTGCAATCTGCTTCGCTGGAGGTGACGGTTGACTCAACGGTGACGGTAACAGCAGATAGCCAGCATGACGATGAGATCGATGATGCCACGGCAACAGCGGTTACTCCACCGGAGTCTGAAACAGTGAATGCCGAAAGCGCTACGCATCTTCGAACTGTGCCGTCGGCGGCGGAAGAAAGCGTGGTGAAGGAGACAGCCTATAGTATTACATTGTTAAACGCTGACTCTGGGGATGAAATAGATCGTTCAATTAGTCAGACACCTTCTTTTGAAATATCAGTACCTGAGAATATTGTTAATGTCAGTGTTATGTTTGAAGGAGAAGAGTTTACTCTGCCGATAACTAACCAGAAAGCAATATTCGAAGTTCCGCTATCTTTGGAAGATGGTGAATATACTATGGACGTGAAATTCATTGATAAGGACGATGATTTCCTGATTAAGGAGAAAACATTCTCAGTCGATCACTCCTCGGCGGATATTGTGAACGCAATGAATGCAAGAGGAAAGACCGAGGATGATATTAATGATTCCCCTTCCACGAGTTCTGTAGGGCACAACAATAACGGCGCTATTGATGTTTTCGCCGTTAATGAAGTTACGCTACCTGTAGATAATCAAGAAGAACACGCATAATAACGGAGGCCCCTCACCTTTGGGTGAGGGGGTTTACTTATGGATAAAAAACTAGAACCTTATTATTTAAGTGCGGAAACGGCATTATCTATAGTGTCTAAAAAATTCAACATAAAAATTGACATCAAAGAGGATGATATAAATTTAAGATTTAAAAAGTACGACAGAAATAACACTGACGACTCTATACAAATGAAGAATTTCTTTTTGTCGTTAGGGCTTTCTCTACAGGATATATTATTTAATAATGGTGAGGATTTACTAAATGAGCCTATGCCGATTTTACTATTAACACCAGAAATGAAGTGGATGGTGTGTGTGAGTGGCGGGCAAAAAATAAAGTTGGTAAACGCGCGTGGTGAACTCTGTTATGTTGAAATTGAAGAAGAATATTTAAAAGAGTTATCTGCATTTAGTATACTACCTTTAAATAAAGTTGTTGATAGTATAAGAGTAAAAAATATCATAAAAAACTCTTTATCGATGAACAAGATTTTTTATACTAAATACTTCTTTTCATCTCTTTTTATGGCAATTTTTGCGTTAACTATCCCAGTATTTAGTAATCTGTTCTATGATAAGCTTGTTCCAAGTGCTTCGGTTTCATCTTTATTTGGCGTGGCTATAATTGTTGCTGTATTTATTGTTTTTGAGTTTATCCTTCGTACTTCGAAAGATATTTATCAGTCTATCACAGCAAGGCAGGATGACGTCGATATTGATATCGCATTTCTTGAAGCGGTCCTGTATAGTAAAAAGAAAAATGGCAGATCCATGTCATCAGCATTTGTGCTATGGAATGAGTTTCAGAAAATTAAACCCGTTTTATTAAACTCGATCTTTCAACGTATAGCCGATATTCCAATATTTATTATATTTCTCATTGTTATATATGTAAATTTAGGTCTGGTCGTTATTGTACCTGTTACCATGTTTATCGTCTCTATTATTATTTCCCTCGTTAACCACCATTATACTAATGAGTTAATGAACAAACAAAAAGAAGGACAGAAGAACAGGAATATTTTTATCTCAGAAGTTTTCTTATCTATTAAAATGATCCATACCTTAAATAATCAAGGTTTACTTTTTGATTGGGTTAATACATCAAATGAACAGTCGTATCTTAACCTGAAGATAAGGAAATTAAATCTTATCTATCAATCTATATTGGGGAGTATGTCATCTATTACCCAAATAACTATTATGGTAATAGCCTTTTTTATGGTAATCAAGGGTGATGTTACTACTGGCGCAATTGTTTCATCTGTCATTGTCTCTGGTCGTATTTCCGGGATCATTTCGAATTTTTCTTCTACATTAATCTCTATTTTATCAGCAGAAAAAACCGGTAAGGATCTGCTTTCTTTTTTTGATGAAGATCAGGCAGAAAAAACACCGGCATTACAGTCAATATCAAAGTGCAATGGCGATATCTCTATCCGGGGCGTGAGTTATCAGTATGATGCTCAATCTCCGATGATTATTAACCGACTGTCTATAGACATACCTGCGGGGCAACGTGTCGCGGTGGTAGGCGAATGCGGAGCAGGAAAAAGCTCATTACTGGGAATGCTATCTGGCTACCTTTCGCCAACAGACGGTGCCATCTTATATGATGGATATAACTTAGGACATTTATCGCAGAACTTTTTTTCTCAGCATTTAAGCGTGGTGACGACACATGATGTTTTATTCACCGGAACCATTGAAAGTAATTTCGCGTTAAAACCGCAAAACGACAGGGGCCGGGTACTCAAGGCGCTTCATCTGGCGAACTGTGGTTTTATCTTGCAACATCCTATGGGGCTGAAGTTTCCGGTGAATTTTATGGCTAAAAACCTGTCATCCGGACAGCAGCAGCAGTTATTATTAGCACGTAGTCTGAGCAGTAACGCCAGCGTCTTTTTATGGGATGAACCAACATCAAATCTGGATGAGAATACCGAGAAGCAAATTTTTGATAACTTAGATGAGTTTATTCATGGGAAAACGTTGATCATGGTGACGCATCGTCGATACCTGATAAAGTATTTTGACCGGGTCCTGGTAATGAAAGGTGGAAAAATAATCCGTGATTGTTCTCCGGATAAATTATTAATGTAAAATAAGCAGCGCTTGTCGCTGTTATCAGGCGGTACTGCTTAATAAAAAAGACCCGTTGCACAAACGGGTCTTTTTTTGTCATTTAACGAGTCGGCAACGTCTTCAATAAGTTTAGCTCGATTCTGTTAGGGCTATTCCACTTGCCATTTTGGGATAACCACACCTGGCGGCCCTCATCAACGGCAATGCGAGGGACGTGATGGTTCGCAAGGCTACCCTTGGCGCGCGATTCCGCGTTGAGATAACCGGTGGGCGGCTTCAGCGGCAGCGATAGCCTATCAGGTCAGCACCATCGGCCATTCTGGCGGGGTCTGGCTCATCGTTTCGACCATCACGGCTTCAATGTTATGCCAGATCGCAGCGAGATCCATCATGGTAATACCGAGTAAGCCGGTGGCAAACCAGCAGGCGGATACCACGCCCAGACCGCTACTGATCACCGCCAGACCAATATAATCTGATTTACGGAAACGGATATTGAGCGTGCTGGCTAAAAACATGAGCACGGCGCTCAGCAGTTGCCAGCGGAGAAGAACGACACCAGTGGTTATGGCAGCCATGAAACATTTCCTCTGAATAGACCTTTGTCCAGGACAGCACGGCGTTGTTCCCGGGAAACGTGGGACATTCTGGCTATCAACGGACGTCACATCAACATCGAATGAAACATTGTTTCTATTTCATTGTTTTTGTGAACTGTATCACAAAAGCCAGCTTGTTCGCCAGATCGGCAATGTATTTTTTGTGCGTTTTATAACCGTATTTTTTGTGTGACTTCTACGCGTCCGTAGAGAAACTGCCGGAAAGCAAAGATGTATTATTACTACTCTTTTATTTTTTTCGTGAAATTCAGACCTGATAAAAATATCAAGTTATTTATCAAAAGAAAGGAGTAAAGATGTATACCCCATCGTTTACTTAGGTATAAATCTGATATTATCAAAAATATTTAGCGTCCTGCCTGGTATGCGAAAGAGATTGCGCGTAGTTATTAATGATAAATGTTGATCGGTAAAAGTCTGTTGCTAATATTGATAAATTCATGCACCGTAAACCTCCGTTTGGTTCACGTCTTATTTTGCCAACAATAGTCACAAATAATGCAGGGAAATAGGCTGAAAATGAGTCAAAGCACACGACGCAAGGTGTTGAGATTTCTCGGAACGATCATTGTGGTGTTACTTCCTGTATTGCTGGCGATCTGGTTTGCTCATATCCGGGCAGTCTCTGAAACCAGAAATCAGTTACATTCATTTGCGCAGTTGGTATTAGATAAAACGGAGCGGGTTATCCTGCAAGCGGATTTAGCCCGCGATGCCGCTGAACAATATCAGGGGCAAGCCTGTACGCCAGCCCATCAACAGCGAATGCTGAATATTATCCGCGGTCGTTTGTACATTAATGAGTTGATTTATGCTAAGGGCCAGCGTTTTCTATGCTCTACGGTTATGACGCCAACAAGTCCTTATTTTATTCCCCGCGCTGACTATAAACGAAAGCCTGACATCGCTATTTATTACTATCGTGATACGCCTTTTTTCAACGGTTATAAAATGACATATATGCAGCGGGGAAACTATGTCGCGGTTATCAATCCCTTATCTTATAGCGAGGTGATGTCAGACGATCCGGCGTTGGCCTGGGGAATGTATGATACGGTGACCAACACCTTTTTCTCCCTGAGTGAACAGGCGCAGGCTGATCAGCTATTACCTTTGGTACGACGGAGTGAACCTGTGTTCCAACAGGGTGAGCGTTTTTATACTCTGGTTAAATCAGCAAAACGACCGGTTGCCGCGATTGTGTCAACCTCAAAGCAACGCTTTTACCAGAACCTCTTTCATCAGCTTACGTTAACGCTACCGTTAGGGATCATCTGTAGCATTATCGTCTTATTTATGTGGTCACGATCCCGGCAGGCATATTACTCACCGCGTCGATTGCTGCAACGGGCCATTACCAGGCACCAGCTTTGCCTTCATTATCAGCCGATCATTGATATCCGAAATGGGACATGTGTAGGTGCCGAAGCGCTATTGCGTTGGCCGGGCTATCACGGTCCGGTGATGAGCCCGTGCGAATTTATTCCGCTGGCGGAAAAAGAGGGGATGATTGAGCAGATCACCGATTATGTCGTCGAAGAGGTATTTAATGATTTAGGTGGTTTTCTGGCCGCGCACCCGCATCTTTATGTCTCTATCAATCTCTCTGCCGCCGATTTTCTCTCTTCCCGACTAATTGTGATGATTCATGAAAAAACGCGTCAGCATTCAGTGCTTGCGCAACAGATAAAGGTTGAAGTGACTGAGCGCGGATTTATTGATGTGCCTAAAATGACGCCGATTATTCAGGCGTTTCGCCAGGCGGGATACGAGGTGGCAATTGATGACTTTGGTACCGGCTATTCGAACTTGCATAACCTGTACTCATTAAATGTCGACCTTTTAAAAATTGATAAATCTTTTGTCGACACGCTAACCACTAATAGCGCCAGCCATTTGATTGTGGAACATATTATTGAAATGGCGCAAAGTTTGCGGCTAAAAATCATTGCTGAGGGGGTTGAAACGGCTGAACAGGTTAGCTGGTTGCTAAAACGCGGCGTGCAGTATTGTCAGGGATGGCACTTTGCGAAGGCGTTGCCACCGCAGGAATTCATCGCCTGGTTACAACAAACGCCCGCGCCTCTGACGATACGCGGGCAGACGCCCTACAGGCGGTGACGGTAATCGCTGGGAGTGCGATCGAACTCGCGGCGAAATACACGCGAGAAGGTTTGCTGCGATACATAGCCCAGGTCCATCGCGATATCAAAAATCGGGCGCTCGGTCGTTCGTAGCTCAACGGCCGCCAACAGGAGACGGCGCTGGCGAATATACTCGCCTAATGTTTGATGCGTTACCGTACGAAACATCCGCTGCAAATACCACTTGGAGTAGCCCGATTTTTTTGCCACCACATCAATGTTTAGCGGTTGGTCGATATGTTCATCAATCCATTCGATAAGGGTCTGAATTATCTGCTGATGCGACATATTGTTGCCTCTTAAACAGTATTCGATTCGTCGTTTTGTCTGCGGGCGAGTATAATTCCTCAAGTTAACTTGAGGTAAAGCGATTTATGGAAAAAAAATCTCCCCGTTTAAAAGCCTTACTGACGCCGGGGGAAGTTGCGAAACGTAGCGGTGTTGCTGTGTCCGCCCTGCACTTCTATGAAAGCAAAGGGCTAATTACCAGTATCCGTAATAGCGGTAACCAACGGCGATACAAGCGTGACGTGTTGCGTTATGTCGCGATTATCAAGATCGCCCAGCGTATCGGCATCCCGCTGGCAACTATCGGCGACGCGTTTGGTATCTTGCCGGAAGGACATACGTTAAGCGCGAAAGAGTGGAAGCAGCTCTCCTCGCAGTGGCGCGAAGAGTTAGACCGACGTATTCATACGCTGGTGGCGTTGCGCGATGAGCTGGACGGTTGTATCGGCTGCGGCTGTTTATCGCGTAGCGACTGTCCGCTGCGAAATCCAGGCGACAGGCTTGGCGAACACGGGACGGGCGCCCGGCTGCTTGAAGATGATTAACATGCACTCGGCCATCGGGCTGAGTTCACCTAAAACTAAAGCGCCGCTAAGGGCGCTTTAGTTTGTTTCCGGTCTTTGTCTTTCGCTCTATCCCGCTGATTACAGGAGGGTTTCCCCCGACGTCAACACCCCTCATATCGAGCACGTGGTGGAGGTTCCGGTTTGTGTTGATACTGTAAGTGTAAGCGACGACGCCCTGTTCGCCAGCGAAATGCTGATTTTTTAGCCGAAATTTTTACGGCAACTGCCATAATTTTCTATAGTTAGTTGGCATACCTTACAGGAGACAGCCATGCTGACGGTGCACCATTTAAATCAGTCTCGTTCGCAGCGCATCCTCTGGGCGCTGGAAGAGCTGGCGTTGCCTTACCAGATTGTGCGTTACCAGCGTGAAAAGACCATGCTGGCGCCGCCGGCATTGAAAAAAGTGCATCCGCTGGGCAAGTCTCCGGTTATCGAAGATCACGGTATGGTTATTGCGGAATCGGGCGCCATCCTGGAATATTTGCAGGACACTTACGACAGTATCGGACGCTTTAAACCTGCGGATGCGCAGGGGAAACAACACTATCGATTCTGGCTACATTACGCTGAAGGTTCGCTCATGCCCTTGCTATTGATGAGATTGCTCTTTACCTCTCTGGGTAAACCGCCGGTACCATTGGGCCTGCGAACGTTGGGCGGCGTTATCGGTAAGGGCGCGCAAAAAGCGTACCTTAATCCGCAACTGGAAACCCATGCGCGCTTTATTGACGGGCATCTGGCAAATCACCCCTGGTTTGCCGGAGAGCAGTTAAGTATGGCGGATATCCAGATGAGCTTCCCGCTATTTGCGCTGCTTGCCCGAGGCGGGATCGCTCATCTCGACCATATCAACGCATGGAAAGCGCGGGTAGAAATGCGTCCAGCCTGGCAGCGAGCGATTCAGCAGGGCGGTCCGTTTACCATTCCCGGCGGATAACGGTGTTTTTGTGAGCAGATTGCGCAACGTATTTGCTAACAGCGATGCGAAAAATTGTTGCTGGATTGCGCAGGGACGATAACGTTTGCGCATCGTCTGGCGATTTATTGAGCATACTAAGCAGAAAAGCATAAAAAGCGGCAAAGTTCAGTTGAAAAAGCGTTTATGATCGCTGGATAATCGTTTGCTTTTTTTTGCCACCCGTTTTGTATACGTGGAGCTAAACGTTTGCTTTTTTGCGGCGCCCCGGTTGTCGTAAATGTAGCACAAGGAGATAACGTTGCGCTGTTAGTGGATTACCTCCCACGTATACCGACGAATAATAAATTCTCAGGGGATGTTTTCTATGTCTACGCCTTCAGCGCGTACCGGCGGTTCACTCGACGCCTGGTTTAAAATTTCACAACGCGGGAGCACCGTTCGCCAGGAAGTCGTTGCTGGCTTAACCACGTTTCTTGCGATGGTTTACTCCGTCATCGTGGTGCCAGGGATGCTGGGTAAAGCCGGGTTCCCGCCTGCTGCCGTCTTTGTAGCGACCTGCCTGGTCGCAGGCGTCGGCTCTATCGTTATGGGGCTTTGGGCGAATCTGCCGCTGGCTATCGGTTGCGCTATCTCGTTGACGGCGTTTACCGCGTTTAGCCTGGTCCTGGGGCAGCATATTAGCGTCCCGGTCGCGCTTGGCGCCGTATTCCTGATGGGCGTACTGTTTACCGTTATCTCCGCCACCGGCATTCGTAGCTGGATTTTGCGTAACTTGCCACAGGGCGTGGCCCACGGAACCGGTATCGGTATTGGCCTGTTTTTGTTGCTGATTGCCGCCAACGGCGTCGGCCTGGTCATTAAAAACCCGTTGGATGGCCTGCCGGTCGCGCTGGGCGATTTCGACACCTTCCCGGTGATTATGTCGCTTGTAGGGCTGGCTGTTATTCTCGGTCTGGAAAAGCTGAAAGTCCCCGGCGGCATTCTGTTGACCATTATTGGCATTTCTATTGTGGGTTTGCTCTTCGATCCTAACGTCCATTTTTCCGGCATTTTCGCCATGCCTTCGTTGAGCGATGAAAACGGCAACTCACTGATCGGCAGCCTGGATATTATGGGCGCGTTAAACCCTGTCGTTCTGCCAAGCGTACTGGCGCTGGTGATGACGGCGGTGTTTGATGCGACCGGAACGATCCGTGCGGTCGCAGGGCAGGCTAATCTGCTGGACAAAGATGGACAAATTATCGATGGCGGTAAAGCGCTAACCACCGACTCCTTGAGTAGCGTTTTCTCCGGCCTGGTCGGGGCGGCGCCAGCCGCGGTGTATATCGAGTCTGCGGCCGGTACGGCGGCGGGTGGTAAAACGGGCCTGACGGCGATTACCGTGGGCGTGCTGTTTTTGCTGATCCTGTTTCTTTCGCCGCTCTCTTATCTCGTTCCCGTCTACGCAACCGCCCCGGCGCTCATGTATGTCGGTCTGCTGATGCTGAGTAACGTGGCGAAAATCGATTTTGCTGATTTCGTCGATGCGATGGCGGGGCTGGTAACGGCTGTATTTATTGTACTGACCTGTAACATTGTCACCGGGATTATGATCGGCTTTGCCACGCTGGTCGTCGGGCGTCTGGTTTCCGGCGAATGGCGTAAGCTGAATATCGGAACTGTCGTCATTGCGGTCGCGCTGGTCGCTTTTTATGCCGGCGGTTGGGCTATCTAGTTCTGCCTTCATTCTGAAAAACGGGCGGCGTTGGTCGCCCGTTTTCATTTTCAGGACACATCACGTTACCTTTTGCGTTAATCTGAAGAAGGTGAAACCGAGGCATGATGCCTTTCTCCATCATAAAAAACATCGCAAACAGGGAACGCATGGAAATTTTCTTCACAATACTCATCATGACCCTTGTGGTCTCGCTGTCGGGGGTATTTACGCGTGTATTACCCTTCCAGCTTCCTTTACCCCTTATGCAGATCGCCATTGGCGCGCTGTTGGCGTGGCCGACGTTTGGTTTGCATGTGGAATTCGACCCGGAACTCTTCCTGGTGCTGTTTATTCCGCCGCTGCTGTTTGCGGATGGCTGGAAAACGCCGACCCGTGAATTTCTTGAGCATGGACGAGAGATTTTCGGGCTGGCGCTGGCGCTGGTCCTGGTAACGGTCGTGGGAATCGGCTTCCTGATTTATTGGCTGGTGCCCGGCATTCCGCTGATCCCCGCCTTTGCGCTGGCCGCCGTGCTGTCGCCGACCGATGCGGTAGCGCTCTCCGGAATTGTGGGCGAGGGGCGTATCCCGAAAAAAATCATGGGCATTCTGCAGGGAGAGGCGTTAATGAACGACGCCTCCGGTCTGGTATCGCTGAAATTCGCCGTCGCGGTGGCGATGGGGACGATGGTCTTTACCGTCGGCGGCGCGACGCTGGAATTTTTTAAGGTCGCTATAGGCGGTATTCTGGCGGGTTTTGTGGTCAGTTGGCTGTATGGCCGCTCGCTGCGTTTTTTGAGCCGCTGGGGCGGCGATGAACCCGCGACGCAGATCGTCCTGTTGTTTCTGCTGCCCTTCGCGTCTTACCTGATTGCCGAACATATTGGCGTCTCAGGCATCCTGGCCGCGGTTGCCGCCGGGATGACCATCACCCGTTCTGGCGTAATGCGCCGCGCGCCGCTGGCAATGCGTTTGCGCGCGAACAGTACCTGGGCGATGCTGGAATTTGTCTTTAACGGTATGGTCTTTCTGCTGTTGGGACTGCAATTGCCGGGTATTCTGGAATCTTCGCTGGCGGCGGCGGAAGCTGACCCGAATGTCGAAACCTGGATGCTCTTTACCGATATCGTGCTGATTTATGCAGCATTGATGCTGGTTCGCTTCGGCTGGCTGTGGACCATGAAAAAGTTCAGCCTGCGCTTTTTGAAGAAGAAACCGATGGAGTTCGCCAGCTGGACGTCGCGTGAAATTCTGATTGCTTCCTTCGCTGGCGTTCGTGGGGCGATCACCCTGGCTGGTGTGCTCTCTATACCGTTACTTTTGCCGGATGGCAGCGGATTTCCGGCGCGTTATGAACTGGTATTCCTGGCGGCTGGCGTCATTCTGTTCTCGTTATTTGTCGGCGTGATCATGCTGCCGCTGCTGTTGCAACATCTGGAAGTCGCCGATCATGCGCAACAGTTGAAAGAGGAGCGTATCGCCCGCGCGGCGACGGCGGAAGTGGCGATTGTCGCCATTCAGAAAATGGAAGAGCGTCTGGCGGCGGATACCGAAGAAAACATCGATAATCAGTTGCTTACTGAAGTAAGCTCACGTGTCATTGGTAACTTGCGTCGCCGTGCCGATGGGCGAAACGATGTCGAAAGCTCCATACAGGAAGAAAACCTGGAGCGACGTTTCCGTCTGGCGGCGCTGCGTTCCGAACGCGCCGAGTTGTATCATCTGCGCGCCACACGAGAAATCAGCAATGAAACATTGCAAAAGCTGCTGCACGACCTGGATTTGATGGAAGCGCTACTGATAGAAAATCAGTAGTCCTTGTGGCCCGGTGGCGCCATGCTTACCGGGCCTACAAGTAGGCCGGATAAGGTGCTTGCGCCGCCATCCGGCAAGGGTTTTAACCCATGGTTTACGGTTGTTTCAGCCAAAACCCTTCGCAACAGGTTAACCATGCCCGGGCGCTGTGCGACAGATACACGCCCTCTCGCCAAATCATGCCTAACTGCCAGCGGAGATCGCTTTCCAGCGGTAGCCAGCGCAGCGTGGCCTTATCCAGACGCTGACAAATTGGCTCCGGCAAAATGGCGATACCGACGCCCGCTTGCACCATGGCGGCGAGAAAATCCCATTGCCCGCTGCGCACGGCAATCCGTGGTTTTACGTCATGCTGGCTAAATAAGGTCATCAACTGGCGGCTCAGGGCAAAGTCTTCGTTATAGATAAGAAGAGGATGCTCCGCCAGAGCTTCAGGCGCGATGGAGTCGCAGGTTGTCCACTGACCGGAACGGGGAACCAGCACGCACAGCGGATGACTGAACAGCGATAACGTCGTCAGCCCGCTCGCTTCTTCCACCGGGAGCGCGGTCATCGCAACATCCAGCTCACCATTCATTACCGCCTGCTGTACCGTCAGGCCGCCAAACTCCGAAATTTTGAGTTCAACGCCAGGGTAGCGTTGTCGAAACAAACTGATTGGCCCGGCCATCAACATGCCGACCATCGGGGGAATACCCAGCCGCAGCACGCCCTTATTGAGATGGTTAATATCGCTCAACTCAGCCTCTAACTGGCGAAACTCAGCGAGGATCGCCAGACCGCGTTCAAACACCACGCGTCCGGTATCGGTCAGCAATAACTTACGTCCGTCGCGGATCAGTAGCGTACAGTTAAGCTCATCTTCAAGATTTTTCAGCATCTTGCTAATGGTGGGCTGGGTGACAAATAACTTCTCCGCTGCGCGGGTGAAACTTTGCTGGCGCACCACCTCGACAAAATAACGCAGCGTTCTGATATCCATGATTATTCCTTCCGACTATGCCTGCAATGATTTTAATTCATTTCTGCCCGTGACGGAGGTTCTCTATACTGGCGCTCCGTATTATTTTTCAGGACATTCCCTCATGGCTGTGGCGATAAGCCGCGTTACGCCTGCCGTTGTGCAACGACTCCAGGTACCGGTTCAGGTACTGCTCTATGCAGGTTTATTCATTTTTTCCCAATATCTTGTCTCCTGGCTGCACCTGCCGTTGCCCGCGAATCTGGTCGGCATGGTGCTTATGTTGGCGCTGATCGTTTGCCGGATTATTCCGCTTAGCTGGGTACGCGCAGGCGCACGCTGGCTGCTGGCGGAGATGCTGTTATTCTTTGTTCCCGCCGTCGTGGCGGTAGTGAACTATGCCCATCTGTTACTGGTGGACGGCTGGCGCATTTTCTCGGTGATAGCGATCAGTACCTTAATGGTACTCGGCGCGACGGCGTGGGTGGTGGATAAAGTGTATCGCTATGAGATGAGTAGGCTAAACCGTGAATAACGTTCAGTTAAGCGTACTGTGCCTGGTGATTACGCTGGGAATTTATTTCGCCAATAAGCGCCTGTATCGCCGTTTTCGCAAATTGCCGTTGATGCCATTAGTGCTGACGCCGGCACTGCTGGTGTTAATGCTGGTGTTCGGTCATATCTCCTGGCAAAACTACATTGGTGAATCGCACTGGCTATTGTGGCTGCTCGGCCCGGCGACCATTGCCTTTGCGGTGCCGGTGTACGATAACCTCGCGATTATCAAACGTCACTGGATGTCGCTCACCGCGGGCGTAGTGACGGCGACGGTGGTGGCGGTCACCAGTTCCGTTTGGCTGGCGCGTTTGTTCACGTTATCGGATGAGATTCAGCGTAGTCTGGCGGTACGTTCCGTTACTACGCCGTTTGCGCTGGCGGCGGCAGAACCCCTGGGCGGGCAGCCGGATCTGGTGGCGCTGTTCGTGGTCGTCACTGGCGTGTTTGGCATGGCGGTCGGCGACGCGCTATTTTTGCGTCTCTCTATCCGGGAAGGCATGGCAAAAGGGGCAGGATTCGGCGCGGCGTCACATGGGGCGGGCACGGCGCGTTCCTATGAACTTGGTCAGCAGGAGGGCGTCGTCGCCAGTCTGGTAATGATGCTGTCCGGCGTGGTGATGGTACTGGCTGCCCCGCTGGTGGCGAGGGTGATGTTCTGATTTTCCTCCGACCCACGGGGCCGGAGGAAACGGTAAGATTAATGCGCACGCCCTTGTTGTACGCCGAATCCCGTTTGGGAGCGGATAAACTGAGCGCGGAACTGCTCACGTTCACGGTTGCCTTCTGCCGAGTTATCGGTGGCCGAGAAAAACCAGATCCCCAGGAACGCCACGCTGATAGAGAACAGCGCCGGATACTCATACGGGAAGATCGCTTTTTCGTGACCGAGGATCTGCACCCAAATGGTAGGGCCAAGAATCATCAGCACCACCGCTGTCAGTAAACCTAACCAGCCGCCCAGCATAGCGCCGCGCGTGGTCAGTTTTGACCAGTACATGGAAAGCAGAATGATGGGGAAGTTGCAGCTCGCGGCGATAGCAAACGCCAGGCCCACCATAAAGGCGATGTTCTGATTTTCAAACAGGACGCCGAGGATAATGGCGATCACGCCCAGCACCAGGACGGTGATTTTCGACACCTTCAGCTCTTCACGTTCGGTTGCGCCTTTGCGGAACACGTTAGCGTACAAATCATGCGACACCGCCGATGCGCCCGCCAGCGTCAGACCGGCGACCACCGCCAGAATGGTGGCAAACGCCACTGCCGAAATAAAGCCGAGGAACAGGTTACCGCCTACCGCGTTGGCCAGATGCACCGCCGCCATGTTATTGCCGCCAATCAGCGCGCCCGCCGCATCTTTATAGGCGGGATTCGCCCCCACCAGCATGATAGCGCCGAAGCCGATAATAAAGGTCAGAATGTAGAAATAGCCCATAAAACCGGTGGCGTAGAACACGCTCTTGCGCGCTTCGCGGGCATCGCTGACCGTAAAGAAACGCATCAGAATATGCGGCAAGCCGGCGGTGCCGAACATCAGTCCCAGACCCAACGACAACGCCGAAATCGGATCTTGCACCAACCCTCCTGGGCTCATAATCGCTGTGCCTTTCGGGTGTACCGCCATCGCTTCGGTAAACAGATTATTGAAGCTAAAGCCGACGTGTTTCATCACCATAAAGGCCATAAAACTGGCGCCAAACAGCAACAGGACGGCTTTGATAATTTGCACCCACGTTGTCGCCAGCATCCCGCCGAACAGCACGTACATCATCATCAGCACGCCGACCAGCACTACGGCGATGTGATAGTTGAGGCCGAACAGCAGTTCAATCAGTTTACCGGCGCCGACCATTTGGGCGATGAGATAAAGCGCCACCACTACCAGGGAGCCACAGGCCGAAAGAATACGGATTGGCCCCTGTTTCAGGCGATAAGAGGCAACGTCAGCAAAAGTATAACGTCCCAGATTACGCAGGCGCTCGGCAATCAAAAACAGGATGATTGGCCAGCCGACAAGGAAGCCCAGCGAATAGATCAGCCCGTCATAACCGGAGGTAAACACCAGCGCGGAAATGCCGAGAAATGACGCGGCGGACATATAGTCGCCGGCAATCGCCAGGCCGTTCTGGAACCCGGTGATATTGCCGCCTGCGGTGTAGTAGTCGCTACGGGAACGTACGCGTTTAGAGGCCCAGTAGGTAATACCGAGCGTAAACACGACGAAAATCAAAAACATGATAATCGCCTGCCAGTTGGTGGGCTGGCGTTCAACCGCGCCGCTAATGGCATCCGCCGCATGAGCGGCGAAGGGGAGTGCGGCGGCGAGCGCCGTCAGAACTCTCTTCATAATGCTTTCACCTCATGCAGTACGGCGTTATTAAGACGATCGAATTCGCCGTTCGCCCGCCAGATATAAATTCCGGTTAACACAAAAGAAATCACAATCACCCCGACGCCAATGGGAATTCCTCGGGTGACGCTGGTTCCCGCATGTAGAGGCGTGCCCAGCCAGCCAGGCGCGAAGGCGATCAGTAAAATAAAGCTGATATAAACCGCCAGCATGATAACCGACAGAATCGTGGCAAACCGTTGCCGTTTTTCAACTAATTCCCTGAAACGCGCACTGTCTTCTATCCGCTGATAAATTTGGTCATTCATCACAGAGCTCTCCAGAGGTCCCCCTGCGTCTTTCGCGCTACAGGCGCGTTGGCCGCACTCGCGCGCCCCAGCCACATAGTGAACTTGAACTATGCTGCTGAGGGTGTGCTCGCTTGCCGCCTTCCTGTAACACGAAATCCTTTGGGGGAGGGTTTTTTATATTTCCCTCTCCCGGTTTGAGAGAGGGCAGGGGTAGGGTCGTAGGCCGGATAAAACGCGTTCGCGTTGCCATCCGGCATTTATGGTTATGACGGCATCGCGATGGCCTGCTTCTCTTCGAGCAGTTTCTCCACCACGCCAGGATCGGCGAGAGTCGAGGTATCGCCCAGATTGCTGGTATCGCCCGCCGCGATTTTGCGCAAAATGCGGCGCATAATTTTGCCGGAACGGGTTTTTGGCAGTGAGTCGGTCCAGTGCAGCACGTCCGGCGTCGCCAGTGGGCCAATCTCTTTACGTACCCAGTTGCGCACCTCCGCGTACAGTTCTGGCGACGGCTCCTCGCCGTGGTTGAGCGTCACATAAGCGTAAATCGCCTGGCCTTTGATAGCGTGCGGAATACCCACCACCGCCGCTTCGGCGATCTTCGGATGCGCCACCAGCGCTGACTCGATTTCCGCCGTACCCAGACGGTGGCCGGAGACGTTTAACACGTCATCCACGCGACCGGTGATCCAGTAATAGCCGTCTTCATCGCGACGCGCGCCGTCGCCGCTGAAATACATATTCTTAAAGGTAGAGAAATAGGTCTGCTCAAAACGTTCATGATCGCCGAACAGAGTACGCGCCTGGCCCGGCCAGGAATCGGTGATGACCAGATTGCCTTCCGTCGCGCCTTCTTGCGGATGGCCTTCGTTATCCACCAGCGCAGGCTGTACGCCAAAGAAAGGACGGGTGGCGGAACCGGCTTTCAGTTCGATAGCGCCCGGTAGCGGAGTGATCATAAAACCGCCTGTTTCAGTCTGCCACCAGGTGTCGACGACCGGACATTTTTCCTTGCCGATCTTCTTCCAGTACCATTCCCACGCTTCGGGATTGATCGGCTCGCCGACGGAACCCAGAATGCGTAGTGAAGAACGGTCGGTGCCTTCAATGGCTTTATCGCCTTCCGCCATCAGCGCGCGGATGGCCGTCGGGGCGGTATAGAGAATGTTGACCTGGTGTTTGTCGACCACCTGGCACATGCGAGCGGGCGTTGGCCAATTCGGCACGCCTTCAAACATTAAGGTGGTCGCGCCGCAGGCCAGCGGGCCATACAACAGATAGCTGTGCCCCGTCACCCAACCCACATCGGCGGTACACCAGTAAATATCGCCAGGGTGATAATCAAAGACATACTTAAAGGTGGTCGCGGCGTAGACCAGATAACCGCCGGTGGTGTGCAGCACGCCTTTCGGCTTGCCGGTGGAGCCGGAGGTATAAAGGATAAACAGCGGATCTTCGGCATTCATCGCTTCAGGCTGGTGCTCAGGGCTGGCTTTTTCAATCAAATCGCGCCACCACAGGTCGCGGCCTTCTTGCCAGTCAATGTCGCTGCCGGTGCGCTTCAGGACGATCACATGCTCAACGCTAGTGACATTCGGGTTTTTCAGCGCGTCATCGACATTCTTTTTCAGCGGGATACTGCGTCCGGCACGTACACCTTCGTCAGCGGTGATCACCAGCCGCGAGCTGGAGTCGATAATGCGTCCGGCGACGGCTTCCGGCGAGAAGCCCCCGAAGATCACCGAATGCACCGCGCCGATGCGGGCGCAGGCCAACATTGCCACCGCCGCTTCCGGCACCATCGGCATATAAATCGCTACCACATCGCCTTTTTTAATGCCCAGATCCAGCAGTGTATTCGCGAAACGGCAGACATCGCGATGCAGTTCGCGATAAGAGATATGTTTACTCTGCGACGCGTCATCGCCTTCCCAGATAATGGCGGTGCGATCGCCATTTTCCTGCAAATGGCGGTCAAGACAGTTCGCCGCCAGATTCAGCGTGCCGTCCTCGTACCATTTAATCGACACATTGCCTGGCGCAAAGGAGGTGTTTTTCACTTTTTGGTACGGCGTGATCCAATCGAGAATTTTTCCCTGTTCGCCCCAAAACGTATCGGGGTCGTTAATAGACTGTTTATATTTAGTCTCATACTGCTCTGGATTTATCAGGCAACGATCCGCAATGTTGGCGGGAATGGCGTGTTTATGTGTTTGGCTCATGCTGTTGTTCTCCTTGTAGGATGTTAATAATATGTCGCATAAACGTTAAATGTAGGGTCTTAATAAGTTTTGTTTAGTATTTGGGCGACAGATCACGCAAAAAGGGAACTGTGCAAATAAGCAGCAATCTATTTTTTGATTGTGTCCCGCAAAATTAGATAAATTTTCGGGATAACATGACGTTATATGAAATTTTTTAAAAAAGTGATCCGTGTCCGGAAATCAGAAAAGAGAGGGAGTTTTGTCCAGGTTACTAACTCTAAAGTGGTATTTTACATACACTTACAATTGATTAAAGACAACATTTTAAGTGTGGTTATTTGTTACACATAGAGGAGATCAATGTAATAACAGTATTTGTGCGGTTGCTGTTATGGAAAACGATAAAAAATCGCCATTAAAGATAATGGCGCAATCTGGATGAGACCTCTATGGCAAGGAAAACACTACGCGCACGCCGTTTCTTCAGCCTTATATTTCCTTTTTTCTTCATTACCTCTGTTTACGCTGAGCAAACGCCTGAATCCGCAAAAACCGTTACTGTTGAAGCGAAAAATGAAATGTTCGCGCCTCAACACCCCGACCAATATCAGTCATGGAAAGCGACGTCAGAACAGTCTGCCCGTGAAGATGCGCTGGCGGAAGACCCTCGTCTGGTGATCCTGTGGGCGGGCTATCCCTTCTCCCGTGATTACAACAAACCACGCGGCCACGCGTATGCGGTAACTGACGTGCGCGAAACACTGCGTACCGGCGCGCCAAAAACGGCGGAAGACGGCCCGCTGCCGATGGCCTGCTGGAGTTGTAAAAGCCCCGATGTCGCGCGCCTTATCCAACAAGAAGGCGAAGACGGCTACTTCCATGGCAAATGGGCGCGCGGCGGCCCGGAAATTGTCAACGATTTGGGCTGTGCCGACTGTCATAACACCGCGTCGGACGATTTCGCCCAGGGGAAGCCAGCGTTAACGTTGTCGCGCCCCTATGCCGAACGGGCGATGGAGGCTATCGGCAAACCGTTTGAGAAAGCCGGTCGCTTTGATCAGCAATCAATGGTCTGCGGTCAGTGCCACGTGGAGTACTACTTTGACGGTAAAAACAAAGCCGTTAAGTTCCCGTGGGATGAGGGCATGAAGGTCGAAAATATGGAGCAATACTACGACACTATCGCCTTCTCTGACTGGACTAACTCTCTGTCGAAAACCCCGATGCTCAAAGCGCAGCACCCGGAATATGAAACCTGGAGCGCGGGCATTCACGGTAAGAACAACGTGACCTGTATCGACTGCCACATGCCGAAAGTACAGAACGCCGAAGGCAAGCTCTACACCGACCATAAAATCGGCAACCCGTTCGACAATTTCGCGCAAACCTGCGCCAACTGCCACACCCAGGACAAAGCGTCCCTGCAAAAAGTGGTCGCCGAGCGTAAACAGGCGATTCATGACCTGAAAATCAAGGTTGAAGATCAGCTGGTACATGCGCACTTCGAAGCGAAAGCCGCATGGGATGCGGGGGCGACAGACGCGGAAATGAAACCGATTCTGAACGATATTCGCCACGCGCAGTGGCGTTGGGATCTGGCGATTGCGTCACACGGTATTCATATGCATGCCCCGGAAGAAGGTCTACGGATGTTAGGCAGTGCGATGGATAAAGCCGCGGATGCCCGAACTAAACTGGCGCGACTGCTGGCGACCAAAGGCATTACCCATGAAATTCCGCTGCCGGATATTTCGACGAAAGAGAAGGCGCAGAAAGCGATTGGTTTGAATATGCAACAAATCAACGCGGAGAAGCAGGACTTCCTGAAAACGGTCGTACCGCAGTGGGAAGATCAGGCGCGTAAAAACGGTCTGTTAAGCCAATAACCTCACATGTGACAAATTTGCCGGATGACAGCGCAAGCGCTTTATCCGGCCTACAGAAGTCTTGTAGGCCTTAAAGCTGCGCGCCATCAGGCATTATGTAATGGAGTGAATATGAGCGTATTACGTTCGTTATTAACTGCTGGGGTGCTGGCGTCAGGCCTGTTCTGGAGCCTGAGTGGAATCACTGCCACGCCAACGCCGCAGGAGTCGGATCAACGCTGGACGGTCACCCAGCAGCGTAATCCGGATGCTGCCTGTCTGGACTGTCACAAGCCGGACATCGAAGGTATGCACGGTAAACATACGGGCGCTATCAACCCGAACAATAAATTGCCGATAACCTGTACCAACTGCCACGGTCAACCATCGCTTCACCACCGTGAAGGGGTGAAAGATGTGATGCGTTTTAACGACCCGATGTATACGGTAGAGCAGCAGAACAGCGTCTGTATGTCCTGCCACTTGCCTGAACAACTGCAAAAAGCGTTCTGGCCGCACGATGTTCATGTTACTAAAGTGACCTGCGCCAGTTGCCATTCCCTGCATCCGCAGCAAGACACGATGCAGACGCTAAGCGAGAAAGGGCGGATCAAAATATGCGTGGATTGCCACAGCGATCAGCGTACTAACCCGCACTTTAACCCGGCGTCCGTTCCGTTGCTTAAGGAGCAGCCATGAGTTGCACCCGACGTCAATTTATTACCCGCGTCGGCGCGCTGGCGGTGGTCAGTGGGATGGCAGGACGCGTTGTAGCGAACACGTTGAATATTAACGGCGTGCGTTATGGCATGGTACACGATGAGTCATTATGCATCGGCTGCACGGCCTGCATGGATGCCTGTCGGGAAGTCAACAACGTGCCGGAAGGCGTATCGCGCCTGACGATTATTCGCAGCGAGCCGCAGGGGACGTTTCCTGATGTGAAATATCGCTTCTTCCGCCACTCGTGCCAGCATTGCGACCATGCCCCCTGCGTTGACGTCTGCCCGACCGGCGCATCATTCCGCGATGCCGCCAGCGGTATTGTCGACGTGAACCCGGACCTTTGCGTCGGCTGCCAGTACTGCATTGCCGCGTGTCCCTACCGCGTGCGCTTTATCCATCCGGTCAGTAAGACGGCGGATAAATGCGATTTCTGCCGGAAAACCAACCTGAAAGCGGGCAAACAGCCCGCCTGCGTTGAGTCATGCCCGACGAAGGCGCTGACGTTTGGTAATCTGGACGATCCCAACAGCGATATCTCCCGTTTGTTGCGGCAAAAAACTACCTATCGTTACAAGCTGGCGCTGGGCACAAAACCGAAGGTCTACCGCGTTCCCTTTAACTATGGGGAGGTGAGCCAATGACATCCGCTTCTGCATTTCATTTTGCATCACTGGTGTGGGACTGGCCCATCGCCATCTATCTGTTTCTGATTGGCATCTCCGCCGGACTGGTTACGTTGGCGATTCTGCTGCGCCGCTTCCATCCGGAGGCGGGCGGTTCGGACAGCACGCTGCTGCGCACTACGCTGGTGTTAGGGCCGGGGGCGATTATCTTCGGTCTGCTGATTCTGGTCTTCCACTTGACGCGCCCGTGGACCTTCTGGAAGCTGATGTTCCACTACAGCTTTACCTCGGTGATGTCGATGGGGGTCATGCTGTTCCAGTTGTACATGGTAGTGCTGGTGCTGTGGCTGGCGAAAATCTTTGAAAAAGAGGTGATTGCCCTGCAACAGCGTTGGCTGCCGCGGTTAGGGATCGTGCAGAAAGTGTTGGCGCTAATAACGCCGTTTCATCGCGCGCTGGAGACGTTAATGCTGGTACTGGCGGTTCTGCTCGGAGCGTACACCGGCTTTCTGCTGTCGGCGCTGAAATCCTATCCGTTCCTGAATAACCCGATCCTGCCGGCGCTGTTCCTGTTCTCTGGAATTTCCTCCGGCGCGGCGGTGGCGCTGATCGCTATGGCGTTACGCCATCGTAGCAACCCGCACAGCACCGAGGCGCGCTTTGTACATCGCATGGAAACCCCAGTGGTATGGCTGGAGATCTTCCTGCTGGCGGCGTTCTTCGTCGGTCTGGCGCTGGGCGATGACGGCAAAATGCGCGCGCTGGCGGCGGCGCTGGGCGGCGGATTCTGGAGCTGGTGGTTCTGGCTTGGCGTCGTAGGGCTGGGATTGATTATCCCGCTGCTGCTGAAACCCTGGGCAAATCGTAGCGTCACGTTTCACGGCGTGCTGGCCGTTTGCGGCGCCAGTTTGACCGGCGTGCTGCTGCTGCGCTTTTTCATTCTTTATGCGGGACAGCTAACGGTTGCATAATCTGGACATCTTCCTTCCTGAAGCCGGATTTCTGGCGCTGTTGTTGAGTCTCGGGGTCAACGTGTTGACCCCGCTGGCGACGTGGTGCGGGATGGCGCAGCATTGGCGTGGCGTCATGCGCCTGACGATCTGCGGCGCGTGGACGGCGTTCACGCTGCTGCTACTGGCGTTTGCGATTCTGGTTAGCTGTTTTCTGACCAGCGATTTTTCGGTCGTTTATGTTGCGCAGCATAGCCATAGTCAATTGTCATGGGGACTGAAACTGGCGGCGGTATGGGGCGGTCATGAAGGCTCTCTCCTGCTGTGGGCGCTGCTTCTTTCGGGGTGGACGGCGCTATTCGCCTGGCGCTCCCGGCATGAATCTGACGCGCTTTTTCCGCTGACCCTGAGCATCTTGTCCCTCATTATGGCCTCGCTGCTGCTATTTATTGTGCAGTGGTCCGATCCGTTCCTGCGTATTTTCCCTCCCGCCATGGAAGGGCGCGACCTTAATCCCATGCTGCAACATTTGGGGCTGATCTTACATCCGCCGCTGCTCTATCTGGGTTATGGCGGCCTGATGACCGCGGCGAGCGTAGCGCTGGCTTCGCTACTGTGCGGCGGCTTTAACGCCGCAACCGCCTGGGTTTGCTGGCGCTGGGCGTTACCCGGTTGGTGCGCTCTGACGCTGGGGATCATTCTCGGATCGTGGTGGGCGTATTGCGAACTGGGCTGGGGCGGCTGGTGGTTCTGGGACCCGGTGGAAAATGCCTCATTGTTGCCGTGGCTTGCCGCCAGCGCGTTGCTGCACAGTTTGTATGTCAGCCGCCAGCGCGGGGGCTTCCGCCACTGGTCGTTGCTGCTGGCGATACTGACGCTGATCCTCTCGTTGCTGGGAACGCTGATTGTGCGTTCCGGCATTCTTGTTTCGGTACATGCCTTTGCGCTGGATAACGTGCGTGCGGTGCCGCTGTTTACCCTTTTTGCCGCGTTAAGTCTGGCATCGCTTGCTCTGTACGGCTGGCGGGCGCGGGAGCCGTATCCGGCGACGCGTTTGGGCGGCGGAAAGTGTGAAACGCTCATTCTGGCGACGCTGCTGCTCTTTAGCGCCGTCTTGTTGATCGTACTAATCGGGACGCTCTACCCCATGATTTATGGTTTGATGGGCTGGGGAAGGCTTTCGGTGGGCGCGCCCTATTTTAATCGCGTCACGCTGCCGTTTGGCCTGCTGATGCTGGTGGTTATCGTACTGGCGACAATCAGAAGCCGCAAAGTCTCTGTGCATCGTCAGCTTCCGGCATTGCTGGCGCATACGGGCGTATTTATCTTCGCCGCCGGGATCATGGTTTCCAGCGGCAGTCGGCATGAAATCAGCCTTAACCTCAGCCCCGGTCAGCAGGTGGTACTGGCGGGCTATACCTTTCGTTTCGAGCGTCTGGATCTGGAGGCCAAAGGCAACTACACCAGTGAAAAAGCGCGGATCACGTTGTGGCGGAATGAAAAACGCATTGGCAGCCTGCAGCCTGAAAGGCGCTTCTATGCCGCGCGTCGTCAACAGATGATGGAGCCGGGGATTCACTGGAACCTGCTACATGACTGGTACGCGGTGATGGGCGAAAAAACCGGACCGGATCGTTACGCCATGCGCTTATACGTGCAGACCGGCGTGCGCTGGATCTGGGGAGGGGGATTGTTGATGGTGTTTGGCGCGCTGCTGAGCGGATGGCGGGGGAGGAAGCGTGACGCGTAAATTACTCACAGCGTTGCCGGATGGCGGCGTAAACGCCTTATCCGGCCTACAGGATGCGCAAACCGTAGGCCGGATAAGCGTAGCGCCATCCGGCAGAAAGTTTTTACTCTTAACGATCGTCCTGTTTTTAATCACCTTCGCCACCCGCGCCCAGGTGGTGGATACCTGGCGCTTTGACAATCCGCAACAGCAGGAAAAAGCGCTGTCTATTGCCAGTCAACTGCGCTGTCCGCAGTGTCAGAACCAGAATTTGCTGGAATCCAATGCGCCCGTGGCGGTCAGTATGCGCCATCAGGTTTACAGCATGGTGGCCGAAGGTAAAAGCGAAGCGGAAATCACCGCCTGGATGACCGATCGTTATGGTGATTTCGTGCGCTACAACCCGCCGTTGAATGAGCAAACGCTGCTGTTGTGGGCGCTGCCGTACCTGCTGTTATTGCTGGTGGGAGTGGTAGTCTGGCGGGTGAGAAAGCGTCAGCACGCAGAAGAGGGAGAACAATGAGCCAGTCTGAACACTCCACTGCGCCGTTACGTCCCATGCCCGTAAAGCGTCTGGCGGCTGCGGCGGTGTTGATGGTGGCTGCCTGTGTCGGCGGCTATCTGTTGACGCCGAAATGGCAGGCTGTGCGTAGCGAGCAACAGCGTCTGGCCGATCCGCTACGTGACTTTACGAACCCGCAAACGCCAGAGGCGCAGCTTTCCACGCTGCAAGAAAAAATCCGCGCCAATCCGCAGGATAGCGAGCAATGGGCGCGGCTGGGCGAGTATTATCTCTATCGCAATGCGTATGACAATGCGCTGCTGGCATATCGTCAGGCGTTGCGTCTGCGAGGCGATAACGCGCAGCTTTTCGCCGCGCTGGCAACGGTGCTGTATTACCAGGCCGGGCAACATATGACGCCTGCGACGCGTGAAATGATTAATAAAGCGTTAGCGCTGGATGCGACAGAAGTGACCGCGCAGATGCTGCTGGCGGCGGATGCGTTTATGCAGGCGGATTATGCGCAAGCCGTGTCGCTGTGGCAAACCTTACTGGATGCCAACTCGCCGCGAGTGAACCGCGCGCAGCTGGTAGAGGCCATTAATTTGGCTAAATTGTTACAAAATCGGCAGAAATAATTTTTTCTTTTTTGTGACTTTTGTCATGTGTGCTGTTTAAAAAAACGGCGAATGAGACACAAGTAAAAATTAATTACCTCAGTGTATTATTCGTTTTTGACGAAGTAAAAAACTTTCCATAACAAATAGTTATTCATCATTAACGCCATAAACTCGCGTTATTATGCATAAAAACAGCCAAAAGCCCTGTTATGAAAGGGTTGCGCAAGACGCTATGCAAATGATACTGATTATGCGCGTTAAAAAACTCTACAAACCAACGCAACACAAATCATACCCTTTCAGTATGTATTGCTCTCATGCTTTCGGCGGAGAGCAACGCTTCATCGAGGAAGTCTGTTGTTATGAAAAATTTGAAAGTCAGCCTGGCCTGGCAAATTTTGCTGGCTATGGTGCTGGGCATTCTGTTGGGCAGCTATCTGCATTATCACAGTGACAGTCGTGAATGGCTGATTGCCAACCTGCTGTCGCCTGCTGGCGATATCTTTATCCATCTGATTAAAATGATCGTCGTGCCGATCGTGATCTCGACTCTGATTGTCGGCATCGCCGGCGTTGGCGATGCAAAACAGCTAGGCCGTATCGGCGCCAAAACCATTCTCTATTTTGAACTGATCACCACGGTGGCGATTATCCTCGGCATTACGCTGGCGAATGTCTTTCAGCCAGGCTTAGGCATTGATATGTCGCAACTGGCGACCGTCGATATTTCGAAATACCAGAACACCACGGCGGAAGTACAAAGTCATGCGCATGGGCTGATGGGGACGATACTGTCGCTGGTGCCGACCAATATCATCGCATCGATGGCCAAAGGGGATATGCTGCCAATTATCTTTTTCTCGGTCCTGTTTGGGCTGGGGTTGTCGTCCCTGCCGGCAACGCACCGCGAACCGCTGGTGACGGTATTTCGTTCCATCTCTGAAACCATGTTTAAAGTCACCCATATGGTGATGCGCTATGCGCCAGTGGGCGTTTTTGCGCTGATCGCCGTCACGGTAGCGAATTTTGGTTTCGCGTCGCTGTGGCCGCTGGCGAAACTGGTGCTGCTGGTACACTTTGCCATTATCTTCTTTGCGCTGGTGGTGCTGGGTATCGTGGCGCGCCTGTGCGGGTTAAGTATCTGGATTCTGATTCGCATTCTGAAAGATGAATTGATTCTGGCGTACTCGACCGCCAGCTCCGAGAGCGTGCTGCCGCGCATTATCGAGAAGATGGAAGCTTACGGCGCACCAGCCTCTATCACCAGTTTCGTGGTGCCGACCGGGTACTCATTTAACCTCGACGGCTCCACGTTATACCAGAGCATCGCCGCCATTTTTATCGCGCAGCTATACGGTATCGACCTGTCGCTGTGGCAGGAAATTGTACTGGTGCTGACGCTGATGGTGACGTCGAAAGGGATTGCCGGCGTGCCTGGCGTTTCCTTCGTGGTGTTACTGGCGACGCTGGGCAGCGTGGGCATTCCGCTGGAAGGGCTGGCGTTTATCGCCGGTGTCGACCGTATCCTCGACATGGCGCGTACTGCGCTAAATGTGGTGGGGAATGCGCTGGCGGTGCTGGTGATCGCCAAGTGGGAACACAAGTTTGACCGCAAAAAAGCGCTGGCCTACGAGCGCGACGTGCTGGGCAAATTTGATAAGACCGCCCAATAACGGATTGCCGGATGGCGCTTTGCTTATCCGGCCTACAGCGAAAGAGAATGTAGGCCGGATAAGGCGTTCACGCTGCCATCCGACAACCTGCTCCGGGTTGCCTGATGGCGCTACGCTTATCAGGCCTACAACGACTACGTTCATCCGGCAATAAACATCAGCCATTTGTTAGCGTTTCGAACTCTTCGCAACCGGTATCAAACCCTTCCAGACAGCTTAGATTCAACCAGTGCAACGCCTTCTGCTTGTTCTTTTCAATAAAGCCCGGTTCTCCGTTTAAAAACATCATTCCCGCCCAGTATTCTGAATAGCCGGTACGGGAAATGGCGGAACTGCGTTTGAAATACCAGGCGGCTTTTTCATCATCGGCGGCAATGCCCACGCCGTTGGCGTAAATCAGGCCAAGCAACATTTGCGCATCCACCGCGGAGTCGTTATCCAGATCTTCAGAGGCCTTTTGCAGCAGCGAGATGGCTTTTGGGTAGTCCGGACGCCCGGCCTGGGTGTTGATCAGGATCCGCGCCAGCGTAATTTCGCCCGCTTTACTGCCCGCGTTAGCCGCCTTTTCAGCCAGCTTTTTCGCGTCGGGATAATCCAGGCTTACCGGATTAGTGATTTTGATTTGCGCCAGTAGCGCGCAGGCGTCGGCGTCGCCACTGTCGGCGGCTTTTTGCGCCCAGTATTCAGCTTTGTTCAAATCGCCATAGCTCAACCAACTATCGGCCAGAAAATATTGTGCGCGTCTGTCACCTGCCTCTGCTGCCTGCAAATACTGGCTACCCGGCTCAGGATCTGCGGCATGGGCAAAGAATGTCATAAACAACATCAATGCAAGAAGTAGTTTCATTTTGAATTTTATTTAGGGTACGGAAAAGACAGTATAAAGAGATCGTATGGATAAAAAAACAGCCTCCGGGCGGAGGCTGTTATAGGGAAAATGCCTGATGGCGATGCTAATGCATCTTATCAGGCCTACAGTAGACGCAGGCCGAATAAAGCATTCTGATGCCGCCATCCGGCAGATCAACCCATTGCGCTTTCGCGCAGGCGGGTTTTCAGCTTGTTGTACTCATCAATCACATACTGCTCGGCGGCTCGCTGATCGGCGATCGGCTCAACGCGTACGGCGCAGTATTTGTACTCCGGCGTTTTGGTAATCGGGCTGAGGTTTTCAGTCACCAGCTCGTTACAGGCGCCAATCCACCACTGGTAGGTCATGTAAATCGCCCCTTTGTTCGGGCGATCGCTGACCTGCGCGCGGGTGATGATTTTACCTTTGCGCGAATGAACCCACACCAGCGCTTCATCTTCAATGCCCAGACGCGCGGCGTCGGCGGTATTGATTTGCGCATAGCCCGGTTCATCGGCCAGCGCGGCCAGCGCCGCACAGTTACCGGTCATTGAGCGGCAGGAGTAATGGCCGACTTCGCGCACCGTCGACAGTACCATCGGGTACTCTTCGGTGAGTTTATCGATAGGCGCTACCCAGTCGCAGGTGAAGAACTGCGCCAGACCGTTGGGGGTATCGAACTTCTCTTTAAAGAGGTACGAGGTTCCCTGATCGGCATCCGACGTGTCGCGGCATGGCCACTGGATATAGCCCAGTTCGCCCATTTTCTCGTAAGTGGCGCCGTAGAAATCCGGGCACAGATGACGCAACTCATCCCAGATTTCCTGGGTATTGTTGTAGTGCATCGGATAGCCCATCCGGGTGGCGATTTCACTGATAATCTGCCAGTCGGTTTTCAGGTCCCACTTCGGTTCAACGGCTTTAAAGAAGCGCTGGAAGCCACGGTCAGCCGCAGAGAAGACGCCTTCATGCTCGCCCCAGGAGGTGGAGGGTAAAATCACATCCGCCGCCGACGCGGTTTTGGTCATGAAGATATCCTGCACGATGACCAGTTCCAGATCCTCAAACGCTTTACGTACCGCAGAGAGTTCCGCATCGGTTTGCAGCGGATCTTCACCCATAATGTACGCCGCGCGCACTTCGCCATGCGCCGCACGGTGCGGCAGCTCGCTGATGCGATAGCCGGTATGCGCAGGCAGACTTTCTACGCCCCAGGCTTTAGCGAACTTCTCGCGGTTTTCCGGGAACTTAACGTACTGGTAGCCCGGATAAGTATCCGGGAGCGCGCCCATATCGCACGCGCCCTGAACGTTGTTCTGGCCGCGAACCGGGTTAACGCCCGCGCTTGGCTTGCCGAGGTTGCCGGTCAGCATCGCGAGGCTGGTCAGTGAACGCACGGTTTCCACACCCTGATAGAACTGGGTGACGCCCATACCCCACAAGATCGCTGCGCTTTTCGCGCTGGCATACATCCGCGCCGCCTGACGAATCTCCTGTGCGCTCACGCCAGTGATCTCTTCGACGGACTCCGGCGTATAGCCTTCGACAATCTTACTGTACTCTTCAAAACCTTCGGTACGGCTGGCGACAAACGCTTTGTCGTACAGGTTTTCTTCAATAATGACATGCCCCATGGCGTTGAGCAGCGCGATATTCGAGCCGTTTTTCAACGCGATATGCATGTCAGCGATGCGCGCAGTTTCAATTTTGCGCGGATCGCAGACGATAATTTTCGCCCCGTTGCGTTTAGCGTTAATCACATGATTCGCCACGATAGGGTGGGAATCCGCCGGGTTATACCCGAAGACGAACACTAAATCAGTGTTATCAATTTCGTTGATCGCATTACTCATTGCGCCGTTACCGACCGATTGGTGCAGACCTGCAACCGATGGGCCGTGTCAGACGCGAGCGCAGCAGTCAACGTTATTGGTACCAATAACGGCGCGTGCGAATTTTTGCATTACATAGTTGGTTTCATTTCCGGTACCGCGAGAGGAGCCGGTTGTCTGGATTGCATCCGGACCGTACTTCGCTTTGATGGCGCTCAAACGTTCAGCGACGTAATTGAGCGCTTCATCCCAGGAAACAGATTCCAGTTTGCCGCCACGCTGGCGACGGATCATTGGGGTTTTCAGGCGCGGGGTCAGGATCTGGGTATCATTAATAAAATCCCAGCCGTAGTAGCCCTTCAGACACAGGGTACCCTGGTTGGTTTTCCCCTGCGCCGCCTCAGCCCGGACGATTTTGCCGTTATCGACCACCAGATTGATTTTGCAACCTGATGCGCAATACGGGCAAACCGTGACGACTTTTCTCATCGGTTTCGCTCCAGTTAATCAAATCGCGCATACGCGCTGTCGCCCTCAGTATGCATGTTTTATGCCACTTTTTTAGTATGGGCTTTCCCTGATATTACGGGCGAATTTTGTTCAAAACCCTGACGAAAAACAGGCTATCGTCAGTTTTGACGTGTCGAAAGAAAATGCCGCATGACATTTATTATGGGGAGAAACGCTGAGCGCAGGCCAGATAGGGCGGAGCCGCCATCCGGCAATCTGCTCTGCCTGAAGTGGAAATTATCCGGATGGATGGACTCAAGGCCAGGGAACGCTTTGAGACTAACGCCAGGATAGAACAGGCCGCGGCAGGCAGTTTCATACCGCGGCCCGGCTTCAGAGGAGGCTGAAAAGGATTATCGCGGCAAAAATAGCGGCAATAACGAGATATTTCAGCGCGTAATAGAGAGTGCGGTTTTTCTTTTTCAGCCGTTGCCCGGCATCGCGTGCTGCATGAACGTATTTAAAGATGCGATTAATCGCACCGGTGCGATCGTTCTCGTCGTTTGGCGAACTGGCGGCGGACATCAACGATGCGCCGACCCAGTGGTTTACGCTCTGCGCCCAGCGCCATTTCATTGGGCGCTCAATATCGCAAAAGAGGATAATACGCGTCTGCTCAGTTTTATTTTCCGCCCAATGAACGTAGGTTTCGTCGAAGATGACGGCTTCGCCGTCGCGCCAGCTATGGCGCTGTCGATCAACTTCAATAAAACAGCGGTCGTCATTCGGTGTGCTTAATCCAAGATGGTAACGTACTGAACCGGCATAGGGGTCGCGATGTTTTCCCAGATAGGCCCCGGGAGGCAACTCGGCGAACATCGCCGCTTTAATAGAGGGGATGCTGTTGACCAGCTTTGTCGTTATCGGGCATAACGTTTCCGCCGACGGGTGGGCATCGGAATACCATTTAAGGTAAAACCGTTTCCAGCCGCGCTTGAAAAAGGTGTTGAATCCGGCGTCGTTATTGGACTGCGCGGCTTTTATGTGATGCTGAAGCCGTAGCGCCTCTTCACGAATCACCTGCCAGTTTTCCGTCAGCTTCTGCAGCTCTGGAAATGCCGTGGTATCAAAGTACGGCTGCTTTGCCGGTAACGTTGAGAAGCGAGTCATGAACATATTGATCGGCGCCATAAACGTCGAGTGGTCAAAGAGCTGACGGGAAAGCTTTTGTTTTTCCACACCGCGTGAATGCGCATAAATGACGCTGATAATAAAAATACCGATAATGATTGCTGCGAACATAACGTCACTGTCCTTCTAAGAAAACCTCATCCCGGGATTTTCAGGCAACCCTCCCGGTGATGCCAAAGAGAAAAGTGTAGTTCGTTGACAATAAATTTACATTTCCACAACTTAAAAGGGCCGTTTTTGCTAAAGAAGCGAGTCAGCCCGTTTAACCTTTATCCAGGCTTGCCGACAGTAGAATTGAGATGGCTCCGCTACTTCACCCGGTGACGGCTGATTACGTTATGCCTTATCTCCTGATGACGGCTGCCCGATCACAATGCTTTCGTAAACCGAAAATGACTTTGCTTGTAACCTTCGCGAAGATAAAAACGGTGTGCATCGCGGCGTTTAATATTTGTGGAAAGCTCCGTTAGCTCGGCGCCCGCCTGACGTGCTTCTTCTTCTGCCCAGGCCAGAAGCTGACTGCCAACTTTTTGTCCCCGCATCTGCGGTAATACCACCAGCTCCTGAATTTCGCCAATCCAGTTGGCATGATGGAGATGAAACTGCATATGCAGGCTGATCATGCCGACTACCTCTCCGTTGCGCAGCGCTAAACGATAATGAACGTTGGGGTCCAGTAAATTAGCGGCGAATCCATCCCTGAAAGCCTGATAATCAAGCTCATTTTTAAGTAACTCACAGATAAGCGCGTAAACAGAATCGGTATCCTCTGTTGTCGCGTGGCGTAATTCACAGACTGGCATAATGTCCTCCCGACGCTTCATCAGGATCAACCATCTTTCGCCAGACTGTAGCAAACTACCGTCATTATTTATTCTATGGCAGTTAAACGGCGGATAACGTGCAGCCAAAGATCACTCTGATGGCAAGGGGGAGGGCGAGCCTCCCGGGGAGTTAGGTGGCAGGCTGATGTTTAACCACGTTAATCATCCACGGCACACCGAAACGATCGCTGACCTTGCCGAAACCCTGCGCCCAGAAGGTCTCCTGCCAGTCCATTTCGATTTGCCCTTGTGCGGCAAGGTTATCAAACCAGCGCTTCCCTTCTGCTACATCCTGGGTATCAAGCACCAGCGTAAAGCCGGAATAATGCGCCGTTCCCGACGCGCTGGCATCACTCATCATGATATCGCTGCCCGCAATACGCATGTTGGCGTGGGCGATAGCAGTATCGGGAAAGCGCATTCCTGACGGGCAGCCCTCTTCGTTATCCGCCGCCGAGGGGGGCATTTCACCGAAGCTGAGTTTATAAAGCAGTTCTGCGCCTAACGTTTGTTGATAATACGCGATGGCGTCGGCACAGTTGCCGGCAAAAGAGAGATAGGGACTTAACGGCATGATGGTTACCTCAGATAAGAGATGCTCGTTAAGTGTAGTTCGAAATTGGCACAATATTGTCGGTGGCAGGGCCGCTCAGGCCCGGTAAGCGAGGCGCTACCGGGCAATGACACGGTAAATCAGTTCTTTTTCACGAACTCGGATTTCAGTTTCATCGGGCCAAAACCATCGATTTTGCAGTCGATGTTATGGTCGCCTTCAACCAGACGAATGTTCTTCACTTTGGTGCCGATTTTCAGCATGGAAGAGCTGCCTTTTACTTTCAGATCTTTCACGATGGTGACGCTATCGCCGTCCGCCAGCAGGTTGCCGTTGGCGTCTTTGACAATCAGCTCATCGCTCTCCTGAGCGGGTTCCGCATCGTTCCATTCGTGAGCGCATTCCGGGCAGATGAACATGCCGTTATCTTCGTAGGTATATTCGGAGTTACATTGCGGGCAGTGGGGTAATGACATGTTGGTATCCTCAAAAAGTCAGCGGGGGCAAACGCGCCCAAAAATGGCAGATCGCCGAAAAAGGCCGCAATTATACACAAAATCCTTAGCGTTGTCGGGACTATTGCCGCTTTTATAAAAGGGGCTGCGCCACGCCAGTCAGCAATGGTTTACACTCGAATAACCGCTTTTTTACTGTCACCACAGCGCATTAGGGCGTCCTTGTTTACACCTTTTGACCGAATTGACATATATGTGTGAAGTTGATCACATATTTAAACCCTGTTAGGGTAAAAAGGTCATTAACTGCCCATTCAGGCGTCAACAGGTTCGGTTGTACAGTCCGTAACCGGACAGTGTAAGTAAACCTGCTACGCTTGTATGAGGGATAGCGTTCGCGCCCCTCCCTCCGCTCGACGGCGACGCTGGCGCGGTATGCCAGTGCCCGCCGTATATAGCGCTACAGGGCTTAGCCTATGAGGACAGCTATGCTGAAAAGGAAAAAAATAAAACCGATTACACTGGGCGATGTGACCATCATTGATGACGGTAAACTTCGCAAAGCGATTACCGCCGCCTCGCTGGGCAACGCGATGGAGTGGTTTGATTTTGGTGTTTATGGATTTGTTGCCTACGCGTTGGGTAAAGTCTTTTTCCCCGGCGCCGATCCCAGCGTTCAAATGATTGCCGCGCTGGCCACGTTTTCCGTTCCCTTCCTGATTCGTCCGCTCGGCGGGTTATTCTTTGGTATGCTCGGCGATAAATACGGGCGCCAGAAGATCCTGGCGATCACGATTGTGATTATGTCGATCAGTACCTTCTGTATCGGGTTAATCCCCTCTTACGCGACGATCGGTATCTGGGCGCCAATACTGTTGTTGCTGTGTAAAATGGCGCAGGGCTTCTCGGTTGGCGGGGAATATACCGGCGCGTCGATCTTTGTCGCGGAATATTCGCCGGATCGTAAACGCGGATTTATGGGAAGCTGGCTGGATTTTGGTTCCATCGCCGGGTTCGTGCTGGGCGCGGGCGTGGTGGTCTTAATCTCGACGATTGTCGGCGAGGAGAATTTCCTGGAGTGGGGCTGGCGTATTCCGTTCTTTATCGCCTTGCCATTGGGAATTATTGGTCTCTACTTACGCCATGCGCTGGAAGAGACGCCAGCGTTTCAGCAGCACGTGGATAAACTGGAGCAGGGCGACCGCGAAGGGTTGCAGGATGGGCCGAAAGTCTCCTTTAAAGAGATTGCCACTAAACACTGGCGTAGCCTGTTGTCATGTATCGGTCTGGTGATTGCCACCAACGTGACCTACTACATGCTACTCACCTACATGCCGAGCTACCTGTCGCATAACCTGCACTATTCTGAAGATCACGGCGTGTTGATTATCATCGCCATTATGATCGGGATGCTGTTTGTGCAGCCGGTGATGGGGCTGCTGAGCGACCGTTTCGGTCGACGTCCATTTGTGATTATGGGCAGCATTGCGCTGTTTGCGCTGGCGATCCCGGCCTTCATCCTGATTAACAGTAACGTTATTGGCCTGATTTTTGCCGGTTTGTTGATGCTGGCGGTGATTCTGAACTGCTTTACCGGGGTGATGGCCTCGACATTGCCGGCGATGTTTCCGACGCATATTCGTTACAGCGCGCTGGCGGCGGCTTTTAATATCTCTGTATTGATTGCCGGTCTGACGCCAACGCTGGCGGCCTGGCTGGTGGAAAGCTCGCAGGATCTGATGATGCCGGCGTATTATTTGATGGTCATCGCGGTGATCGGCTTGATTACCGGTATTTCCATGAAAGAGACGGCCAATCGTCCGCTAAAAGGCGCAACGCCAGCGGCGTCGGACATCCAGGAAGCGAAGGAAATTCTGGGTGAGCATTACGATAATATTGAGCAGAAAATCGACGACATCGATCAGGAAATTGCGGAGCTGCAGGTCAAACGTTCGCGTCTGGTACAGCAACATCCGCGTATCGATGAATAAATTTCGCGCTTAAGGTTCGCTTAATCTCTCGCGGGCATACTCTCCTCCATACCTTTGGAGGAGAGCGTCATGAAAAGCTATATTTATAAAAGTTTGACGACCCTGTGTAGTGTGCTGATTGTCAGCAGTTTTATCTATGTGTGGGTCACGACGTATTAAACGCCTGTTATGCCTTTTTCAACAGCACCCAGGCACGGGTGCCTGTTCTTTCCGTACGGTTTTGCAGGAAAAACTGTCCCTGATGTAGCTGGGTGATGCGGCTGACGATACTCAGCCCCAGGCCAATTCCGCCATAACGGCTGTCCATCCGCACGAACGCTTCGCTTAGCTTCCCGCATTTGCTTTCATCAATACCCGGCCCCTCGTCTTCGACCGCCATAATAGCGTCGGGGTCGGCGCTAATGTGGATAGTGATATGGGTTCCTTCAGGGCTATAGCGATGCGCGTTTTCCACCAGATTTCGCAGCAGCATACGCAGTAACGTCGCGTCACCGCGCACCACCACGTCCGCCGCGCTTTCCGGCAGCAACAGAGTTTGCTGGCGCGTTTCCAGCATGGTGTTCAGCTCATCGTAGGAGGGGAGGATCACATCTTCCAGCAGTTTTACTTCCTGATAATTCCCGGAAGAGAATGACTGGCCCACGCGCGCCAGTTGCAGAAGCTGGGAGACGCTATCCATCATCTGGTCAAGACGGGCGATAAGCGGCGCGACATCAACATTGTGGGTTTTTGACAATAATTCCAGGTGCAAACGCACCCCCGACAGCGGCGTGCGTAGCTCATGGGCCACATCGGCGGTAAAAAGGCGTTCATTGTCGAGCGTGGTGGTCAAACGCGTAACCAGTTGATTGATCGCCGAGACGACGGACTCAATCTCAAGCGTGGAGCTGTGAATGGCGATCGGCGCCAGATTATCCGCCGTCCGCGCTTCCAGCTCTTTTTGCAGTTCGGCGAGCGGACGGGTAATACGCCGTACCGCCTGGTAACAAATTAGCAGCGTCAGGCTAACCATAAATACGCCGGGGACGATCAGGCTGGCGACCGCCTCGCGAATTTCGTGCATGATATGGCGATCGTTGTTGCGATTATCCCGCAGCGCCTGCTCGAACAATTGGATTTGCTCAGTGCTTTCATGCCATAACCAGAAGGTACTGATTAACTGGAACACCAGCAGAATAAGACCAATTGTCAGCATTAAACGCTGGCGAAGGGTCATCGCTCTTCGCTGAAAACGCATCAGGCTCACTTAGCTTTCCTCAGTGGCAACCAGCATGTAGCCAAACCCGCGAACCGTGCGAATGCGCGACTTGCCGACTTTGTCGCGCAAATTATGTATATGCACTTCCAGAGTGTTGGTCGAGGGTTCGTTATCCCAGTTGTAGATATCGTTATAAAGAATTTCCCGGTGCACCGGACTGCCTGCCTTGAGCATCAACCGTGAGAGCAACGCGTACTCCTTAGGCGTCAGGGTCAGTTCCTGTCCATCCCTCCATGCCTGATGGCGGCCTATATTGAGCGTCAGATTGCCAACCGTCAGTTCACTTTCACCCTGATTATTATGGCGGCGCAGCAGCGCGCGGATGCGGGCGTGCAACTCCTCCAGGGCGAAGGGTTTAACCAGATAATCATCTGCGCCGACATCCAGCCCGGTAATGCGGTCATTGAGCGTATCGCGGGCGGTCAGAATGAGTACCGGCAGGGTGTATTTTTTCTGTCGGATTCGCGTCAGGAAATGCAGGCCATCCTCATCGGGCAGCCCTAAATCCAGCACCATCAGACTGTAATGACCAGACTCCAGACTATGCTCGGCGGCACGCGCTGTCGAAACGCCATCACACGCATAGCCTTCGGTTTGCGCGGCGAGTATTAACCCCTGTAATAATAGCGTGTCGTCTTCAACAATCAGTATCTTCATTCGCTTAGTCTCCTGCACGGTTGCAGAATATCATCTGCGGCCTGGTAATACGTCGTTTGTACGCCGGTTAATCCCAGCATGGTTGAGAAAAGATTGTCCTGTGAATAATCCAGCGTGCTCGCCCGTTTTTGCAGGCAGGCCTGATCCACCTGATAACGCTGTTGATAATCTTTAGAAAGCCAAATGAGCATCGGGACATGTTTTTGCGTATCCGGCGCAATGGAATACGGCAGACCGTGTAAATAAACGCCATTTTCACCCAATGATTCGCCGTGATCGGAAAGATAGACCAGGCTGGTGGTGAATTTATCCTGATGAGATTTCAGCAGGTTAATGGCTTTATCTACAATATAGTCCACGTACAGCACGGTATTATCATAGGTGTTGATCAACTGCTGTTGGGAACAGTTCTGAATTTCGTTAGTGTCACAGGTTGGGGTAAATTTTTTAAACTGCGGTGGATAACGGTTGTAATAGGTTGGGCCGTGGCTGCCGATGGTATGTAATACAATAACGCCATCGCCTTTCAAATGGTCGATATAGTCTTCCAGACCGTGAAATAACACTTCATCGTAGCACTCGCCGTCGATACATTGTCCGGGCAGGTTTAGCTCGGTGACATTTTGATGCGGAACGCGATCGCATGCGCCTTTACAGCCGCCGTCATTATCATTCCACAGTACGTTAATCCCCGCGCGCTGGATAATATCCAGCAGCCCTTCCTGGTGATGCGCCAGCTCTTCGTCATAATGTTTGCGCGGCATATCAGAAAACATGCAGGGAACGGAGATCGCGGTCGCCGTACCGCAAGAGGTGGTATGCGGGAAATAGATCACATCGTCTTTCGCCAGCCGCGGATTGGTGTCGCGCGGATAGCCGCCAAGAGAGAAATCATCGCCGCGCGAGGTTTCGCCAACGATGAGAATCGTCAGGTTTTTGCGATCGCCTTTCAGCATTAATGGATTGCGATGGGCATCCTCGCCAATGCGTACCAGCGGCAAATTCGCCAGCCGTTGATGCGAATACCATGACCAACTGGCGACAATACTGTTCGATGGGCTTAACGCTTTGATCAACTGTTTATTATTTCGAAATAGCGAGGCGTAATCTTTATAGAAAAAGGCGGCGACCAGAATAACTAATAAAATAGAGATCAGGACGCTGACCAGGCGGTAAAGCCCGCTACGTAAGCGCGGCGTCGCCGGACGGATTTTGACCCAGAAGGCAATCACGGCTGCCAGAACGCCGCTTAATCCCAGAGTCAGCACCATTTGCGGCGTCATCAGCGCAAAGGTTTCCGCGGGCGTGGTATCCATCATATTGGCGATCATGGAGCGATCGATGATGATGCCGTAAGTCAAAATAAAATACTGCGCGGCAGCGCCGACCAGAATAAAAACGCAGGCCAGCAGTCGGTTTAGCCAAATAAATGAGGCCAGCGTCAGCACACTATTGACCACGCTAAACGCGACGACCGGCATGGAAATAAACACCAGCACATTGCGTAGCGAGTTTAACGGTAGGTCTTGTAGTACCTGCTTGTAGAACGCAATGTTCAGGCAGACGGCAATATAAAAGGAAAAAAGCAGAAGCCAGGCGATTTGCCCAAGAACAGGTCTTTTAAGAAAGCGCTTTAACATGTTGATGCGTCCATCGATTCGGTGACGCTAATCGTGACAAAGTAAAATTAAGTGAACCTTAAGAACTTAATGTTGGAGGTGGCCGGATAACCTGCGCTATCCGGCCTGTTGCGATAACATTAACTACACGTGGTCAATCCTGTTTAACCGGCGCATCCAGCGGATACGGGTTTTTGTGAATGCGGTTGTAGTTCAACGCATACAGCGCGGTGATCACCATCAACGTGACAAACGACCACATCACTTCTTTGGCGCCGGAACCGATGACCGCCCAGATGCAATACACAAACGCGACGAAGGTAATCAGCAGATACAGCGGGCGCGCTTTACCAAAGTGGCCGTGGCCCAACAGCAACAGCGCGGCACAGGTGTAAAGATAAGGCACCAGGGTGAAGATAACCGACACGGAGGAGACCAGACCAAACTCTTTCGCGGCGTTCGGCGACATACTGCTGAACTGGAAGATAGTCATCAGCACGCCGACGATAAGCAACCCAGCCACTGGCGTACCGGCTTTATTAACCCGCGCGAAGATCGGCGGGAAGAGACCATCGTCCGCCGCCGCTTTTGCGGTTTGACCGGCAAGCAGCGTCCAGCCGCCGAGAGAGCCCAGGCAACCTGCTGCCGCACAGAAGGAAACAATAGCCCCTGCGGTATCGCCCAGCGCCATACGCGCCGCGTCACCGAAAGGCGATGCCGACACACGCAGCGCCGCGTTGGGGATCATCCCCATAATCGCCGTTGTGGAGAGCACATAGCAGACGGCGGCGATCAGTACCCCGCCGATGGTGGCGATAGGCACGTTGCGTTTCGGGTTTTTGACCACCCCGGCCGCAACGGAGGCGCTTTCTACCCCGATGAATGACCACAGCGTAACGTTCAACGTGCTTTGAATCGCCCCGAAAGTATTCATGCCGCTCACGTTCCAGGCCGCCATATAGGTTTCGCCTTTAAACCAGAACCAGCCGAAGACCGCAATCCCTACGATAGGCACCAGCGCCAGTACGGTGGCGACGGCCTGTACGCGGGTAATCATTTTCGGCCCGACGATGTTCAGCAGAACAAAAATCCACAGCACCGCGACGCAGGTAAGCGTTAATACCAGCGGATCTTTCAGAATCGGGAAGAAATAGCTCAGATAGCCGACGCCGATAACGACCATCGCGATATTACCGATCCAGCATGCCAGCCAGTACAGCACGTTAGTTTGATAGCCCAAAAACGGCCCGAAGCAGCGGCGTGCGTAGGCATAAGAACCGCCGGGACTGGGATCTAAGGACGACATTTTGGCATAAACCATCGACAGCGCCAGGGCGCCGATGATAGTGACCAGCCATCCGTAGATTGCAATCCCGCCAGTGGCCGCCAGGTTGGCAGGGAGTAAGAATACCCCTGAACCCATAATATTCCCCGATACCATTAAGGTGACGGGGATTAGGCCCACTTTGTGAGCATCAGCATCCGAAGACATAATTTGGACTCCTGAAAAGGTGACTTCGTTACGATAAATTACGTCGTATCATACCCCCTCAGAATGCCGCTGAATTATGTCGGAGACGGGTTATCGCCAATGCTGCTATTATCGTGTCTTATCGTTGAGTGTAGAAAAATTAGGCAGCCGATCGTTCCCGATGTTGGCTAACATAATGCAGGGGGGTCATACCATAAAACTCTTTAAACACGGAAATAAAGTACGATGTGCTGTTATACCCACACAGCTGTGAGACTTGAGAGATATTCTTTCCGTCCATTAATAATTGGTTTACGGCATAACGCATTCGGCAGGTCGTGATTATTTGGCTATAACTGGTATTCTCGTTTTTGAGCTTTTTCTTTAACAAGCTTGGACTCAGGCACAGGCAACTGGCAACGGCGCTCAGATTCCAGTCTTTATGAATATCGCTCTGAATGATGTGGTAAACGCTGTCACTGATGCGGCTGCGCAGCATGTGCATTAACAAAGAAATAAATTTTTTGTGGTCAAGAAAGCGGGATAAAACGGTGAAAAGGAGCGCACGGGTACGTTCACTAACAATTTCATCCGGTGTTTCCATCGCGCTGTAGCGGGCGGCGACCCTGAAGATATCCGGCGTCAGACAGTTGGCGGTCAATAAGGGATCGGCGTTGCGTTGCCAGACGGGAAGGTGTGAGAGATCTTTATTCAGGAATTGTAAATAGTCTTTAATATTATTGCGACTAACTTGTATTACTAGCACGCTATTTAATGATGAAATGTCAATAACGTTATTTTCACAAGCCAGAATGGCCATATAATTCGCTTTTAAACTGATTGGCTCCTTACCATTTACTCGTAACCATGTATCTTTTTCGGTTAATAACACTATGCAAGGCTCGTTGCTGCAAATCCTCATACCCGAACTCCTGGAATATGAACATAAAAGACCGGATCTCGCCAAACGGGAGAGATAACGGGGACTGAGTCAATTGTGTGATGAATTGAAACTGCACTAAAATAACTTTCCTGAATAATATTACAATATTTGTACGATGAATTAGGGTGTACAAAAAGTTGTACGCGAGTGGCAACTTGTCATTTTTGTATAAAAAAAGCGCGGGATGGGGCCCGCGCAAAAAGGTATGACAGTATTATTGTTTTGCAGCAATACTCAGGGAATACATGCCATCCTCAAAAAAAAGACTCTTTGTGATTAGGCTTTCACGCACATAACGTGATATACGCCATCAATAATTTCCGTGCCTTCGGTTTCATGCTCAAAGCCAGGGAAGTGATGATCCCAGGATTGCAGTGAGCGTAAGTAACCCACCTGCGGACTGTTTTCATCGCCAAAGTTTTCGCCGGAGAGCAGCATCGGGATGCCTGGCGGGTAAGGAATAACGGAGTTCGCCGCAATGCGACCCGGTAGATTTTCAATCGCCACCATTTCAATATTGTCGTTCACGATCGCGTTGTAGGCGTCGCGCGGGGTAATCTCCGCAACCGGCAGGGTGGAATAGGCGGCGTTGAGACGGGCGCCCGGGTTATTTTCACGTAGCCAGGCAAACATTTTATCGCCCAGGTCATGAATACCCATGTTCGCGTAAGTGTCAGGATAATCCTGCACCAGTTCCGGCATCACCTGCGCCAGCGGCGTATTCGCGTCGTAATGATGTTTGAAGGAGCACAGCGTGTTGATCAGCGTTCCCCATTTCCCGCGAGTTACCCCCATAGAGAACAGGAACATAATCTGAAAGTCGGTGGTGCGGGTCGGCACGATACCGTGGCGGCCAAGCCATGCTGTGACCAGCGCAGCAGGTACGCCGGATGCTTCCAGTTCGCCATCGTCGCCCATACCCGGCGCCAGGATACTGACTTTAATCGGGTCCAGCATACTCCAGTTATCCGGCAGGTCTTTAAAGCCGTGCCAGGTTTCTCCGGGGCGCATGACCCAGCAGTTCTGGTCGGTGGCCAGCAGTTTTGCCGGCGCGTCGGCGAAGTCATATGTTTTACCGGTTTGTGGATCGGTGACGACGTCTTTATTCCACGGCTTAAAGAACCAGTCGCCTTCATCGGTAAACTCTTTATAAAGACGCGCCATCGCCTGACGGAAATCAACCGCTTCGTCAATCACCTCTTGAGTCAGGGACAGACCGCTGTTACCGTCCATCATCGATACCGCCACATCGTTGGATGCGCAGATGGCATATAACGGAGAGGTGGTGGCATGCATCATATATGCCTGGTTGAAGCGGGAGAAATTCACCGCGCCACGGCCTTCACGGACGTGAATGTAGGAAGCTTGTGAAAGCGCATTCAGTAGTTTGTGCGTGGAGTGGGTGGCAAACACGGTCGGACCGTTATGGTCGCCTGGCTCGCCGCGCATCGCGTAGTGATCGCAATAAATCGGGTTGAAGCGCGCATAGCCGTACCATGCTTCGTCGAAGTGAATGCGATCGCTGGTTTTTGCCAGCAGATCCTGCGCCTCTTTGGCGTTATAGCATACGCCGTCATAGGTACAGTTGGTCACTACGCTGTAAGACGGTTTCTGTCCGGCTTTAGTTTTGGTCAGTGGGCTGGCGCTGATTTTTTTCTGCAAGGTTTCAGGCTGCATTTCCTGCGGGTAGATTGGCCCGATAATGCCGTAACGGTTACGGCTTGGCACCATATATACCGGTTTGGCCCCAGTGAGGATCAGCCCCTGCTCGATGGATTTATGGCAGTTACGATCCAGTACAACGACATCATTATCCGTCATACAGGCCTGCATAATAGTACGGTTAGAACCGGAGGTCCCGACAACCACGGACCAGGAGCGGTCAGCACCGAATACGCGGGCGGCGTTTTTCTCGCTTTCGCCAAACGCGCCGGTATGGTCGAGGAGTGAACCGAGCGTGGTACGCTCAATCCCCATATCGCTGCGGAACAGGTTTTCGCCATAATAATCGTGATAAAAGCGACCGGCAGGCGTTTTAGTGAAACCGACGCCGCCCTGGTGTCCCGGCGCCGCCCATGAATATTCATGAATGTCGCTGTATTTCATCAACGCGTTAAACAGCGGCGGTAACAGTTGCTGACGATACCGGGTCATGGCGGCAACGGCGCGTCCGGCGATAAAGTCAGCGGTGTCTTCCAGAATCCAGGCGAATTCATCGACAAGCTCCAGCAGGTCGCGGTCCAGCGATGCCGTCGCTTTTTCCCTGTCGCCTAACAGGAAAACGGGCACGTTTTGCTGACGCTCGTGAAGCTTACCGATCAATTGCCTGACGCTCAGGTGCTCATCCGGTTGTTCCATTTGGTAGCTAAACATCAGACAGTCAATGGCTTCGTTCGCGGACAAGATGGCATAGCCGTCATCGAAGGATGTCGATTTAATGACGGTAACATTTTGTTGGCTCAAGGCATCCGCCAGACGCTCAACCGCGTTGCCAACCCAGGTGTCCTGATGCAGAAACTCACTTTCAACAATTAATACTTTCATCATCTTTTACCCGGTTGTGGAGGCCGTGCAATTTACGCCTTGCCGACCCGCCGTATGAATGTGACGTGGGCAAGTATTACCCCGTCAAATAGGGGGTGTAAAGTGATGGAATAATGGTCAGTTATTGTTATTATTGTTTAATAAACAATGGGTTAATTATGGATAGCGAGCGATTTCACCCGCCGTTTATCGACAGGTGAATTATTTTTTTGGCTGATAGTGGTATCCGGCTTTAGCCGGGCATCGTCTGGCGTCGTTGCTGGCTAAGCTTGCGGTATTGTTGCGGCGACATACCGACAAATTTGCTAAAAGTACTGTAAAAACGGCTGCTGGATCGGAACCCGGCAGTCAGAGCGACATCGAGGATCGTTTTGTCAGTATCGCTCAATAAGGCACGTACGTGATTGATGCGCATCGCCGTGATGTACTGCTTCATCGTCAATTGCATAACCCGCTGGAATATTCCCATCGCGTAATTAGCATTGAGTTTGACATGCTCCGCGACGTCGTTAATGGTGAGCGCCTGATCGTAGTTATCGGCAATAAATCCCAGCATCTGGCTTACGTAAAACTGCGCATGGCGTGAGACGCTATTCTTGTGGGTGCGTGATGTTTTATTGAGCAAAATGGGTTGCCAGCCGGAAAGGCTAAAGCGTTTAAGCATCAGGCCGATTTCATCGATCGCCAACTGGCGAATTTGCTCATTCGGGCTGCTTGTTTCCTGCTGCCAGCGCAACACTTCAAAGGTGCTAAGCTGCTGGGTCGCCAGTGATTTAACCACCATCCCGTGCGTGACATGGTTGATAAGATCGCGATCCAGCGGCCAGGAGAGAAACAGGTGCATCGGCAAACTGAAAATCGCCATCTGGCGGCAGTTGCCGGGGCGGGTAAGCTGGTGTGGCGTACAGGCCCAAAACAGGGTGATATGCCCCTGCTTTATCTGCACGACTTCATTGTTGATTAAATACTCCACATCGCCGTCAAACGGAACATTCACTTCTACTTGCCCATGCCAGTGACTGCTGGCCATTCTGTGCGGCGGCCTCAGTTCAACGTCCAGTCGTTGATATTCGGAATAGAGCGACAGCGGGCTACGGGTTTGCTTTTCATCGCCGTTGCACATGTGCGGGTCGGGCGGGAGGAGGGATATTGCTTGCGTACTCATCGTCACTCCATTTCCTGAATTATCAGAATTATGCCCCTTTAGCCGGGAGGAAACCGGGAATCCGGACACAGAATCCGTCGATATTGTAGAGCGTAGCCTGACTATCAGGCCGAATACTCTGCTTTTTACGCCATTTTGTCCCAAAAACTCAGATCTTCCGCGCGCCAGCATACGATCTGAGTTTTCGGGAATGCTCATCGGGGAAGACGGAGGTTTTCACCGGGAACGCGTGCCACCATGAAGGTGTTCACTACTGTTCTGGAGAGTCATAATGACGGCACCCAAAATTACCTTTATCGGCGCAGGTTCTACGATTTTCGTCAAAAATATCCTCGGCGATGTGTTTCACCGCGAGGCGCTAAAATCAGCGCATGTCGCCCTGATGGATATTGACGAAACCCGGCTGGAAGAGTCGCACATTGTGGTACGGAAACTGATGGACTCAGCGGGCGCTTCTGGCCGGATTACCTGCCATACCCACCAGAAAGCGGCGCTACAGGATGCGGATTTCGTGGTGGTCGCCTTTCAGATTGGCGGCTATGAACCCTGCACTGTGACCGATTTTGAGGTTTGTAAGCGTCATGGCCTGGAACAGACGATCGCCGATACGCTGGGGCCGGGCGGCATTATGCGCGCGCTGCGGACTATCCCGCATCTGTGGCGGATTTGCGAAGACATGACGGAAGTCTGCCCGAAAGCCACCATGCTCAATTACGTCAACCCGATGGCGATGAACACCTGGGCGATGTATGCCCGTTATCCGCATATCAAACAGGTCGGCCTGTGCCATTCGGTACAGGGAACGGCGGAAGAACTGGCGCGTGACCTGAATATCGATCCCGCCTCGCTGCGCTACCGCTGCGCCGGCATTAACCACATGGCGTTTTACCTGGAACTGGAGCGCAAAACGGCTGACGGGACTTATGTCGATCTCTATCCTGAATTGCTGGCGGCCTATGACGCCGGACAGGCACCGAAGCCCAATATTCACGGCAATGAACGCTGCCAGAACATTGTGCGCTATGAGATGTTCAAAAAGTTGGGCTACTTCGTCACCGAGTCATCAGAGCATTTTGCCGAGTACACGCCGTGGTTTATTAAACCGGGACGCGAGGATCTGATTGCGCGCTACAAGGTGCCGCTGGATGAATATCCGAAACGCTGCGTAGAACAACTGGCAAACTGGCATAAAGAGCTGGAGGAGTATAAAACCGCCGAGCGTATCGACATCAAACCGTCCCGCGAGTACGCCAGCACCATTATGAACGCTCTGTGGACCGGCGAGCCGAGCGTGATTTACGGCAATGTGCGTAATGAGGGGCTGATTGATAACCTGCCGCAGGGAAGCTGCGTGGAAGTGGCTTGTCTGGTGGATGCCAACGGCATTCAACCGACGAAGGTGGGGACGATCCCTTCTCATCTGGCGGCGATGATGCAGACCAACATCAACGTGCAAACGCTGTTGACCGAAGCCATCCTCACGGAAAACCGCGATCGCGTGTATCACGCGGCGATGATGGACCCTCATACCGCAGCGGTGCTGGGTATCGAAGAAATCTATGCGTTGGTTGACGATCTGATCGCCGCGCATGGCGACTGGCTTCCGGCCTGGTTACGCCGTTAATCTCCAGCCACGCTGGACGGCAGATCCGGCGTTTAACCTCTACTAACAGAAGGCGGGCGCTGGTAACAGCGACCCGGTACCCTATGAGCATCTCTCTGACAACAAAGCTGAGTTACGGGTTCGGTGCGTTTGGTAAGGATTTCGCCATCGGCATTGTGTATATGTACCTGATGTATTACTACACCGATGTGGTGGGACTCTCGGTCGGCCTCGTCGGCACCCTCTTTCTGGTCGCGCGAATCTGGGATGCGATAAACGATCCCATCATGGGCTGGATTGTCAACGCCACGCGTTCGCGGTGGGGGAAATTTAAGCCGTGGATATTGATCGGCACCTTAACCAATTCGCTGGTGCTTTTCCTGCTGTTCAGCGCCCATCTTTTTGAGGGAACCGCGCAGGTTGTATTTGTCTGCGTAACTTACATCCTGTGGGGCATGACGTATACCATTATGGATATCCCATTTTGGTCGCTGGTGCCGACCATTACGCTTGATAAGCGAGAACGCGAACAACTGGTGCCGTTCCCGCGTTTCTTCGCCAGTCTGGCTGGCTTCGTCACTGCCGGTATAACGCTGCCGTTTGTGAACTACGTTGGCGGGGCGGATCGTGGGTTCGGCTTTCAGATGTTTACGCTGGTGCTGATTGCGTTCTTTATCGCCTCGACTATCGTGACATTACGCAACGTCCATGAGGTGTACTCCTCCGACAACGGTGTAACGGCGGGCCGCCCACATCTGACGTTAAAAACGATCGTTGGATTGATATACAAAAACGATCAGCTCTCTTGCCTGTTGGGAATGGCGCTGGCGTATAACATTGCCTCCAATATTATCAATGGCTTTGCGATCTACTACTTCACCTATGTGATTGGCGATGCCGATCTTTTTCCCTATTACCTTTCTTACGCCGGCGCGGCGAATCTGCTGACGCTGATTGTCTTCCCCCGGCTGGTGAAAATGTTATCGCGGCGGATATTGTGGGCGGGCGCCTCCGTGATGCCCGTTCTGAGTTGCGCAGGGCTCTTCGCGATGGCGTTGGCGGATGTCCATAATGCCGCTTTAATCGTGGCGGCGGGTATTTTCCTGAATATCGGGACCGCGCTCTTTTGGGTGCTTCAGGTAATCATGGTGGCGGATACGGTCGATTATGGGGAATTTAAGCTCAATATTCGCTGCGAGAGTATCGCTTATTCCGTACAGACGATGGTCGTGAAGGGCGGCTCGGCGTTTGCGGCGTTCTTTATCGCTCTGGTGCTGGGGCTGATTGGCTACACGCCGAACGTGGCGCAGTCTGCGCAAACCCTGCAGGGGATGCAGTTTATTATGATTGTCCTGCCGGTACTGTTTTTCATGATGACGTTGGTTCTCTACTTCCGCTACTACCGTTTGAATGGCGACATGCTGCGCAAGATTCAGATCCACCTGCTGGATAAATACCGGAAAACGCCGCCATTCGTCGAACAGCCGGATAGCCCGGCGATTTCTGTGGTAGCGACCAGCGATGTAAAAGCGTGAGCATGTTCTCTCGTGCAGGCCGGATAAGCCGGATAAGCGTAGCGCCATCCGGCAATTAACCGATAACGCGGCCCGGGAGAACGCCGGGCCTGCCAGGTTATTTCGCGCAGTTAGCGCACTGTTTGCTGACAATCTGCTGGAAGAAATCGTTGCCTTTGTCATCCACCAGGATAAAGGCCGGGAAATCTTCTACTTCAATTTTCCAGATAGCTTCCATGCCGAGTTCCGGATACTCGACGCACTCCAGATGCTTAATGCTCTGCTGTGCCAGTACCGCCGCCGGGCCGCCGATACTGCCCAAATAAAAGCCGCCATGTTTTTTACAGGCATCCGTGACCTGCTGACTACGGTTGCCTTTCGCCAGCATGATCATACTGCCGCCGTGGGATTGCAGTAGATCGACATAAGAGTCCATTCGGCCTGCGGTGGTGGGGCCTAATGAGCCAGATGGATAACCTGCCGGGGTTTTTGCCGGACCTGCGTAATAGATGGGATGGTCTTTAATATACTGCGGCAGGTCTTCGCCGGATTCAATACGCTCTTTTAGCTTCGCGTGGGCGATATCGCGACCTACGATAATGGTGCCCGTCAGCGACAGGCGAGTCGAGACCGGGTACTGCGATAGCTGGGCGAGGATCTCTTTCATCGGACGGTTAAGATCGACTTTCACCGCGTCGCCTTCGCCCGCCTGACGCAGCGCTGGCGGAATATACTGGCCCGGATTGTGTTCCAGTTTTTCGATCCAGATGCCTTCGCGGTTGATTTTCGCTTTGATGTTACGGTCGGCCGAGCAGGAGACGCCCATCCCCACCGGACAGGAAGCGCCGTGACGCGGCAGGCGAATTACGCGAATATCGTGGGCGAAATATTTCCCGCCGAACTGGGCGCCGAGGCCAAGTTTTTGCGCTTCTTCCAGCAGTTCCTGTTCCAGGTGGAGATCGCGGAATGCCTGGCCGTGCTCGTTACCTTCCGTCGGCAGCGCGTCGTAATAGTGGGTGCTGGCGAGCTTAACGGTTTTCAGCGTGCTTTCCGCCGAGGTGCCGCCAATGACAAAGGCGATATGGTATGGCGGACAGGCCGCGGTGCCCAGCGTGCGCATTTTCTCAACGAGGAAGTTTTTCAGCTTGCCTGGGGTGAGCAGCGCTTTGGTCTCCTGATAGAGATACGTTTTGTTTGCTGAACCGCCGCCTTTCGCCACGCAAAGGAACTTGTACTCGTCGCCATCGACGGCATAGAGATCGATTTGCGCTGGCAGGTTGCTGCCGGTATTGACCTCTTTGTACATATCCAGCGGCGCGTTCTGCGAGTAGCGCAGGTTATCTTCGATATAGGTATTAAACACGCCTTTGGAGAGCGCGGCTTCATCGCCGCCGCCCGTCCAGACGCGTTGGCCTTTTTTACCCATGATAATCGCCGTGCCGGTATCCTGGCAGGTCGGCAGAATGCCTTTGGCGGCGATCTCGGAGTTTCTCAGGAATTGCAACGCCACATATTTGTCGTTTTCGCTGGCTTCGGGGTCATGGAGAATGGCGGCGACTTGCTGCTGGTGTTCAGGACGGAGCATAAAAGACGCATCATGGAAGGCCTGCTGAGCCAGCAACGTTAACGCCTGCGGCTCAACGTTGAGGATAGATTCTCCGTTGAATTCACTGACGCTGACATAATCGGAGGTGAGCAGATAATACTCTGTTTTGTCCTCTCCCATCGGGAAAGGCGCCTGATAGATAAACTCTTTTTTCGACATGTGCTTCCAGCCTAATAGTAAGAAAATGTATTAAGAGCCTCATGGGCCAGACTCTAAGTCGCGCGCCGCGCATAACCGGGCGGCGCGCGCGGCCATTACAGGAATCCGTACATTGCGGCAAAGATCCAGCCAAAGACGCAGGAGACGCTCACGCCAATCAAACCCGGCAGAATGAAGCTGTGGTTAATGACGAAGCGGCCAATACGGGTTGTGCCGGAACGGTCAAACTGAATCGCCGCCAGATCGCTTGGGTAGGTCGGCAGGATATAGTAGCCATAACATGCCGGCGCAGAGGCCACGATATACGCCGGATCGACACCGATAGCCAGCGCGACGGGAACAATCGCCGCCAGCGCCGCGGCCTGGGAGTTAACAAACTTGGAGACCAGCAGCAGAACGATGGCATAGGCCCACGGATACTCTTTGACCATTTCGCCCAGCACGCCCTGAATTTCCGACATATGCGCGCCGAACATGGTTTCCGCCATCCAGGCGATCCCGTATACCGCGACAATCGCAATCATACCGGAACGAAAAACTTCGTTTTTTGAGATAGACGCAGGATTGGTTTTGGTCAGAATGATAATGAGCGCCCCGGTCAGCAGCATGAACATCTGAATGACCAGCACCATCGACAACGGTTTGCCGCCGAAGGTTGGACGTAAGTCGGAGTCCGCGCCCAGGAGAGCGACCACGGCAATCGCCGCCAGGAAGATCCACATCGCCAGCCAGTTGCTTTTCGGCAGTTTTTTATCCAGCAGCGTCGCGGTATCGCCGTACACGTACTGACGGTTTTCCGGTACGGAAATAAATTTCTGAAACGCTTCGTCTTTATCCAGATCTTTACCGCGGAACCAACTAAAAATACCGATTGCCAGGATACCGAGCAGGGTAGACGGGATGGTGATCGACAGCAGATCGAGGAACTCCAGATGTTTTCCGTCAAATGTCACGTTGCCCAGCATCGCTACCAGAGAAACCACGGCGACGGAAACCGGACTGGCGATGATGCCCATTTGCGCGCCGATAGAACTGGCCGCCATTGGACGTTCCGGACGGATATTATTCTTGATCGCCACGTCATAGATAATCGGCAAAATGGTGTAGACCACGTGGCCTGTCCCACACAGAATCGTCAGGGTACAGGTGACGAACGGCGCCACAATAGAGACGTATTTGGGGTTGCGGCGCAGCAGCTTTTCGGCAATCTGCAACATCACATCCAGCCCGCCTGACGCCTGCAACGTTGCCGACGCGGCGACTACCGCGATAATGACCAGCATTACGTCAACGGGCGGTTTACCTGGCTGGAGATGGAAAACAAACACCAGAATGACCAGACCAATACCGCCCAACAACCCGAGCGCGATCCCGCCCTTTCGGGCGCCATAAAACAGACATATTAATATTATGAGAAGCTGTATACTAAATAACATTTTTATTTATCCTCGCGATAAACCCAGTCAATTTTGATAAATGGATCACAGCCATCTTCTGATTTGTATGAATGAGCATCAGGAAATGGCGAATATTCAATGCGCCAGTGGCGACGATTAACGATTAAGCTTTTTACAGAGTTGCTTTAAGTAATTATTTTCTTGCGATAGTGATGTTCAGAGGGAAGCACCCTCTGGCGATGGGCAGGTGGAGTCAGCGAGAGCAGTAAATTATGATTTGTCTGTTTTAAAAACAGGCGTTTATTCTTTAATTTTTGTGTCTCGCCATCAGGTAAATCACGAGATAAAGCGAACAGAATGTGACTTATGTGATCATTGTCACGCCATTTTTTTAAATTATTAGTATGGCGTGTGGAGACGCGTATCTGCTCACCAATATACGTATTGTCCATAGGCGTAGCACAAGCTCCATTGCTACAAACATAATTTTATTTAAGTGTCAGGAAAATTCCGGACAAATCCCTTTTTTAATAAAAATACACACTCTCGGCATGGGATAATACTTAATTAACTTTTGTTAGCGTTTTGAAATTAAAAACAGCGCAGAGCGCTGTAATAATAGAAAATAACGTTAACAGGCCTGGAGTGAGTATATTTGATCTGACACAATTTCCCGGGTTTGTTATTAATGTGATAGCGTTTTTATTGGCATTGTTATAATAAATGTTACCAGGATATAACGTTTCGCGTCGGCTTTATGCGGTATCCTTACTGACAATATTGTTTCAGTAAAGAGTAATGTTCCGGCTGAACACGGTAGCGGTAAACCGGCCTGCCGGTCACGCCGTAATGAATACTGGTAAACAAGATATGGCAATTCACCAGCCAGATGAGATATTTACGGCAGGAGACGCGCGAGATATTCACTTCGTTGGCCAACTCGTCGGTAGAAAATTCCTGCTCCTGATGCGCATCAATCCACTGGCATAAGGTGCGTAGCGTTTGCTGCGTCAGCCCTTTTGGCAGCCGACGAGGCTCCTGCTCGCTGGATGAATTACCGTGAATGAGCAGGTCAAGCTCAGACTGTTCGTAATACTGGCGTTTTTCCATCGCCGTTTTCTTACGTAGCCAGCCGGTCAACGCTTCTTCAAAGCGCGTGGCCTGAAAAGGCTTGATCAGATAATCCACCACGCCGTAGTGAAGCGAATCTTTAATGGTGGCGGCGTCAGCGGCAGAAGAAATGACAATAACGTCGCTTTTGCAGCCTGCGCTGTGCAGGACAGGCAGCAGATCCAATCCGTTTTCCTGCTGCATGTAGATATCCAGCAGGATTAGGTCAATGTGATTTTCACTGTTGAAGATAAACTCTTTCGCTTTTTCCAGCGTCGAAGCGGTTCCACAACAATGAAAACCGGAGATTTGCGCGACATAGCGGCGATTTAACTCCGCGACCATCGCATCGTCATCGACAATTAATACATTGATCATAGGCTGGTCCTTTTTCCATCCCAGGGTAACTGTACAAAAAATTGTGTGAAGATCCCAGGCTCGGACTCCACGGAAATTACGCCGCCAAGCGCTTCAACCTGCTGTTTAACCAGCGCTAAACCGACGCCGCGTTCGGCGCCTTTCGACGAGACGCCTTTTTCAAAAATCGCCTCGATGCGCTCAGGTTCGATACCCGGACCGTCATCGCTCACTTCGCAATGCAGCCAGCCATGACGGTAGTGTAACGAGACGCTGATTTCGCCGCCGGATTCCTGGCTCAACGCTTCCAGCGCGTTTTCAATCAAATTACCCAGCGCCGTAATCAGCACCGTAACCTGATCTTCATTGTTATTATCCGGTAACTGGCTGTCGCTGCTTATCACCAGGCTGTGCCCGAAATCAGAGGCGCGAGTAATCTTACTGAGCAAAAAGCCAGCGATAATCGGCGACTTTATTTTACCCAGCAGCAAACCGATCTCTTCCTGATAGTTATTGGCCGTCTTGATAATATACGCTTCAAGCTGCTTATAACTCTTCAGGTGCAATAATCCCAGAATCACATGTAATTTGTTCATGAATTCGTGGGATCGTTCACGGAGCGCATCCGCGTAGTTCACCATCCCGTCCAACCGCTGCATCAGTTGGCGAACTTCTGTTTTATCCCTGAAGGTGGATATCGCGCCGATAATTTCGCCGTTGCTGCGCACCGGAACGGTATTCACCAGCAGCAGGCGGCCTTTGACAATGATCTCTTCATCGCGGCGCGGCGTACCGTCACGCAACACTTCGCTAATGTCCACCACCTGCGACCAGGCATGACTCAGGGTGGATAATCTGGCGTCATCCTGCGTTTTTCGGTAATCGAGCAGCGCCTGCGCCGCATGGTTAATCAACGTGACTTCGCCGCTACCATCCACGGCGATAACGCCCTCTTTGATTGACTGCAGCATCGCCTGGCGTTGTTCAAACAGGGTTGAGATCTCATAGGGTTCGAGGCCAAACAGGATACGTTTTAGCACCTTGACCAGCGCATACGTGCCTAATAACCCCACCAGAGCGCCGAACAGAATGGACCAGATAATACTGCCGCGGCTATTGTTGATCTGCTGCGTAACGTGACTGAGTTCCAGGCCAATCGCTACCACGCCGATCTGCCGGTGGCGTTCATCATAAACCGGTGTGAAAACGCGCAGCGCTTTGGCAAGAAAGCCGCGATTAATGGCAACGTTTTCCTTTCCCTGCAGCGCGAGCAGAATGTCATCGCCTTTGAACGGTTGACCGATTCGCTGCGTTTCTGGGTGCGAATAACGGATGCCCTGCATGTTGGTCACCACAATAAACAAAAAGCCATTATGCTGGCTCACCGCTTCGGCGAGCGTCTGAATGCCGCTTTCCGCAGGCGGTTTTTTCAGCCCCTCGCGAACTGCCGGAGAGTCCGCCAGCGAGCGAGCCACCGCCAGCGCTTTATCTGCCAGCGCGTCGCGCGTCATGCTGCTGATTTGCGAAAAATAGATCAGATGGACCACAACGAGCACCGAAAACAAAACGGCGCTGACCATCAGAATGACGGTAGTGCCGAGTTTCATGGGGCGTTTGCGTAACGCCCGGCATGGCAGGGAGTGTTTCATAGTGGACCTGAGCGGACGAATCGTAAGGTTATTATCCCTGATGAGGCGTCTAATTCAAAGGCATAGGCGATGTTGCTCCAGTGTTGAAAAGCCCGTCTGGTCTTGCAGGGGGCGCTACCTGCTCATGTCGACTGGCAAACGTCATGTCGTTAATTAATATCGCCGGATACCGTGATGGGTAATTTATTTTCATCAGAATTGCATAAAATAATTTTTCATTAATTTTTATAATAACGTATGCGGTATCACATTTTATTTTTACTGACGTTCAGAATGCGTTTGATCACAATCAATCAGCACAAATATTTAATCTATTATGATTAGTTTTCATTACATATTATTAATAATTATGGAAGCAATGTGAGAAATAAAAAATGGAAATAAAAAAATGGCTGAACACAACCATAACCCGACGTGATGCTATTGTCGCTACTGCAAAAGTAGGGGCGGCGGTGACGCTAAGCCAGGCGATTACGCTGCCTTTTGCTACCACTGCCCAGGCGCAGGATACCCCGATACCGAAGGATGCCAACGGCGAAACCGTCAGGCACAGCGCCTGTCTGGTCAACTGTGGCAGTCGATGCCCGCTTAAGGTTATCGTGAAAAATGATCGCATTGTGCGTATTGAGCCGGAAGACGCGAAAGATGACGCGGTATTCGGCGAGCATCAGATTCGTCCCTGCCTGCGTGGGCGTTCCAGTCGCTGGCGGGTCTATAGCCCGGATCGCATTAAGTATCCGATGAAAAGAGTGGGAAAACGCGGTGAAGGAAAATTTAAACGTATTTCATGGGATGAGGCCACGGCCTTTATTGCGGCGGAATTAACGCGTGTTAGCGAACAATATGGCCGGGAAGCTATTTATTATAATTATCAATCCGGGGCATATTATCATACGCAGGGATCGCCCGCATGGAAGCGATTGTTAAATCTCACCGGCGGCTATTTAAATTACCATAATACCTACTCGACCGCGCAAATCGCGACGGCAACGCCCTATATGCATGGTACCTATGTCGGTAGCCATTTTACGCAGATCGCGCATTCCGATCTGGTGGTGCTATTTGGCCTGAATCTCTCAGAAACGCGGATGTCCGGCGGCGGTCAGGTTGAAGAGCTGCGCCGGGCGCTGGAGACCTCGAAAGCCCGAGTCATTATTATCGATCCGCGCTATACCGATTCGGTGATTACCGAACACGCCGAATGGCTACCGATTCGCCCAACCACGGACGCCGCGCTAGTCGCCGGCATAGCGCATACGCTGATTACCGAACAGCTTCTCGACGAGGCGCTGGTAAACCGCTATTGCGTCGGTTATGACCGTAGCACCTTGCCGGACACGGCTGCGCCTAACGCCAGCTATAAAGACTATGTTCTTGGCACGGGCGATGACGGTATCGCGAAAACCCCGGAATGGGCGGCGGATATCACCGGAATTCCGGCAACGCGTATTCGCCAACTGGCGCGCGAAATCGCCTCGGCGCGCGCCTGCTATATTTGCCAGGGCTGGGGGCCGCAGCGTCATGCCAACGGCGAACAAACCGTGCGTGCTATTCAGACGCTGCCAGCGTTAACAGGCCACTTCGGGCGGCCCGGCACCAACAATGGCAACTGGCCTTACGGTACGCCGTATGGCGTGCCATTGTTGCCTGTCGGTAAGAATCCGATCACAACCTCTATTCCTTGCTATCTGTGGACGGACGCCATTCAGCATCCGGAGAAAATGACCGCGACGACAATGGGGGTGAAAGGCGCGGACAGGCTAAAAACCGGGATTAAGCTGTTTTTCAACCAGGCCGGTAATACCTTGCTGAATCAGCACGGCGAAACGAACCGCACCCGACAAATTCTCGCGGATGAATCGCTGTGTGAAACCATTATCGTGATTGAAAACCATATGACGCCCAGCGCGATGTATGCGGATCTGCTGTTGCCGGAGACCAGCTATCTTGAGGCGGAAGACCTGGTGGACAGCTCCTATGCGGCGGGATCGCATAACTATATGATTGCGATTCAGAAAACCGTTAAACCGATGTGGGAAGTGCGCAGCACGTATGACATCTGCGCGGATATCGCCGGGCATCTTGGACTGCGCGAGCAATATACCGAGGGCCGAACTCAGGCGCAGTGGGCGGAGATGCACTATCAGCAGATCCGTGAAAAACGTCCATACCTGCCGGAGTGGAGCGTGGCGAAAGAGATGGGTGTGATTGACCAGCGTATCGCTACCGAGCAGCAGAGCCTTGCGTTTGCCGATTTCCGCGCCGACGCCGAGGCTAATCCACTCTCCACGCCGTCGGGCAAAATTGAAATTTACTCCCAGGCGCTGGCGGATCTGGCGCAAGCGTGGACGTTGCCAGAAGGCGAGCGAATTCCCGCATTGCCGGAATTTTGTCCGGCGAAAGAGTCGCATCTTAACAAAGCGCTGACGGCGAAGTATCCGTTGCAGTTAAGCGGCTTCCATACCAAAGGGCATACCCACTCGACCTACAGCAATGTGCTGATGCTGCATGAGGCGGTGCCGGATGAAGTCTGGATTAACCCGATTGACGCCAGCGCCCGCCAACTGAAGTCCGGCGAACGGGTTCATGTATTCAATGACCGCGGCGTGGTGGAGCTTCCCTGTAAAGTGACCCAGCGCATTTTACCCGGCGTGGCGGCGATGCCGCAGGGCGCGTGGACGCGGCTTGACGGCAACGGCGTTGATGTCGGCGGCTGTATCAATACGCTGACCAGCCACCATCCTTCGCCGCTGGCGAAAGGCAATCCGCAGCATACCAATCTGGTTGAAATTAAACGCGCTTAAGGAGTGATGTACGATGAAACAGTATGGCTTTTATGTTGACTCCTCGCGCTGTTCAGGCTGTAAAACCTGCCAGGTAAGCTGCAAGGATAATAAAGATCTGGATGTCGGTCCGAAACTGCGCCGCGTCTATGAATATGGCGGCGGAAGCTGGGTGAAAGAGGGGGAAAGCTGGCATCACGACACCTTTACCTACTACCTCTCTATTGCTTGTAACCATTGCGATGAGCCGGTATGTGTCTCCGGCTGTCCGACCGGGGCGATGCATAAACGCAAAGAAGATGGTCTGGTCGTGGTGGATGACAGCGTATGCGTCGGCTGTCGCTATTGTGAAATGCGTTGCCCCTACGGCGCGCCGCAGTTTGATACGCAGGCGAACGTGATGCGTAAATGCGACGGTTGTCTTGACCGACTGGAGAACAATCTGCGCCCTATCTGTGTGGATTCTTGCCCGCAGCGAGCGCTGGATTTCGGCCCTGTCGATGAATTACGGGCAAAATATGGCACGGAGAATCAAATCGCGCCGCTGCCTTCAACGTCGTTCACCCATCCTAACCTCATTATTAAACCGCATCCGAAAGCGAGACCCACGGGCGATACGGAAGGCGCAATCATGAACATTCGGGAGGTGCGCCATGCATGAGTTACCGCTGGTCTTTTTTACGGTCTTTACCCAGAGCGCGGTCGGCGCATTTATTCTGCTGCTGATTGGCGGCGCAATGGGGCTGGTCGCGCCGCGGCGCAAGGCTATTGGTCTGTTCTCGGTGATGTGCCTGTTTGGGCTGGGCGTCATTGTCGGCACCTTCCACGTCGGGCAACCGCTGCGTGCGCTGAATATGCTGCTGCGCGTCGGACATTCGCCGATGAGTAACGAGATTGTCCTGTCGGCGGCTTTTTCGGCGCTCGGCGGGCTGGGGGCGCTCGGTTTGTTGCTGAACCGGGCGACGCCGCTGTGTAACGCGTTGGTCTGGTTGGCGGCGATAGTCGGAGTTGTCTTCTTATACGCCGTTCCGCAGATTTACCAACTGCCGACGGTGGCGACCTGGCGTTCATCTTACACCACGGCAATGATGATATTGACGCCGTTGATTGGCGGCGGCGCGTTGGCGGCATTGTTTGGCGTGCGCCGTCTGGGGCTACTGGTCAGCGTATTGGCGATTTTGGTGAGCTTTTGTCTGCGCCCGGGCTATATGGCGACGCTGATGAGCGCCGATAGCGCTCTGACCGCTGCGCAACATAGCTGGTTTACCGCCCAGGCGATATTGCTGGCGGCGGGTGTGGTCGGGGTGGTGGTCTGCGCGCGCCTGAAATCGAGTGCTACGGTGCTGGCCATGACGGCAATGGTGGTTATCGCGGCGGAGTTGGCGGGTAGGATTGCGTTTTACAATCTGTGGACGCTGCCAATGTAGTTTTTGCCTGGCTTATGCCATGTAAGCCTGATCAGCGTAGCGTCATCAGGCGAGATATTTCAGGAGCTATTGCTATGCTTTCCCGTGCTGTTTTGCCGCGTATCCTCGGCGCACTGTTTTACTACTCCCCTGAGAGGCCGGAGGTGAGAGCGTTGTTCGATTGTTTGCCAACGTTGCCTGAGCTTTACCCCTGGCGCGATCGCGGACCTATTGAATCACTGTGTGCGTCATGGTCGCTACCGGATGATGATGCGCTTACATGGCAATTTTCTGTGTTGTTTGAAGGCCAGGGAAAGATGCCCGTCCCGCCCTGGGGATCGGTCTATCTGGAAAAAGATAATTTGCTGATGGGGGAAACCACCGCCGATTATCGAGCTTTTTTACAGTCGCAGGGAATGGTATTCACTGACCGTGAACGCGAGCCGGAAGATCAGTTTGGCCTGATGCTATTGGCCTGTAGCGATCTGCTGGCACGAGGCGACAACGTGGCGGCCAACCGGTTACTGGAGGCGCATCTGCTGCCCTGGGGGTTCCGCTATCTGGAATTGCTGCAACGCAATACCGTTAGCGCCTTCTATGCCCGGCTTGCCATCGTAGCGACCTGTTATCTGCAGGATGTTCAGCAGCAACAGGGACTACAGCCTGAGAATAAACGGTTGTTTTTCTGAGGTATTGGTCAGGTTTTGATGGCGTGCACATAATGCTTGTGTCGCCATCGTGCCCGCTGTTGTGTCAGCGGGCACAGTTTACTATTACAGCTCCGGCGTCTTTTTGAAACCGGTCAGCATCAGCACCAGGCTCTGTTTTGAGTCCGCTGGCGTGAAGTCGTAGTGATTTCCCTGACGGTCGCCGCCGATATACCAGGATATTTCCGTTTTCCCTTCCGCCAGCGCTTTGCGCACCGCTTTATCGACATCAACCATGCGATACTCATGTGAATGGTCCAGATATAACACGGCATCGGAACGGTAGTTGATCGCCGGTTTATTGTTCCAGGACACGGTACTGACGTGCCAGTCACTGCTGGTCGGGTAAAAGAAAATTTGATCGGCGCCGTTCGCTTCCGTTTTGCCGCCAAAAAGGCGAATACGGTATTTGAATAGCGAAGCGTCCATATTGGCAGGCAGGGGCGGGATCTTAAATTTCACCAGCGTGAGCGTTTCCGGGTGCTGCGTGCGTCCGCCATTTGTCCAGTCATCCTGTACGTACAAGGTATCGACGCTGGCATGAGGCTTGTCGTCTTCGCTGCTTACCCAGGTATTTTCTTCCGCTTTACTGTAGGCGTAAGGAACCGTAGTGCCGCAATCCAGTCCCTGATTCATACACAGATCCGTCATAAACTGCGCGCCATCTTCCGTCCAGCCATTCATAAAATCGGCATGGGCGGTATAAAGACTTCCCCAGCGCTCTTCCCGGGTTTCGCCATGCATTACCGGGTCCATCGACAATTCCACTTTGGACGTATCCAGCGAGGAGATCTGCGGGAGTACCCAGGCGATGTTCATATTAACCGTCGGGATTTTGACCGGATAGTCTGCGGAACATTTCCCGTGGTCGGCATAGATAGCGTTATTGTGGCTATGGGTCGGTTTCAGGTTGACGCCATCCCAACAGTTGGGGAAAGCGATCCCGATATTAAACTGGACGGCATCGCCCGCTTTACGCAGGCCGCATATTTCGCCTACCTTGTTGGTGTAACCTTTGCCGTTGGCACATAAAAAGGTGATTGCGGAACTGGGGCCAGTACCGTGATGATCGCCTGCCAGTAACTCCAGCCCGGCCGGGAATGGATGGAGCGGATATTGCGCTACATTTGTGGATTGATAATAGGTCTTTTGGTAGGCCGGATGTACGATTTCACCATCAGGTAATTTCATGGACGGCGCCCAGTAAGCGGAGCTGTCGGCTTTATTATCACAGGTGGTATCGGGTTGCGCGCGCAACGTCTGGTAGGTAGAGACCGCGTCGGTGTGGGTGTTGCCAAAAAAGTCATGCCACATCGCCTGATTCGCTTTACCAAACATCATAATCGCGTCATCGCCCAGCGTGTGGTGATAGCCGCACACGACATGTGCCTGAGGACCGGCATGGGCCGGGAATGCGCCAGCGGCAACGAGCGTAGCCAGGCTGACGGTAATAAGGTTGAGTTTCATTTTTTTGCTGCCCGGTTGAATAGAAGTGGGAGCAGCAATAGCAGATCAGATTGCGGTGTTACATCTCATTAATTATCACTTTTTGTCATTTGCTCTGCATACAGGGGCGAATTTGCAGACGTACTATTTAAATAATTAGCCGAAACTACCCTCCTCTTGATTATGTCAATTTACAAAAAGGGTACGTTAGTGATTAAAATCGGGCTTTTTGTGATAACCCTCACTATTTCATTTTGCCTATGCTAATGGCGCTCGCCATAACCGAATAACGATTCTATCGGACATCGGCTTTATTTTTAAGAAATGCGTTACGACATCTGTCGTGACGCGATCTGCTATGGATTTTTTATGAGATTACTAAAACGCGTTATTGTGGTTGTACTCTTGGGCGTGATTTTATTTATGGTCAGGGACGATATACGCTATGTTTATCAACTGATCCTCAAATATGGTGATAAACCCTCGGCGCTGGCACTGAGTAGCTATAAAGCGGTTATTCAGCAAAAACCAGTCGCAGGAGTTAAGAGTAACCTTTCAGGTTTGACCTACTCCGCCGAAGACAGGATGCTTTTCGCCGTTATTAATAATCCCCCTGAACTGGTCTGGTTAACGACAGAAGGGCAGCTGGTAGGGCGGATGCCGCTGCAGGGCATCCACGACCCGGAGTCTATTGCATGGAGTGGGGGTAACCAGTTCCAGATAGGCAGTGAGAAAGATGGCGCGGTCTATAAAACACAGGTGGATATTCAGCGCGGCACCATGCAGATAATCTCCATGGTGAAGCTTGAGGGCTATGACAAAGCAAAAAATAAAGGGCTGGAAGGTACGGCATGGGATGCGAAAAATGAGAGATTATATGCCGCCAAAGAAAGAAAACCCATAATGATCAAAGAAGTAGAGATGAGCAAAAATGGTATCACCAGAGCGTTGCCTTCTGCCATCACTGCAAGTGTGAGCGATGTCTCCGGACTTGAATACCATGCCCCAACGGATTCGCTGCTGGTGTTGTCGGACGAGTCAAAAATGATTCTGGAGGTCAGTTCCGAGTGGCGGGTGCGCGATCGATTGTTCCTGACGGCGGAGTGGTCAGGGCTCAGAGACGATATCCCCCAACCAGAAGGGATTGCCATGGATAATGAAAATAATTTGTATATTGTGAGTGAACCAAATCTGTTTTATAAATTTTCGTGTGATATACAGAATGACTAAAATCTATTTTTACTGTCACAGTATGCTAAAACAGAACAAGGTTATTAATACCATGATTTGACGATTGCTTGATTCGTTGATTCATTGTTGGGGATATTTATGTTTTACTTACCTCAGTAACGGATTACTTTGTGGTGTAGCGTAACGGTAATTGTCCTCCTCATATTTGCGGCAGCGTAGTCTGCCGCTTTTTTTTATAAATTAACTCTCCCTGTAATAATTAACAGACAATAAATATTACTCTGTTTTTTTCAGGAGGCCTTCGAAGAGACCTCGCAGGGTGATGTTTAGTTATCAGGCATAATATTCTTCATCAACACTTACCGAATGCCATGTCGCCTCGCTAAGCGAAATCATTTCATCTACGCCGGAACTCTTGTTAACCGGGTTTTCCGTCGGCGATGTGCCTGTAAATGTTTCACTGGCGGTATAGTCCGTATCGTTGACCGTGACCTTCACCTGAATATCCTGATGCGCCTCCACGACTCCCTTAAGGGTGACGGTGTTATCCAGACTGTTAACAGTCGATCCCAACGTTGGTTCGGCGGACGGTTGTGTATCAATAGTCAGCTTAATTGTTGCGTGAGTTTCTGAGGAGCCGATAAAGATTGATGTTAGTGATATTATCGCCTCCAGCGCCGATATCACTATTATCCTCCATGGAACGTACTGGCGGTGTAGAGTCTATCGTCAGCCAGCCGATAGACAGCGAAGAATTACCCATAGCGTTTGCGGAACGATCTCTGAAGATGATATCCAGAGTTGCCTTGCCTACCACTCTACCAACATTTTAGGAAAAATTACGTAATATCGACTGATATGTAAAACTCATTCAGCATCAAATGGATTAATTCAACATCAGTAGTAATATCCATTTTTTTATAGGCTGATCTCTTTTGTGTTGAAATCGTTTTTATATTTCGATCTAATAAATTTGAGCAACTTTTAACAGATAATCCTGCTGCCACGTAATAAATAACTTTTTTCTCGCTCAATGTTAGGTCGAATTTTTTAGCGAGCAACAGAATCCCATCTCTTATATTAATATGTTTTGCTTTGTTCTTATACTGCATTGTCAGATATCTCAATTAACATATTGATGACGAGAGGAAGATAAAAACGCTAAAAATTCCGATGGTGTAGTTTTGAAATGTTTTTTAAAAACGCATGTAAAATAAGAAGCACTATCATAACCACACATATAAGCCACTCGAGTAATATTATATTCACTATTGCGTAGAAGTTTTGTCGCTTTATTCATTCGCGCATTAAGGTAAACTTTGCTGAATGAGGTGTGCTCTTGTTTCAATTTCCTTTTTAATGTGGAGCAACTCATATAGAGTGAGTCAGAAATATCCTTGAGCGCCCATTTTCGACTTATGTCGCTTATAATAATATTATAGATGTTTTCGGCTAATGTATTTTGCGATAGTTCTCTGAAGAGAGCAAATGCTTCAGGTTCATAGATGAACTCTGAAAGGAGAAATCTTATTAAATATTCCTTTTTATCTTGGGATAATTTCTGGCTTTTATTTGAAGAGTGTAAGAGGTTGAATACTCTTGCTACGCCTGTTTCTATTGGCGCTAACAGATGTTTTGTCGCCGGCTTTGTTAATGGGGCCGAAAAGTCTGCATGTTCATACAGAAAAAAATTATAAGCATTTTTTATTGACGCTGAATCTAATTCAATTAAATTATAATTTAACTGTTCATGAGTCTCTTCCATAGTGATATGAATAGTTTGATCTTTAGCTAAAAATATTAACATTGGCCCTGATGCCGTAATATACTCCCCGGACGATGTCGTAATTGAAATTTTACCCGTGGTGAGCTTGATGAGTACGGACTGCAGTAAATTTAATCCCTGAAGTGATAAGGATTTCCTCTGCCAGTTTTGCGCTGATTGTAAACATTCAATGCTCCCCACCTGGACAGGTGAGGGATTAAATACTTTTAGCATGATAATTTCCTTTTATTAAATGTGCGTGTAAATCAAAAATTATTCTGAAAAATATTTCAAAAGAAAACTAATATATAGCTATATAATTATTTGAAAACTTAAGGTATCAGGTAGCGATCTTTTCATTTTCTATGGAAAATGCTATTTTATATTGCATTTCTACATATTATAGTATCGTTAAAAAACTATGTCGCGTATAAAAAAAAGATGGAAATTTACAAGAATTGGCTCATGTTATTATCAAATTATCTCTTTAAAATTTGAATTAAGTAATAATTGCCTTTAATCTTTTAGAGAATAGCTCTTTAATTTCATGGAGGTAGTTAGCATGAGGTATAAGATCTGATGTTAATTTGTGATAAGGTTTATCCTGGATGTAAATATTAACGCTCTCGGCCAGGAAAGGCATACAACGCGGTAAATATATACTGCGGCGGGTAGATGGCGTAGCGATATCCGGAAGTTTGAGGGGGAGGGGACGCATTCAATCGTATGGTTGGCTTTATGAAAAACGATGTAACACGTTAGTGAGGTTCTTACTGTGCGTATCCGTTAGGTTTATGCTTTCTGGATTGTATAATGTTGCGTGTTTTGGCGCGGCAGTATTGAATCTTTTGCTGCGTCGGCCCCGAGGAGGAATCCTCACAGCGAATGCCAGCGCACAGCCTGGTCCTGAATCTCTAAATGAGTAGAAAACCTTTCGGTTTGATACTCTGGTTCTATTCCTTCTAAATTTATCGTAATGACATCTGCGTTACGCGTGTTGTATACTTAATATCCACAGAAGTACAAGAGGACAACACTATGCCAGCCGCAAACAGTATGGCGATGAAACGCGAAACCCTGAACCTGCGCATCAAGCCCGCCGAGCGCGATCTTATCGATCGGGCGGCGAAAGCCAGAGGGAAAAACCGCACAGACTTTGTGCTGGAAGCTGCCCGCGCTGCCGCAGAGGAAGCGCTGATCGAACAACGCATCATTATGGCCGATCCACAGGCTTATCAGGAATTTCTGGCTCGTTTGGATCAAACACCTTCACCTAATGCCGCACTGCGTAAAACCATGCAGACCCCTGCGCCGTGGGAGCAGGAAAAATGATCTCCTCCCCTGAGCCGCTTCATGCCGGACATATTCTTACTCCGTTTTGCTGCGGTGTGGATTCTATGGATAACTGGCTGAAACAGCGGGCGATGAAAAATCAGACCACTGGTGCGTCCCGTACCTTTGTGTGTTGTGGCAGCGATTCGAACGTACTGGCCTATTACTCGCTGGCGTCCAGCGCGGTCACGACGAATACCGCCCCCGGTCGCTTTCGTCGCAATATGCCTGACCCGATTCCGATTGTGGTATTGGGGCGTCTGGCGGTGGATAAATCACTTCATGGGCAGGGCGTTGGTCGGGCGCTGGTACGCGACGCAGGGCTGCGGGTTATTCAAGTGGCGGAGACTATCGGCATTCGCGGGATGCTGGTTCACGCCCTGTCGGATGAAGCGCGGGAATTTTACCAGCGGGTGGGGTTTGTACCGTCGCCGATGGATCCGATGATGTTGATGGTGACGTTGGGGGATTTGGTGGAGAGTGTTTAAACTCCAGAACGTATCCATTAACCTCACAGACACTTCAAGTTACGGATGAACATTGCCCCTGAAATAAAAAATGAATTCAGTTTTGAACATTTTCCATCAAATTAAGTGGGTTTTCGTCGATATGCAGCGTCAAGTTGTACAAAAAATAGTTACGAAACACACCCTGGTCCTACGTTACTTATAAGAGTTATCGCTTGTTATTATGCAGCAGCGAGGTCAGCACAGAACCAGTAATGAGTTACGTAAACAGAGAGTCTTTATCTCCGGAAGCGGTGTCCGTTCTGTTTGGTTTCGCCATAACCTTGAGAACTTCAAAAAGCGCCTGAAAGCGCTGGAGCGTAGAGCCAGTGACGACGAGGCGTGTGGAGAAATCGAAACGGCGCATCCCGGTTATCTGGGGTCACAGGACATATTCTATGTTGGCAACCTGAAAGGCGTTGGGCGTATTTACCAGCAGACATTCTCGGCCAGACTGTGTGTTCTGTTCTTTTTGACGATCGGATGTCAGAAGATGATGGCTGCCGCCAGACTGACGATGTCTGTCCTGCTGCTCAATATCCCGTCCGGGGGCGTGATGATGCTGTCAGGTCTGCTGCCCGGTGGCCGCTGGTTTGCGCAACTTTGTGTCCTGCACCTGACCGTTATCGGAGCCGTGTTATATCTCCCCTGATCATTCCTTTCCTGTCGAAAATTACACTGTCTGTTGTTTAATTATGTATTAACCCGGAGAGACTCTTTAAGCTCCAGCAGTCAGGCATTGCGGGTTGTTTATCTGCTGACTGAACGTTTTCTCTGTGTGTAAACACCTTCCCTTCTTCCACCTGTTCCATGTTTAAGAATGGAACGGAGGTTATTTTATTACGGCAACCATGTCCGTTTTTTTTATTTATTTCCCTTTTTTTAATATCTGAACATAATTTAATGCTCTCCCAGCCTGTTTTCTGAACGTTGTTTTTATCCGGCATTAATGATTCTGTATTTTATATACCCTGTTCACCGGCCCCTTTAATTCCCGGTTACTGTTTTACGTTTTGTTGAAAAACAGGAAGATACTTGCGTGGTGAATAATATCCTGCGGTACTTGTTCGGGGCTGGGAAGCCTCTGTGTTTGCGGTCGATTCCGGCTTAACTATAAATCAACGTCTTTTTTAAATGCTGCGGGGTTGTTGTATATCCATTTGATTTAAATGTATTTTATATCGTGATGTTCAGTTTTATTACATAAAGTTCTGTCTTTTTCGTTATTATTTTCTGTTTTTGATTCTGGTTAATTAATTCTTTATTTTTTAATGGAGTGGAATGCATGGTGGACTGGTTATTTGGCGATCTTTTGTATTGGCTTAATGCTATTTTATGGTGTATTAATCTATTATTTGTTTGTTTTTTGGTTTTTAGTGTTACATATTGGCTTTGCTATGGATTAAAAGATCGTTAAAAATGGCCTTTTCAGCATTAATCTCTTAAATATAATAAGCGAAAAGATTAGTTATCTTCCCTTTACATGTTTTCCTTGCCGGGAAGGTTAAGGAAAAGTTAAGGAAGGAAGTTCCGTTGAAACTGAATAAAAAATCATTTTCCGGCGTCAGGATAGTGAGGGCCGGGGAACTCGAACCGGGGGCAGTGTCCGAAGAGCAGTTCTGGCTACTTGTTGATATATCCCCGATACACAGTGAAAAGATTATTCTGGCCCTGAAAGATTATTTCGTTTCCGGGTATTCCAAAAAGGTTGTGTGCGAACGCCACGGTATGAGTGGCGGATATCTCAGCACCAGTGTTAACCGGCTGAATTTTATCAGCAGGAATGTGCATAAACTGGCGGGTTATTACAGCCATCATGAATGATAAAGCAGACTGAACCGTCTGCTCCGGATTTGCGATGAAAAAAATAAAGATACTTTTCCTTCTGCTGCTGGCAGGGGGCGGGCTTTCTCACGCTTCCGTTCAGAAAACCCTGTTCAGTGCTGATGTGGTGGCCTCTGCCTGTCATGTGGTGGTGGATGCTGACGGTACCGGCAGCAGCCGTCTGACGTTCGGGACATACCGTAAGTCGTCCGCTGCACCCGTGCCGCCGCGTGATTTCACCGTGCGTCTGTATGAGACCGGCGCCACCGTTCAGGGCTGTTCGGCCTTTCTGGCCGGGCAGATCGCCACCCTGAATTTCGGCAACCCGGGCCAGCTGGACGGACAGGGTGTGGTCACCCGTGGCGCCGGCGACGGTATCCGTATCGATGTGCGGGCCGCGGATACGCAGGCGGACTTCCGGGGGCGCATCACGCAGGCAAATCATGAGGTGAAGTACCCGGTGGATTTTGCCGCGAAGGGGCAGTTCCGGTTTCGTGCGCAGCCGGTGTTTCCGGCGGACGTGAAGGCGGGTGAGTACAACGGCGCCCTGACCTTTGTGGTCACCTACCAGTAAGGAATGCTGATGAACGGGAATAACGTAAGACAGCCAGCCTGCCAGATGTCTTTTCACCATGCCGTGCTGGCATTTGCGATAGCGGTTGCCCTGGGCAGCGGTACCGCAAGTGCCGGAGAGAAACTGGACATGTCCTTTATTCAGGGCGGGGCGGGGATTAACCCTGAGGTCTGGGCGGCGCTGAACGGAGATTATGCGCCGGGGCGCTACCTGGTGGACCTGTCCCTGAACGGGAAGGATATCGGGAAGCGGATCCTGGACGTAACACCACAGGACAGCGAAGCGCTGTGTCTGTCAGAAGCGTGGCTGGCAAAGGCCGGGATTTATGTCAGCGCGGAGTACTTCCGTAAGGGATATGACGCCACGCGGCAGTGCTGGGTGCTGGCGAAAGCGCCGGCGGTGAAGGTGGACTTTGATGTCGCCACCCAGAGCCTGTCGCTGGCCATTCCGCAGAAAGGACTGGTGAAAATGCCGGAGAACGTGGAGTGGGACTACGGCACGGAGGCGTTCCGGATGAACTACAACGCGAACGCCAACAGCGGGCGGTACAACACGTCGGCGTTCGGCTCAGCAGACCTGAAGGCCAACATCGGTCGCTGGGTGGTGAGCTCGTCAGCCACGGCCAGCACCGGGGATGGCGGGAGTAACGAGGCCACGATAAACATGTTCACGGCCACCCGGGCCATCCGCTCCCTGAGTGCGGACCTGGCGGTCGGGAAGACCTCAACCGGTGACAGCCTGCTGGGCAGTACCGGCACGTACGGGGTGTCCCTGTCGCGGAACAACAGCATGAAGCCGGGCAGCTTGGGGTATACCCCGGTGTTCAGCGGCATTGCGAACGGTCCCTCAAGGGTGACCCTGACCCAGAACGGCAGGATGCTGTACTCGGGGATGATGCCGTCCGGGCCGTTCTCCGTCACGGATGTGCCGCTGTACAGCAGCGGGGACGTGACGATGACCGTCACCGGGGATGACGGGCGGGTGCAGACGCAGGTCTTCCCGCTGTCGGTAATGGCCGGGCAGCTGAGTCCGGGGCAGCACGAGTTCAGCGTGGCGGCCGGGATACCGGACGACGACAGCGACCTGGAGGGCGGGGTGTTTGCCGCGTCATACGGGTATGGTCTGGACGGGCTGACTCTGCGCACGGGAGGCGTGTTCAACCAGGACTGGCAGGGCGCCAGTGCCGGTGCGGTACTGGGACTCGGTTATCTGGGGGCGGTGTCTGCTGACGGCGCTTATGCCACGGCGAAGTACCGGGACGGCAGTCGCAGCGGGAACAAGGTGAAACTGGCCTGGAGCAAACAGCTGGCGCTGACGAACACCGGCCTGCGGGTGAGCTGGTCACATCAGAGTGAGGAATATGAGGACATGTCCTCCTTTGACCCGGCTGAAACATGGCTGCAGCAGAACCAGGGGCGCCGGACCCGGGATGAGTGGAATGCGGGCATCAGCCAGCCGGTGGGAGGGCTGTTCAGCCTGTCGGCGTCGGGATGGCAGCGGAGCTATTACCCGGCCTCCACGACCGGCAGTTACCGGTACGCTGATGACAACGGTAAGGAGACAGGAATTACCGGTACCCTGAGCACACAGATAAAAAGCGTCAGCCTGAATCTGGGCTGGTCCGGGTCCCGGAACATGAACGGGGAGAACACCTGGTCGGCCTCCGCGTCGGTGTCGGTGCCGTTCACCCTGTTTGAGCGGAAGTACAGCAGCAGTACCACGGTGAGCACCGGTAAAGATGGTGGCACCGGCGTCAGTACCGGTATCTCCGGGGCCCTGAACGACCGGTTCAGCTACGGTTTGGGCGGCGGCCGTGACAGTGACGGCGGTATCAGCAGTTACCTGAACGCCGCCTACAGCGGCGACCGGGCGAACCTGAACGGCACGGTGAACCACTCGTCCGGTTCGGGCACCAGTGGTTCGGTGTCAGCCAGCGGTTCGGTACTGGCGGTGCCGGCGGCGCGGGACATCATGTTCAGCCGGACCACCGGCGACACGGTGGCGGTGGTGAGCGTGAAGGACACGCCGGGGGTGAAGGTGATGTCCGGCAATGAAACGTCGGACAGTGACGGAAACCTGGTAGTACCGCTGAACAGCTATGACTGGAATACGGTGACCATAGATGCGGGCACGCTGCCGCTGGACACGGAGCTGTCCACGACCAGCCGGAAGGTGGTGCCGACGGACAGGGCGGTGGTGTGGATGCCGTTTGATGCTCTGAAGGTGCACCGTTACCTGCTGCAGGTGAGGATGCCGGACGGGGCCTTTGTGCCGGGCGGCACATGGGCACGGGACAGCAATAACACGCCGCTGGGCTTTGTGGCGAACAACGGCGTGCTGATGATTAACGCGGTGGACCGCCCCGGCGATATCACGCTGGGACAGTGCCGGATACCTGCGGCGAAACTGCAGGAGACGGCGAAACTACAGGAAATTACGTGCGAATAAGCATAACCGGACAATGATGACGATGAAACAGACCCAGAAAATGCGTTCTTTTTTCCGTAACAGAGTGACGAAGGCGCTGGGAATGACCCTGGCCCTGATGATGGCGAGCCAGAGTGCGCTGGCTTCCCTGGCGGCGGACCAGACCCGCTATATTTTTCGCGGCGACAAGGACGCGCTGACCATCACGGTGACCAACAATGACAAGGAGCGTACTTTCGGCGGCCAGGCGTGGGTGGACAATATTGTGGAGAAGGACACCCGCCCGACGTTTGTGGTGACGCCCTCTTTCTTTAAGGTGAAACCGCAGGGGCAGCAGACGCTGCGTATCATCATGGCCTCTGACCACCTGCCGAAGGATAAAGAGTCAGTGTACTGGCTGAACCTGCAGGATATTCCGCCGGCGCTGAAGGGCAGCGGGATTGCCATTGCCCTGCGCACGAAGCTGAAGCTGTTCTACCGGCCGGAGGCGCTGCTGAAGGACCGTAAGGGTGCCGAGGAAGGCATCAGCCTGCAGACCCGTCCGGACGGGCGGACGATGCTGGTCAACACCACGCCGTATATCTACGCCATCGGCAGCCTGCTGGATGCGAACGGTAAAAAGGTTGCGGTGGACAACGACACCGCCCAGAAACTGCTGATGTTTATGCCGGGGGATGAGGTGCAGGTGAAGGGGAATGTGGTGAAGGTGGATTCCCTGAACGATTACGGCGAGCTGCAGACCTGGACCATCAACCAGAAAAAAGCGGCGGCACCGGAGGCAAAGACGGTCCCGGAGACGAAAACAGCGGCCGGGGCAGGTAAAAAATAACCCTTTCCGGTCCTGCGGAATAAAGAGAAACCATGATGAAAAAAGCACTGATGGCGGTAGCCCTCTTCAGCGCCCTGCCGGTCCTGGCGGCGGATTACAGCGAGAAGACGCAGTACCTGGGCGTGGTGAACGGTCAGGTGGTGGGCAACAGCGTGGTGAAGGTGACGCGCACCCCGGCGGACCCGGTGCTATACCGGACGGAGAGCAACGGTCCGCTTCCGGAGACGCTGGTCATCCGCAATGCCGAAAGTCGTCCGGCATCCGGAAACATGGCGTATATCACGGTGAAACGGACCCTGGGAGACGGCCGGGACGCACGGCTCACGCTGAAGACCACCCTGATGGTGGACGGGCAGCGGGCGGCCCTCTCGGTCAGCCAGCGGGGAGAGGATGTGGTTATCACGGTGCCGGCGGCAACCCGGCAGGTGGAGCTGAGAAGTGACGCGCCGGCGGAGCTGGAGGTGCCGGCGAACTACCGGGGGAATGTGCAGGTGCCGGTGGAAGTGGAAGGAGTAAGCGTCAGTTAAAAAGAACGGCAGGGCACCACGAATTACCTGAGTGAATGACGCACAGTTATTTACGGCAATAACGTAAAGCCATTCTGTATTACAGGGATAAATATCTCAGTGATGCCACATAAATAAGGTGGCAGGGGATGGCTTTGCGGTAAGACCGGGTAACAGACGGAATTACTATTTAATAACAAAATAGTTCTTTAATTGTTTTATAAAACTGAAAGGAATAAATTCATGAAAAAAACACTGATTGCACTGGCAGTGGCTGCATCTGCAGTGGTATCCGGCTCGGCTATGGCATGGACCGCAGGTGGTAACGGTGGTGATCTGGTACTGGGCGGTACGTTGAGCCCAGTTCCAGATAAAAATAATCCATGGGAAGTAGAGCTTGGCTCAGCTAGCATGAACCAAACACTAAATGCTTCGTTTGAGAAGGGGGCATCTGTAGTAGATATCTTGGTTAAGGATTCTGTTCCTGTTCTTGGTATCCGGACTTCGGTGAAGGCTCCTTTCACGGGCGCTGCCAATATTACTCCACGAATTGAGTATGGGGCGGCAGTTGATCTTTCTGCTTTCGCAGATGATACAACAACCTTAACATTAGAAGTAAAAAATAACGCGGGTCAAAAGATCGGGAAAATGGTTGCTCCATTTAGTGTAGGGGCAGAGGCCTCATCTAAATCAGATACACAAGCAACTAAAAATTCTCTGATTGCCGTGAAGGAAGGAGATGCTTTCTTTGGCGGTTTGCCTTCAAACGCAGATATGGTAACAAATGGATGGGCTATAGCTGCTGCGATCTCAGATGAATATGTTGCAAACTATGACTCCCAGGGCGGCACAGTAGTACCTACTGGTGCACAATCTTTTGGTGATAATGCTTTATCATATTCTGGTTTCTATGGTGCAGGTATTCTGGGTGGTAAAACCGTTAAACTGACTTTCGATCAACCTCTTCAGAGTAGTGCGCCAATTGAATGGCGCGCATCCTTGCCGATTACGGTTTCTTATAACTAACCCGGCAGTTATCAGACATAAACAGAATATAGCTGTTGTCTGACTATTAACCCGGTGTTCTGCTTTACGGCCGCTCACCGGTAATAAACCCGGTATTCCGGTATATTTATTTCCTGCTTCTCTGTCAGCCAGGAAATGTCCGCGTACGCCGGTGCCGGGTTTATTCTTTTCAGCTTGTCTGAATGCTCGTTGTTTATTAATTATGACCAACGGATAAAACAGAGTGAATAACGATGAAAATAACGCATCATTATAAATCTATTATTTCCGCCCTGGCCGCGCTGGCCCTGTTTTATTCCGCAGCACCCCGGGCCGGAATTCTTGACGGCGGGGAAATACAGTTTCACGGTCTGGTCACTGACGAGGCCCCGAAATGGACCTGGCAGGTGGGCTCTCCTGACCAGACATGGGCGGTGGATACCGCTGATGCCCGTATAGAGAACGGACAACTGGTTTTTGATTTACGCGGCAAGGGCTCCCTGCCGTTTCTGGATGGCCATCTGTATGAGGTGGCAGAGCGCGGTGGTCCCGGCTTCACCCCTTTTATCTCCTTCAGCAGTAACGGGCAGCCGTTTTCCGTGACGGATGGCGGTAGCACGACGGCGCAGCACTTCCGCGCCTCTGTCCCGGTACGTAACCCGGAGAACGGTCACGTGGCGGGGCAGCTTTCTTTCACCCTTGACCAGGGAATGGCCGTCAGCGCCGGACACCAGGAAGACGGGGTGGTTCTGCCGGCAGGCATGTCGCTCGTAAACGGGCAGAGCGTGAGCGGTGTGCAGGCCGGCACCCTGCCGCAGTGGCTCAAAAGCCGTCTGCCTTCCCTGCTGATGCTGAACCGGGGCTTCGGTAACGGAATGAGCACGGCAGATAACGGTCAGGTTATCAGTCAGGGCGTGCTGGCTGACGGCCGGGTGAGCCGGCTGGCGGCGGCCTATGCGTCCGCCGTCTCGGATTTTGAGCTGCGCCTGTCGGCAGAAAACACGCCGGCGCAGTGGCAGGCCGGGCTGAGTGTGACGGTGACGGTCCAGTAAAGAACGGGCAGGGAGAGGAAGAACACAATGAAACGATTGACGCTTTTACTGCTGGCCGCCAGTCTGCTGCCGTCCTGTGTGCTGGCGTGGAACACGCCGGGGGAAGACTTCAGCGGAGAGCTGAAGCTGGGCGGGCCGGTGACCAGCACCCGTAATCCCTGGGTCTGGAAGGTCGGGGAAGGGAACACACAGATAAACACGAAAGCTGTCTCTGTCCTGCGCAGTGGGGAGCAGGTAATACCGGTTCCCCTGCCGGCCATGACGGTCCTGCTGGGAAAAACTATCCTGACCACCCCGGCCGGCCGGGAGGGGCTTGCGCCGCAGGTGATATACGGTAAGGGAACCGAGGGGGTTGCACTGGCGTGGACGGCGCCGGGTACGGCATCGGTGACACTGCCGGTGACGGGGGAGGGAAATGTCCGTACCGGGACATTAACCTTCCGGATGCAGGCGGCGGGTGTGCTGCGCCATGTCCTGGGGGACCGGGCGGAGTATGCCGGGCTGTATGGCGACCTGCAGGGCAACGGCTTGCCGCCACAGACGCAGGTGATGCCGGCAGGGCAGACGCCGGGTGTGCTGCAGACCCTGTTTGACAGTGAAGGCCCGGCCTGGCTCCGGGAGATGACGGTCAGCAGCGTGTCCGGGCTGAGCCGGTTCAGTGACGCCGCCCTGCGCCAGGTTGACGGGGTATACGGCGCACAGACGGTGGCGGACAGCGGTGAGCTGCGTTTTAAGGGGGCGGTACCGTCCCGCTGGCACACCTCCCTGGCGGTGAGTATTGAATACCGGTAAGGCTGCAGGCTCCCGATCACCCGTTCAGGGCCCCGCCGTTTTTGTGGGGCTGGAGCGGGCTGACGGCGTGTTTTTCTTTGTGAGTGTCCGGGATATCCGGCAGGTGCAGGAACATAACGGCCGGGTCAGGCTGGTATTCGGGGAAGGCACGACATTCATGACCAGAATGACGCTGTCTGAGTTTACCGCTGCCTTACATGAAGCCGGTGGCTGTTATGTGTCGGTTGTTGATGCAGGTACTGTGTTATGTCAACCATTCGCAGAGAAACCTGATGCCGGTAGTGAACTATTTCTGAGCAGGGATCGTAATGAAAATATCTGTACGTGTACTGGTCACGGTTTATCTGCTGGTTCTTGTGGGACTGGCAGCCATGCTGGCAGGGCTGATAAGCCCGGCGTTAAGTTAGCGGGGGCAGGATAAATGGAAAATGCCATGTCCCGCCGGAAACGCGTACTGTTGACGGGGAACTGTGAATATGAACTGCTGGGGCTGTCACATCTGCTTACCGGTATGGGGTATGCCGTGGTGCGACCGGAGATGTCACCTCCCGGGGCATATGACCTGGCCCTGGTGGCACTGAGTGCGGAGCCGCTGGCCGGCTGGGGGCGGCATCTGCAGGACATCAGAATGCTGCACGCGGCCAGTCCGGTTCCCATGGTTGTTCTGGTACCTTCGCGGCTGCAGGAAATGCGGCTCCTGAGAGGAACTGCGCAGGTTATCAGTGGCCGGGACAGCCTCCTCCGGCTGCGTGACATGCTGCGTCAGGCGCTTGAGGGAAGAGCCGGGCCGGAAAGCTCAGGTGAACTGACTGACTTGCGAAAGCGGACTTTGATATCCCTGTGTACGGCCATAAACAGGAATGCCTCACTGAAGGCGGCATCACGCAAGGATTATTACCTCCGGGCCTGCCTGGTGGAGTATGCAGGGGTGGAGAACCTGCATGTACTGTGCACGAGCGGCCTGTTACCCGGGGTGATTACAGATGAAACCGGACAACGGTTCTGATATGTGAAGACCCGGGGCAGGTATTTCAGCTTCCGGGACAGCATTGCTTCCCCGTAGTCACAGGAGAACAAAATGAGTAATGACGCTTGCGACAAAATTCTGTCTTTTATGCAGTCACAGGCAAACGGCAGGATAAATATACCGGTCAGGACCCGGAGTATTGCGGATGCGGCCGGGCTGACAATATACCAGGCCAGGGCTTATCTGGTTACGCTTGAGGACGCCGGCGTGGTGGAGAAAATGAATGCAGGTAAAGGCGTGTCCGGCCGATGGCGGCTGGTCTGACGGATATCCGGTAAAACAGGGGCAGGGAGAGAACAAGTGGCCGGAACAGATATTGCGGTAACTGACTGATGAACTTTCTGAAGGTGATTTATTACATCTGTATTTCTTTTGTCGTCATGATGTCACTGGTGTTTTTTGTATCGGTATTTCTGTTACTGAATATTGAATGAATATAATCCGGGGCTGCATGACAGGCCTTACGGGAATATGATTTTACTGCTGCCGGTCAGTACTCTGGTTTGTCATTGACTGCATGTAATGCGATGAACTGAATATCCGGAACCATGACTCTGAGACGTTTACTTAAACAAAAACCGGCACTGCTGGCTGGCGCTCTTCTGATGGTGGCCGGTGCGGCCACACTGTATTTTCCGGAAACCTGGTACCCGGAGGAAACGCAGTGGCAGCTTGCGACAGAAAAAGACATTCCCGGTATACAGGGCGGTCTCTCCGGCCTGACGTGGAACCCGGACAGCGGAACGCTGTTTGCCGTGACCGACCATCCGTCGTCGGTGGTGGAGCTGGACACGGACGGGAACGTGCTGCGGGTGATACCATCGGATGGCGACCATGATTTTGAGGCCATTGAGTACCTCGGCCGGAACCGCTATGTCCTGTCCCGGGAGCGGGAACGGATGCTCACCACCCACTACATTGGCAGGAACACGTCTATCCTGCCGCCGGCGTCATACATCCTGACCCTGGATGTGGACAGAAAAAGCGACAATGCCGGTTTTGAAGGCCTTGCCCGTGGACGGGGAGAGAATGCACTGATAGTGGCGCAGGAAAAGAAACCGCTTCGTTTTTTGGAAACGGACCACAGCCATGACTCTCTGTCGGTCAGTGATTCACTGACACACCGGTTGTCCCTGCCGTGGTTCCTGAAGGATATCGCCGGCCTGCATTACGACAGGAAAAACAGGCGGCTGTATGTGCTTTCCCATGAATCAGCCCTGGTAATGGTGTCAGACCCCGAGGGCGGCTGGAGGGTGATGCCGCTGCGCCGGGGACACAGTGGTCTGGAGCGGGACATTCCACAGGCGGAGGGGATAGCTTCTGATGGCCGGAATTCGCTGTGGATAGTCAGTGAGCCAGACCGGTTTTACCGCTTCAGCCGGACAACGATGTCATGACGGTCTGGACGGACTGCAAACGGGTGGTTTGCGAATCGGGGAAACCAAAGGCGTTCTCCACGCCCGGTCGCCCCTACGCAGTTGCACTTCCTTTCATTTGCTGTGGCCAGTTTGCGGGAAGACTTTCACCTTCAGTAATTAAGTTTGGGGTGATCTTCTTTACTCAATAAATTATTTTTGTCGTTCAGCTCCTCACGGACTTTTGCCAGTGACTTCTGAAAAGCCGGGATTGTTTGCAGTCTTGCAAACTCTACTGCTCCCACATAACGGCCAGCATCAACATCACTTTGCCAGTGAGCACCACATATCACTCTGCTTTGCCCGAACTCCCATCCTCGTCTGGCGAGCTCCTGCGCGCGTTCCGGTCTGGCTTGGGATAATACTAATGCCAGAAGTGTACCATAAGCAGTATGCCCGGAAGGGTAAGAGCCATCTTTTCGTAAAGTATTCTCATCTTCAGGACGGCAGGTGGAATGATTAAATAAGACAAAGGGGCGAGTACGCATATAATATTTTTTTGCCGAAGCAGTAGCGTAGTAGCCGCCCATTTTCAGAAGATTCTGTAACATATTCCAGGTTTCAGGCGTATCTTTGGGATTAATTTTAGCACCCACTACTGGCGAGAATATTCTGGCTATATTTTTCACGCTTACATCTGCATCCTCAGCAGCTTGTTTCCATCGCGGGGAACCCTTTATCGCATAGCCCTTAAAATAAGCCTCCTTATCATAGCGGAAAGCCGGATCATCATTACCTGGCGGTGGTGGTAAGTAGAACTGACTGTTCACTGATTCTTCAGGAGAATGAAAGGGTTGCACTGTTTCTGCTGATGTATATTTAGCTACGATCAGTGGTAGAAAAAATAGTAAATAACGACTTTTCATAAAGACTCACTCCGGATCAGACAATAATAAACAGATGTGATTCTATAATGATTTATTGAAATGGTTATTCAACATACAGGTAAAAAAGCAGGACGCTGTACTGGCATTATCCTCTACCCATACCGAACTGACTGCAGCGGACAACAGAACAATACTGGTACTTCCGGCTAACAGCATTTTGTTTAACTTTTCTCCCCGGTTGTTTTTTATCTGCGTGCCTGACTGACACGCATTAGGTTAAAATGTTTACGTAATAACAAACTATGAATAAGTATTTTAAACTATGTGCCCTGTTACCCCGACAACTACCACCAGTCATGATGTGCTGAGTATTAATTTATGATTATGAACAAGAGTCGTAAACAATATTTAAGAATAAAGAAACCGAAAAAGAAAAAATGCCAAAATTGGCGAAGGGATTATTGTTTTCAGTGATGAAAAAGTTCATGGCGGAGATATTGGATTCACTTGTCGGGGCTAGCGAACCGTCAGATGGAGTGATACGCGTTATTACTGGTAATAATCTCCCTGTAGCTAAGTAAGCTTTTGACCCAGGCCCAAAGATGAGCGGCTGATCGCCGAAGCGCTGGGCGTTGCGCCAGAGAAAATCTGGCCTTCTCGTTATAGCTAGTCAGACCAGAGATGGGGGCTACGGATTTCCATTCCCAGAAAAGCAAAAACCCAGCCATAGGCTGGGTTTTCTGAATAAGTGGTGCCCGGACTCGGAATCGAACCAAGGACACGGGGATTTTCAATCCCATTGCCGGAAAGTTAAATTTTTTGCCTTTGTGTTACAGAGATGTGAATAATCGCTAACGCATACATCCAAACCATTGTTTTGGATGTGCAAAATGACAATACTTCCCGTTATCTCTCCCAAAGGTGGAGAAGGCAAATCCACGTTTGCTGCTTACCTTGCCGGTTTTCTTGCCGATGCTGGCCTGAATACCCTTCTTGTGGATGCAGACTATTCCCAGCCCACAGCCAGCAGTATCTTCGCGCTGGAGCATGAATCCCCATTCGGTCTCTATGAATTGTTGATGCAGATGGTCAGTGACCATACGCAATGCATTTCGCAGACCGCCATAAAAAATCTCGATGTCATCTACTCAAACGACCCGGACGAACTGTTGCCGACCGCGATGCTCCACGCTGCAGATGGCCGTCTTCGCCTGCGTAACATACTTCAGCATCCTTTCTTTAACCGTTATGACGCCATTATTGTGGATTCTAAAGGCGCAACAGGCGTTATGACTGAGCTTTCCCTCCTGTCCTCTACCGGTAATGTGATGGGCGTTGTTAAACCCATCCTTCCGGATGTCCGTGAATTTATCCGCGGCTCCCTTCACATGCTTACCCGCCTGAAAACCTATGAAAATTACGGTATCCGCCTTCCTGATATTTCCATTCTCGTCAACTGTATCGAAAACACTCTGCTTGACCGTGAAGCAATGGACGGTCTTGCCGCCATCATTAACGAAAAACATTACGACGCCTCTGCGCTGGGCAACCGTGACGTTTATCGTTTACTCAATACCCGTATCGAGGCGCTGGATATTTTCAAACTGGGGCACGTCAAGCAGCAGCCCGTGCATCGTCTGGAATACAAAACACGCCGCAAAGGTCCGGCCGCAGCCGTCACCATGCACGACCTCGCGTGTGAACTGTTCCCTGAGTGGCAGAGCCATTTCAGTGACGTTCTGACCCGGGAGGTGCGTCATGTCTGAGATGATGATGCCCTGCTCTTATGAGGCTGAGCAGGCCGTACTGGGCGGACTGATGCTTGATAACGACCGGTGGGATGAGGTGATACTGCAAATCTCCCCGGAAGATTTGTTTTCCCGGCCGCACCGTATGGTCTTCCGCGTCATGGCCGAGCTGGCCGGAGAAGGGCTACCGCTCGATCTCATCACTATTACGGAACGGCTGGAGAACAAAGGCGACCTTGAACAGTGTGGCGGCTTTGCTTATCTGGCTGAAATGAGTAAAAACACGCCGTCTGCAGCCAATATCCTTGCTTACGCCGGCGTGGTGGCGGAGAAAAGCCGCCTGCGGCAGCTGATGACAGTGGGTAACAGTCTTCTTTCCGATGTGCAGGCCCCGAAAGCCAGCTCGGCCGGCATCCTTGAGTCGGCCGAAGGTAAGCTGTTTAACATTGCCGAACAGGGAGCCATGCAGCTCAACAGTGAGACCGGCGTTAACGAGGCGCTGGATAAACTGCTGACGCATCTGGAAAGTATGTCCGCCAGTGACGGCCTCACCGGCACACCGACCGGTTTCAGTGAACTGGACGCGATGACCTGTGGTCTCCAGCCCGGCGATCTGGCCCTGCTGGCCGCCCGTCCTTCCATGGGAAAAACGTCGCTGGCCATGGCCGCCTGCACCGCGGCCGTGGGCGCAAAACCTGACGATCACGTCTTTGTGTTCAGTCTTGAAATGCCCTCAGAGCAGCTGATGATGCGCCTGCTGGCGATGGAAGGCCGGGTGGAACTGTCCCGGCTTCGCAGCGGCAACATGGATGATGAAGACTGGGCTCGCGTGTCAGCGGCTACCGGTCGCATTATTGAATGGAAAAACCGTCTGATCATTGATGATACCAGCTACCAGACCCCGGCTACACTGCGCGCCCGCGCCCGTCGCTATGTCCGCAAATACGGCAGACCCTCTCTCATCATGCTGGACTATCTGCAGCTTGTCCGCTCCCCCGAGCAGGAAAACCGCACGCAGGAAATAGCGGAAATTTCCCGCTCGCTTAAGGCGCTCGGTAAAGAGCTGGGCTGTCCGGTACTGGCGCTTTCCCAGCTCAACCGCCTGGTGGAGCAGCGGGCCGATAAACGCCCTAATAATGGTGACCTGCGTGACTCTGGTGCGCTTGAGCAGGATGCAGACCTCATCATGTTTATTTACCGGGATGAGGTTTATAACCCCGGCACTCCTGATGCCGGGGTGGCTGAGATCATTGTCGGCAAGCAGCGGCAGGGGCCAACCGGCACGGTGAAAGTCAAATTTGACGGGCGTTATACCCTCTTTTCGGAGTTTCAGGAAGGCAGCTATGACTTCGGTTACCGCAGCGGGAGGAAACAGGCATGAGCCGTAAAAGTTCTAATGTGGGGGCTGCCATGCTGCAGCCCGGACGCCAGTCGCAGGCGGCCGGCAATATCAGCGTCATGCCGGCGGCTGAAATGCCCATGGTCCTGACGCTCGACCAGTTAAGCCCGAATCCTGATAATCCGCGAACATCACGCAATCCGCGTTATGACGATATCAAGGCTTCCATCCGTTCGCGCGGGCTGGACACCGTACCCAAAGTCACCCGTGACCCGGATGGTGAGCCCGATATGTACATCTTCAGCGACGGTGGTAATACACGTTATCAGATCCTGTCAGAACTGTGGCAGGAGACCGGAGAAGACCGTTTTTTCCGTGTCCATGTGTTGTTCAAGCCGTGGCCGGGACGGCTGCAGTGTGTTATCGGCCATCTGGCAGAGAATGAAGTGCGCGGGGAACTGAGTTTTATTGAAAAAGCGCAGGGGATCCACAAAGCCCGCTCTATATATGAAGAGCAGTTAGGAAAGCCAGTCTCTTTACGACAGTTGTCAGAGCTTCTGACCCGTGAAGGTCTGCCGGTACATAATTCAACTATCAGCCGTATGGAAGATGCACTGAAATATCTTTTTCCGTGGATCCCAGACCTGCTTGAGTCCGGGCTCGGCAGGCCTCAGATAACGGCGCTGCTGGCGCTCCGGCATGATGCTGAACGCGTGTGGGATGAGTTTTGCCTGATTTCAGACACAGGCGACAAATCCTTCAGCGACGTTTTTGGCCAGTGTTGTGGCCGTTTCAACTCACCGGAACTGTGGTCTCTTGAGATGTTTCGCGATGAATTAATTGGTGATTTACTGAATGCGCTGCCCCATCCGGAGCTGGATTATGACCGCTGGATGATGGAACTGGATCCTAAAGAACGTAACCGCAGACATCACTTCGGCGATCCAGAACCGGTGTCCATCCCTCCCGTAAACAGCCTCGTCACCGCTGACTCTGCAGGTCAGGCCACACCGGCGCAGAAGTCTGTTGAGGTCGCGCAGCCTTTCTCCAGTCCACGTCGTGAAATCTCAGGAGAGCCGGTAACGCCCGCCCCGGATAATACCCCACCTGAAAAACTGGATAAACAGCCCCCCCGGCATGAGGTTCAGCCAGATATGTACGGTGCCGCGCCGGTCATTTCAGGTGAGAGCGGGGATGTTAGCGGGCTGGTTACCCTCTCCGATGGGTACGGAGAAGAGAATGGTGGAGAAGAGGACAATGGGGAGGATGGCCTGCTTTCTCTTTTAACACCAGAACCTGAAGTTGTCCTGCAGGATGACGCGCCAGTGACTAATGACAGCATCTGGCATGTGCCGGCCCATCAGGACGATATCGAACACCTGCAGAATACCGCTTTTCGTCTGGCCTGGGAGCTGGGTGAGGTCCTTGGCTGCGAAGATGAAATTCTTCCGCAACGCGACAATGACATGTCTGCCGGTTACGTCGGGGCAGGTGAGGTGTGTTCTGAAGCCGCCGCATTTCTGCTGGGCCTGACCGGCGAAGCGCCTGCGCTGCATCCTGCGGCAGGAGTGTGTGGTCTGCCGGAGCTTTTCACCGGCGGCCCGGGTGAGGGGGAAGCACCTGCACTGACAGATGAAGATGCTCTGAAACTGCTGCGCCTGATGCGCGTTATGCGCCGTCTTCGGGAGCTGCAACGCGGTCTGACGTACGGGGAGGATAACAGTGATGAATAACTCACAGCGACAGTTGCGACTGCTGAATCTTGTCAGGAAACTGCTGAAGCTGGGCCGCAGCAACAGTAATGCCCATGAGGCAGGACTGGCCCTGCAGCGTGCCCAGAAGCTGATGGCCAGATACGGTATCAGCGAGCTTGACGCCAGTCTTACATCTGTGCGCGAGGCGTCTTCCCGCACGGCCCCTTCGGATGCTGAAAAAGTTCCGGAATGGATGGTGACCCTTGTCCGGGGCGTCTGTCATGCCTTTGGCTGCCGCGCTTATTACTCATGGCGTCAGACCTCTGCCGGGTATCGCCGTTCGGTAACCTTTTACGGATTCAGTGAAAAACCTGAGATAGCAGCCTATGCCTTTGATGTGCTGACGCGCCAGCTGAAAGATGCCACAAATTCTTATCTCAAAACCCAGAGTAAGCGGCTGAAACTGGCCACACGCCGGGCGAGAGCGGAGCAGTTCCGTGACGGCTGGGTATGTGGGGTGCGTGAGGTGATATCGGCAACTGACATCAGCAGCGAGGAGGAGCAGGTGATGAGCCACTGGCTGGAAAGCCGCAGTATGAAAACAGTCACAACCCGTGAACTGAAAGCCTGCCGCGGGGCGGATACAGCACGTTATCAGGGGTATGAAGCCGGACAAAATGCCCGTATTCATCATGGTGTCAGCGGCCGGGGTCCGGCAGCCATTGGTTACCGTCAGGATTAAGGGGGAATGATGAACAGTTTATCTCAGGCTGCCAACGGATTGCTGATGCAGCTGGTTATGGATCTCAGAAGTGGCTATCTGCGCCGCTGCGAATCGCTGGGACTGAACCGCGAGGAAATGCAGATGCTGCAGGGGCTCTCGCTCGAAGAGCTTCACTACCTTTCCGGCAGTGAGGTGTCGATCATCAGTGTGGGCATCAATCACGGCAATCTGGTGCGCATGCTGCAGCAGGCCCGGACGGAACAGAAACGACTCCAGCGTATCGATCGGGCGCTGGCGCTGGGCGGCTCCATTGAACTGATGGCCAATTACTTCGGGCTCTCCAGTACGGACGTGGCGGCCCGCCGTCGTATTGCCGGTATCGATGTCCGGCCGGGGCGCGGTAACGCACTGGGTGATGAGGAAAACGCCGCCCTGTGGCGTCAGTGGCAAAAGTCCGGCGTTGAAGATGCGGAAAGTGCTGACGGGCTGGACGTAATGATGCTGGCTGCAGAACAGATGAACGTCTCGCTGACGTCCGTCTGGCATGCCGTCCGCGGCTGGCACAAAACCCGGCAGCCTTCTCCGGCACGAACGCCGGTAAGGAAGACGGCATGAAATACAGGATGGTTGCGCCGGGCCTGCGGGCTCCCCATGGTACGCCGCCGCAATGCTGTCAGAAGGCGTTACGTCAGGTTCGCCGTTTCCGGCAGGGGGCGCGTAATTACACCCGGCTCGATGAGAAAGGCTGCGGTTACTACAAAATCGATCTCGGCCCGTTCTGGCGTTTGCTGAGTCGCAACGAAGGCCGGACATGGCTTCTTCTCAGCCACGAACGCTATAACAGCGCCATACGGAAATAGCAGCATGACAGCCTGTTTACCCTGCACCCGTACGCGGGTGCATTACTAAGCATACTGACAGTTCAGAACGGCCGTGATGGCGGCCGAAAAGGAAAAATAATGAGTCTGCCTGCAGAAAGCCTGATTGCTTATACGCTGGATAAAATGAATGCCCGCCTTGCGGCCAGACCCCGGCGGGATGATGGCAGGATACGTAACGGCCTGCTGTTTACCGGAAATGTGCATGATTCCATTCCCCGCCGGCTGTTGCTCGACACGCGGTTGTCACCACTGGACAAGATGGGCTGGATGATGATCCGGCTGTATGCACAAAATAATGAGGGGGCAGTTTTCCCCAGCTATGACGAACTGCAACTGCAGCTTGCCTCACCCGGAAAGGGGAAAGCCTCAAGGGAAACGGTAAGCCGCGTCCTGCTTATGCTACGAATAACCGGCTGGCTCAGCCTCTGTAAACGCGTGCGGGATGATAAAGGGCGGGTGCGGGGGAATATCTATGCTCAGCACGATGAGCCCCTGACGTTCAGCGATGCGGAAACGCTCGACCCCCGCTTCCTTGATACGGTGGCGGATGCCTGCCTGAGTAAAAACCGGACTATCAGCCAGACCGCCCGCGAAGTGCTCGACGATATAAAAAACGACCCCACCATGCGCCATTATCGCAGCCATCTTGCGCTGATCGAATCGCGTCTGGACCGCCCACAGACGCCCAGCCAGATGGCGAAACATCATCACCGAATACCCCGTCCCGCACCGGGTTCGGAAACCGAACTCAGTCATAAACGGCCAGGAATCATCGCTAAAAAACAGGGTTCGGATACCGAACTCAGCCCAGAAAGATACAACAATTCACTGAGTTCGGAATCCGTACTGCCAGTAAAAACAGGCAGTTATGACCGGGTTCGGAAACCGAACCATTACGTACGTAGTATCACACACAGTGTGAATAAAAATACGTACGTACCGGGTAAACCTGTGCTTCCCGACAGTTTGCATGAACTTGTGCCGGCAGAAGATATTGCCATGCTGACCGCCCAGCTGCAGGCGCTGCCTGAAGAACAGGCACAACTTGTGCTGCTCAGCCTGCAAAAGGTGATGGCACGCCAGCAGCTCAGCAACCCGGTTGGCTGGTTGCTGGCCGTAATGAAAAAGGCCCGTGAGGGCAGGTTATACGCGCCCCGTCAGGCTGATGATTCGCCTGAGAGTGCCGTGCAAAAAAATGCTCAGCGTCCTGAACAACAGCTGTGGAAGCCAGAACCACGTTCTTCTGTCCATCCTGTATCGGAAGAGAACATACGAAATTTGGTTAGAGATATTCGTAGAAAGCTAAACGATAGATAGCTACTTCTAGAACCGGAGGTTAAAAAACAACCACCGCTGCGAGTGGCAGCAGTGGTTAAAAAGCAATCGGTGCTGCGAGTGGTAGCAGTGGTTAAAAAGTAATCGGTGCTGCGAGTGGCAGCAGTGGTTAAAAAGCAAACAGTGCTGCGAGTGGCAGCGGCGGATAAAAAATGTACAGCACTGTATGGGTCTGGTTTGAGTAAAACATGAAAGGATTTTATCTTTTGATTTTTAAGCAGTTTGAGGTGTCATTCTATATAACTGACTACTTCAACGCCCTGAGCCAGCCCGCTATGAAGCCATATAAGTGAATTTCCGAGATTAGGGATCTGGTTTCTAGTTGTCCCCAAGCTCCTGCCTGAAGAGTATCACTGACTCAGGTCGAACCTGACCGGGATCTTACAGGAGATGATTTCATGACCACTGAAAATGAAACGCGAAGCGATAAACCGGGCGGACTCACATCCTCCCTGAAAATCGAGATCCACTCAAACTATGCTATCCGTCTCTGGGAAGGCCGCCCGCAGGCTCAGGCGAAGGAGGGTGTAAAGAAAGTTAAGCATGCCATCATGAGTATGCCCCAGGCTATTAAGCGCTCAGGAATTATTTATCAGGATTCCCTGGCAGATAACCCATGGGCAGATGAGGCGATGTTCAGGGTTGAAACGCTTTTGAATGAAGCTGGAGAACATATCAAAAGCCGGGTAGAAGAACTTGAGGTCATATTGAAATCAGTTCCCCCTGCTGTTTCATTTTCTGACATTGCCTCCTCGTCTCCACTTAATATAGGCGTATACAGTCGTTCTCCGCTGGGTTACAGATGTGTATGGGTACTCGTCGGATATGACCAGATGGCCCTTAAAGCATTCCAGGCGGCTCATTACGGTCTCATATCCCGCAACCGTCGCGATGAACTACTGAGCCATTGCGCTCACTTAATCAGAAAAGTATATGGTGTGCTACGCCTTTATCGAACCGTCAAGGTTAACCGTGCTGACATAGCAATCCAGACTAAAGAAGCACAACAGGCAATAGAAAAACTGGGCATGCCCGATACTGACATTCTTACTGGTAAGAAACGCTCTTCCTTTTCTCCACCTCTGAGAAAAGCCGTTCAGGAGGAGAAATAATATGATTCGCCCTGTGTTCCTCCTCACCTCCTTCTTTTTACTGAGCGGATGCGCAACAACGGACTGGGCTGCGATTAATAAACAGGTCAGCGATACCGCTGCGAACCTGACAAAAACGTTAGGCGGCAACGACAGCGGAGAAAGTGGCGGGATGCCGCTGATGAGCCCGGCGGGGCAACAGGCCATGCAGTCCGTCGATAAAACGTTCTCCGTGCCGGTCGATGTGGATACCGCGGCGGCCCGCCTGAAGCGCCATTACAAATTTATCTCCACACAGGAGCTTGAGGCACTGCGGCAGGCCGCAAATGACGGGGACTGGAAAGCGGCGGCAGAAGATGATGCGCATCCCGTCTGGGACGCCATGCCGGGCAGCTACTACAAAATGGGCTCCGACTGGAACGGACGTGATCACCTGGATATCGAAATCGAGAAAAACGGGTCCGGCAGCAGGCTCTATGTTGTCTATCGCTCATCATCATCACAGCGTCTGGCCGGGTCCGGCGTCACGAAGCTGATGAATGATGTCCGCGCTGTTGCGGCGGGTGAAAAACGCTGATGCGGGAGGCAACACATGCAACTCTTTCTGTGTGAAAAACCCTCCCAGGCAAAGGATATTGCCCGCGTGCTGGGTATCAGCAAGCGTGAGCAGGGATTTATCAGCGGCGGTAACATCGTTGTGACCTGGGCGGTCGGCCATTTACTCGAAACTGCCAGCCCTGAAGCCTATGGCGAGCAGTATGGCAGGCCATGGCGTGCCGATGTTCTGCCTGTGCTGCCTGAGGCCTGGAAAATGGTCGTTAAAGAGCAGACAAAATCGCAGTTCACCGTTATCAGTAAGCTGCTCAAAAAGGCGTCTGAAGTGGTCATCGCAACCGATGCCGACCGCGAGGGCGAGGTGATCGCTCGTGAGCTGATGGAATACTGCCGCTACAGTGGCGCGGTACGCCGGCTCTGGTTGTCAGCCCTGGATGAGGCCAGTGTGAAGGAAGCACTTAGCAGTATTCTTCCGGGGGAAAAAACAGCCCTGCTGTATGATGCCGGCAAGGGCAGGAGCCAGGCGGACTGGCTCATTGGCATGAACCTGACGCGTCTTTATACCCTTAAGGCCCGTGACTCAGGGGTGTCAGAAGTGCTGTCCGTCGGGCGGGTACAGACGCCGACGCTTGCTATGGTGGTTAACAGGGATAATGAAATCACATCCTTCGTGCCAAAGCCCTGGTGGCAGGTACATGCGCTTATTGAAAAAGAGGGCGTCCGGTTCCGGGCAGTCTGGGTGCCCGTTGAGCAGTACTGTGATGAGGAAAAGCGTTGCATCAATCCCCAGGCCGCCCGGGCGGTGGGGCAGTTGTGTCAGCAGCAGGGCAGGGCTGTGGTACTGGAGGTAACACAGAAGCGGGAAAAAACGGCGGCCCCCCTCTGTTTTGACCTGGGCACCCTTCAGCAGGTCTGCTCCCGAAAGTTCGGCATGGGCGCAAATGATGTGCTCGCCATTGCCCAATCCCTCTACGAAACCCACAAAGCGACCACCTACCCCCGGACAGATTGCGGTTTCCTTCCAACTTCGATGCAGCAGGAAATACCCGACGTTCTGGCGGCAGTGGCAAAATCCGATCCCGCTGTGGCCCCGGTACTGAATCAGCTGGACAGGAAGTTTGTCTCGCGTGTCTGGAATGACAAGAAAATCACCGCGCACCATGCCATCATTCCCACCCGACAGGCATTTGATTTGTCGCGCCTCAGCGCCGATGAGCTGAAGGTCTACCATCTGATTCGCCAGCATTATTTCGCCCAGTTCCTTCCGCTGCAGGAATCTGACGTGACGGAGGCGTCTTTCAATATCGGTGGTCAGCTGTTCCGTACACGCGGGAAAGTCGGTGTGGTGACGGGCTGGAAGTCATTGTTCCAGGCTGAAAAAGATGACGATGAAGAGGACGTCGACGGTGACAGTATGGCGCTGCCGGCGCTGGCAAAAGGGGATATTTGCGCTGTCACCGGTTCTGAGGTTAAAGATATGAAAACCAGTCCGCCTAAACCGTTCACGGAGGGGACGTTGATTGCTGCCATGAAGAACGCGGCCAGTTTCGTCAGTGACCCGAAGCTCAAGAAAGTGCTGCGTGATAACGCAGGTCTGGGCACAGAGGCGACGCGTGCGGCAGTACTCGAAACCCTCTTCAAACGACACTATCTGGAGAAAAAAGGGAAGCACATCCACTCAACGCAGATGGCCCGGGAGCTGATTGCGGCCCTGCCGGAAACGCTGACGAGCCCGGGCATGACCGCATTATGGGAGCAGGCACTGGATGATATTTCGCAGGGGAAAATGTCGCTTGCGGTCTTTATGCAAAAGCAGCTGCAGTGGACCCGTCACCTTGTCGAAAAAGGCCGCCAGGACAGTGTGAAAATCACCGCTCCCGTCACGCCCCCTTGTCCGTTATGCAAAGGGCCCACACGTAAACGCAAAGGTAAGAAAGGAGATTTTTGGGGTTGCGTGCGTTACCCAGACTGCAAAGGTATTATTAACACCAACGGGAAAAAGACCACAAAGCGCAAAAAAGCAGCATCAGGGACAAAAACAGAATCATCCGCACAGTGATGAGTTATTTCACTGTACAACCCCGGGCCGGGTTCTGCTAATGTGACTACGCTTCGATATGTACCCCTTTGCCGGAGGCAGCCAGCTTAACTTTAACGGGATTAATCTGGCAACCGGCACGACGGTCTGCCATCGCACATCTGGCAGGAACTGTAAGACGCATGCGCTCCGTGAAAATCGCGTCGGGAACGGATCCCCGGAGTAGTGAGATACATTAAGGTCTGGTACAGCCCCCACGGCGTTGCATATGCAGCGCCGTTTTCATTTCTGGTTTTATGGGTTGACACCAGGCTTGTTTGGTTTAAAAATCAACAGTGCTTACCGCTGTTTTTCACAGCCAGCTAAAGTTTCAGCAGTCTGAGAGAAACGCCTTAGGGTGACTGCCAGCTAACGTTTCACCGGTCTGAGAGAAACACCTTCGGGTGACCGGAAAATCCTCGCAGCCTGAGAGAGGATACCTTCGGGTGGTAAATCCGTTTAACCTCTGGAAACGGATATCACTGCACAGTGATTGAGGTCCTTTCAACATACCAGACTCTCAGGATTCAACCGATCCTGACCCCCGACGGGAAACCACTCCCGTCAGGGCAGATGGTTTCTCCGCCGTACCTTTTTTTACCTCCATGGAGAAAACATCATGTCTGCAAACAATACTTCTGCATCTGCAAAATCTGAGTACTTCAACCTGACTATCAAAGGCATCGGGTATCTCAGCAACATCCGCCAGGTTAACCATCAGAATGGCTCGTTCCTCAGCTGCGTAATAAATGCACTGAGTGGTCCGACTGATAATCCGGCCTACGTCCGTTTTGACATTTCTGTCGCAGGTAAAGAGGCAACCAGCCTTATCGCCCGCTGCCAGAAAGCCGTCGATGAAGACAAGAAAGTCCTGTTGGGCTTTAACCTGAGTAACCCGTCCACGGACATATTTACGCTGAACAAAGGCGACCATGCCGGCGAACAGCGCGTCAGTCTGAAAGCCCGCCTGATAAAGGTGGACTGGATCAAAATAGGCCAGGAAATGGTTTACAAGACTGAAAAATCTGACTCCGTGCCGCCGCAGAATGGCTCTGCCGCACAACAAAACTACGCAGAAAACTCATTCTGATGCGCACCTGACACACCCCGTTCGCGGGGTGTTTCTTTATTCCTTACAGGAGAAATGATTATGTCCTCACGCGGCGTTAACAAGGTTATCCTTGTCGGAAACCTCGGCCAGGATCCTGAAGTTCGTTATATTCCCAACGGCAGTGCAGTTGCCACCCTTTCTCTGGCCACGTCTGAGAGCTGGCGCGATAAGCAGTCCGGCGAACAGAAAGAAGTGACCGAATGGCACAGGGTGGTTATTTTCGGCAAGCTGGCAGAAATTGCGGGTGAATATCTGCGCAAAGGCTCCCAGGTTTACATCGAGGGTCAGCTGCGCACACGCAAATGGACCGATCAGGCCGGCCAGGAGAAATACACCACAGAGGTGGTGGTCAATATTGGTGGCACCATGCAGATGCTTGGCGGCCGCCAGTCCGGCAGCGGACAGAATACGTCTTCCCGGAATGACTGGGGGCAGCCTCAGCAACCTTCAGGACCGACTCACAGTGGCCAGGCCTCCGGCAGCAGTGCCGGTGCGCCACCGATGGACTTCGATGACGATATACCGTTCATTGGATTCGGGTATGACTGTTCCAGAGTGGCAATTCACGCCCTCTGAATTAATGGAGCTTTGACTGTTATGACTGTCTCTGACAAACTTCAGGAAGCAACTTTTTATGTTGCATCTTATGTTATCCCCGGAGCATATCTGTTCTGGCGGTTTCTTCACTTTTTGACTAACGGAGGCTTGTATGGGAGCACGTTACGATTCAGACGTTGTTGCCTGGGCCAGTGAACAGGCAGCTTTACTGCGTGCCGGAAAGCTCAGTCAGATTGATATTGAGAACATCGCCGAGGAGATTGAAGACGTGGGCAAAAGTGAAAAGCGTGAGCTGGCCAGCCGTATGGCTGTCTTACTGGCCCACCTTCTTAAATGGAAGTTTCAGCCAACCCATCGAGGTAAAAGCTGGGAGTTAACCATTAAAGGTCAGCGTGATTTGATTGTACGACGTCTGAACAAGACGCCGAGCCTGAAAAGCGCGTTTTCTGATCCTGAATGGCTTGCGGATGTGTGGTTTGACGCCCGCGCCGATGCTTCCAAAGAAACCGGCATAGGTCTGGATATCTTTCCTGAAGACAGCATCTGGACAACAGATACTATTCTCAGTAACGAGTTTTACCCGGACTGATTACTGTCTGTTTCACCGCAACGCCATCCTTTCGGGTGGCGTTTTTTTTCATCAACGGAAAATCAGTTGTTAATTGAGTGAAACCGGACCGATTCCGCACAGTGAGGGCTGTTTTATCACTGTACAGGAAAATTCCGGATGAAACGTAACACCTCTCACAACGTATTTTCACCAGGCAGGCTTGCCACTGTTCTTCCCCTGCTGCTCCTTGCGGGCTGTGTTTCCCAGCCGCAAAAGTTGCAACAGCGTGCGCCTGCCGACCCGACACCCGGCACCACCGTCACCCGCAACGTTCAGCCGGTCTCTCCGGACGAGTATGCGCGGACGCCGGAAGTGGTGCGCTACGATCGTTATCTGCTGGTCAGCACCGATCCGCAGGCGGCCCAGCGTGACCCTCTCTCCCAGATTATTGATATCCGTATCCCGTCATCCCTGCATCCTACCGTGGCGGATGCGCTGCGTTACGCCCTGCGCCAGTCCGGTTATTCCCTGTGCGCGACAGGCTCCGCCAACGGCGTGCTTTACCGCCAGGCATTGCCGGCGGTTCAGTACCAGCTGGGCCCGATGCGCCTGCGTACTGCCCTGCAGGTCCTGGCCGGTCCGGCCTGGCAGCTTGAGGTGGATGATGTACAGCGTGTGGTCTGCCACAGCCTGCGCGACGGCTACCAGCTGCCGGTCTCCCAGCTTCCGCCGCCGGTCAGCAGCTGGTCCACGCCTGCGCCGTCCGCCGTGTCACAACCGGCCATCAGCGCCCCTCAGTCAGTACCCGTTAAACCTGTCAGCGGAGGGTTTCTGAGAAAATGAGCGAACAGCAACCATTCCATACTGACCCCGCTCCGGCTCGTAAAAGATTCAGCTGGCGTCCCCGCTGCCGCCTCATCTGGGGCGCTGCCAGCGGTGTGGCGCTGGCCGGCATTCTGGCGCTGGGCTACACCGCCTTCAGTCTGGGCATATCGAACCTTGATGAACGCCTTGCACGCCTTGAATCTCAGGGCAGTACAGCGGCCACTGTTGAGACAGTCGCGGCCCTGCAGTCAGATGTGACCACGCTCAAAACCGGCCTGCAGGATACCCGGAAAAAACTTGGTGAGATGCAGCAGGAGCTGAGCGCTGCTGCGAAACAGGCCGGCAGCGACGACGCCGTGCGTCAGTCATTGCGAACCCTTCAGGACGCCCAGCAGGGGCTGGAAACCCGCCTGAGTGCGCTGACTGAGCAGCTGACAGCGCTGAAATCACAGCCGGCACCCGCACCCGCCGCACCTGTCGCCGCACCGGTCAAAAAAAACGCGCCTGCTGCAAAAAAGCCCCGTCCCGCTGACACACGTCGTGCTGCTCCGTCCCTTCGCGTGGCCCGCAATGCGCCTTTTGTGCTGACGGGCGTGGAGAAGCGGGGGGCAGAGTCCTGGGCTGCCATCGCGCCCCGGGGCTACAGCAGCCTGTCGCAGGTGGCCCTGGTCGGAGAGGGCGAAACCGTTGCCGGCTGGACGCTGGTCAGTGCCGGTTATGGTGAGGCGACGTTTCGGGTTAACGGCCGCCTGACCGTGCTCAGAGCAGAATAACGGAGCGAATGATGAAACTGAAACACACCTTTTTAGCCGCCATGCTGCTGAGTCCCCTGACCCTGGCCGCGACCACATCAGGACAGACGGATGTCAGCCGACAGGAATCAACACAACGGGCGGACTCCGCACAGCAAAACCTGCAGCAGCAGGCCGGTCAGTGGGGACTCAGTGCCGACGATTATCAGCGTTATCAGCAGCTGATGAAGGGACCCCGGGGTACCCAGTCGCCGGGTCTCGATCCGCTTTCCACCCTCGGTATCGAGGCGCAGACGCCGGCAGAGCGCCGTAAGTTTGCTGAAAAGTGGGTGAAGGAAGAGTTTGCCCGCACCCAGAAAGAGCTTGATTTCCAGCGTGAGGTGAACGCGGCCTGGCAGCGCCTGTATCCGGGCACACTGCCGGTCAATATGGGGAACGCCTCCGGCGTGGCGCACGACAGTGGCGGCCGGCTGGCACTGTTCGTCAGGTCAAAAGACTGCGCAACCTGCGACGCGAAACTGTCTGCCGTGCTGGCTGACAACCGGCCGGTGGACATCTATCTGGTCGACAGCCAGGGCAGTGATGATGCGCTTCGCAGCTGGGCGCGGGACCATCACATTCCCGTGGAAAAGGTCCGCAAGCGCCAGATCACGCTTAACCACGACGGCGGCCGGTGGATGCGCTTTGGTAACGGCCTGATGCCGGTTTTACTGCAGCAGGCGGGAGACGGTAAATGGGCAATCGCAGCATTCTGACCGGCGCGCTGGCGCTGGGCTTACTGATGGCGGCCGTCCCTGACGGCCATGCTGACCAGACGGTGCCGGAGGGTTACGTCCGCGTGGCCATGGCGCACGGCGTGCCCCCCGAAGCGCTTTACTCGGTATCACTGAGCGAGTCTTCGCGCAAACTTCCCCGCGGAATACGGCCATGGCCCTGGACCATCAATGTGGCAGGCAAAGGGTATCGCTATGAGACGCGCCTGCAGGCCTGGCAGGCGCTGCAGGTCTTTATGAAGCGTCACCCGCTTAAGCGCATCGATGTCGGTATTGCCCAGGTCAATCTGGGCTGGAACGGTCATCATTTTGCCTCGACGTGGGATGCGTTTGACCCTTACACCAACCTGAACGCCGCCGCCACCATTCTGCGTGAGTGCTGGGCGCGTAAGCCAGGCAGCTGGCTGGATGCGGCCGGCTGCTACCACCATCCCGCAGGTGGTCAGCCTGCTGCACGTTACCGCGCCATTGTGAGAGGGCATCTGGCAAAAATCAGCCCTGCACCCCGCATTTCTGCGCCGGCAGCTGAAGCGCCCCGCTCGGTTGCTGCGCTCACCCCCGATCCAGGCTTCGTCTGGACTGAACCCGGGAGATAACCCTGATGAAAACGCTGTCCTTACTGCTGTTTACCCTCCTTCCCCTGACCGGCCATGCTGAACTGAATGTGATTGCTGATCTGGGCGGTGAAGATGCTGCGCCGTATTTTGAGGCCGTTAATAAACAGCCCGGCATGCCCGGCGTCAGTGACGTACAGCCTTCACGCCAGCCGGACCACGGTGTTCCGCTGGCTGACGGGATGGCGGGTATGTTACCCGTTAACACACCTGAACTGAGCCCGGGGAATACAGCAGACCGGCCGCTGCAGTTGCCCGGCATTGGGGCGTTGTTTCTGATCGGGGATGATGCTCTGTCCCGTGAATGGCTGAAAGCCAATGCCGGCGCGCTGGCTGAACAGCATGCGGCCGGGATGATAGTCAACGTCACAGACATGGATACCGTGCGCGAGCTGCGCGAGCTGGCACCCGGTGTCAGCCTGGCCCCGGCTTCCGGCAGCGAACTGGCCCGTCGCCTGCAGATTGCGCATTATCCGGTACTCATCACCGATACCGGCCTGACGCAGCAGGTTAAGCCGTGATGAGCGCGCCAGATATCAACGGTCTGCTGATGGCGCACCCTTACGGGGCGGTCATACTGGTTGTCCTTTTCCTGGTGGTGATGGCCTTTCTGAACCTGCGTCGGCGGGAGAAAGCCAGCACCCGCCGTCACCGGCGATACCGGGCAACGGCGGGGCGGGTACTGGATAAACTGACCCGCCTGCCGGGAGACGGGCAGCGTCTGAGCTATCTGCGCAAAGTCAGTCCCTATGTCTTTGAAGAGCTGTTGCTCTCTGCCTTTGAACGCCAGGGGCTGACCGTGGTGCGCAATGCCTCCTACAGCGGTGACGGCGGCCTTGATGGTCAGGTCATCATTGACGGTGAGCACTGGCTTATCCAGGCCAAACGGTACAGTCGTGCTGTTTCCCCCGCACATGTTGAGGACTTCGACCGGCTTCTCCTGCAGTCCGGCCGCCGGGGGCTGTTTATCCACACGGGCCGTACCGGAAAAATGAGCCGCACCATTCGCACGGCGTCACCGCGTCTGCGCATCATCAGCGGGCAACGCCTGCTGGCCATTCTCGCCGGTCAGGACGTCCGGCAGTATCTCTGAGGAATCTTTTATGCACATCTTCCTGAACAGCCTGCGTTACGCGTTGTGGCTTGTGTTCTGTTTATTCCGTCATGCCGTTTTCGTGCCTGCCGCTTTCGGCGGTGTCTACCTGCTCGCCTGGCTTGTTTTCGGCCATCCGGTCAGTGACCTGAACGACCAGTTGCAGAAGGAGGCAACGGCATGGCGCACCGCGCCGCCCGGACATTACATGTGGGAGGAATGCCCGGCGCCTGATAATGCGGCTCCGCCTGATGCAAAGCCGGCAGCCTGTACCGTCACTGCCGTCTCCACAGAAACCGCGGCGAACAATTACCTGCTGTCATTGCGGGCTGTATGGATCATTTTTTTCATCCTGTCGAATGTTCTGTATGTGCTCTGGCGCTTACTGGCGGATGCCCTGCGTTACCACTCCCTTTCCTGCAGGGAAGCCGGTGCCGGGAGGGGAACGTATATCCGTATAGCCGACGGTAAAATTATAAAGGAGGCAGACGATGAGTAACCGTTACGTCATTGAGGCCCTGCTGCGTCCGGCCGTTGAGCTGAATACCGCCGTGGTATCGGGCATGGCGGCGTATGTCTGTGTGCAGGCACCCTGGGCTGTCGCTCTGGCTCCGTCTGTCAGCTATGTCACCGCAGCCGGGTTTGCGGCGCTGGCCGTCACCCGCACGCATCAGGGGATGAAGATTATTCGCTACCGCCGGAATCTCCGCCGCCTGCCGCGCTATGTCATGAGTACTAAACAGATCCCCGTCAGTCATCGTCGCCTGTTTCTAGGCCGGGGGTTCCGCTGGACGCAGAAACACACCCAGCGGCTGCAGGATACGTTGCGCCCTGAAGTGGCCCGTTACCTGCAGCCAAACCGCTTTTACCTGGGGGCGCGTCAGCTCGAAATGATGACAGAGCACCGTCTGCCCTGGCTGGGTAAGCTGCTGAGTGCCGATACGCCGCTGAACCCGGTGCGGCCATTACCACCGGTGGGCGGCAATCCGGCGCTGCACGGCATCGAGCCCGACGAAAAAGACGTCACCCTGGCTCTGGGGGAGCGCGTTGGCCATACGGTGGTGTACGGCACCACGCGCGTCGGGAAGACCCGGCTGGCAGAGCTGCTGGTCACCCAGGATATCCGGCGGGGTGAAGTCACCATCGTGTTTGATCCGAAAGGCGACGCAGACCTGATGAAACGCGTCTGGGCAGAGGCCCACCGGGCTGGACGCGGGGACAAGCTGTATATTTTTCATCTTGGCTGGCCTGAAATTTCAGCCCGTTATAATGCCGTCGGGCGTTTTGGTCGCGTGTCAGAGGTGGCGTCCCGCGTGGCCGGTCAGCTGTCGGGTGAGGGGAACAGCGCGGCATTTCGCGAATTTGCCTGGCGGTTCGTCAACATCATCGCCCGTGCGCTGGTCGCCCTGGGTGAGCGCCCTGACTACACGCTGATCATGCGCTACGTGAACAATATCGCCGATCTCTATATCCGCTATGCGGAAAAAATCATCCAGGCGCAGCTGCCGGCTCTGCAGACGCAGATTGAGAATAATCAGCAGGTGCTGGGAGAGGACGACGTGCCCCGTAACATGCAGGGTCAGCCGGATGCCTTACGTATCTGGGCCATTGAGGTTGCCCTGAGTTCAGAAGAGGGTAAAAAACTCTATGATCCCATCCTTGACGGGCTGCGGTCAGCGGTACGTTATGACCGTACTTACTTTGACAAAATCGTGGCGTCGCTGCTGCCGCTGCTGGAAAAACTGACCACCGGCAAGACCGCCGAGCTGCTGTTGCCGGATTATCAGGACATTGACGACACGCGGCCGATTTTTGACTGGGAACAGATCATCCGTAAAAAAGCCGTGGTGTATGTGGGGCTCGATGCGCTCAGTGACAGTGAAGTGGCGAGCGCGGTCGGTAACTCCATGTTCGCCGATCTGGTGAGTGTGGCCGGGCACATTTATAAACACGGTATCAATGCGGGCCTGCCGGGCGGGAAAGAAGGGAAGTCCCTGATTAACCTGCACTGCGATGAGTTTAACGAGCTGATGGGGTATGAGTTTATTCCTCTCATCAACAAAGGGGGCGGTGCCGGCATGCAGGTGACGGCCTATACCCAGACGTCTTCTGATATTGAGGCACGCATCGGGAATGCGGCCAAGACGGCCCAGGTACAGGGTAACTTTAACAACCTGATTATGCTGCGCGTCAGGGAGAACCGCACCGCCGAGTTGCTGACCACGCAGCTGCCGCAGGTGGAGATTTACACCAAAACGCTGGTCTCCGGGCACCAGGACACGGCGGATGTCAATGCAGACCAGGACTTCACCTCAAGCACCCAGGACCGCGTCGGGACGGTAAAAGTCCCACTACTGGAGCCGGCCGATATCGTGACGCTACCAAAAGGGCAGGCGTTTGCCCTGCTGGAAGGAGGGCAACTGTGGAAAATCCGCATGCCGCTGCCTGCCGGGGATGCTGATGATGTGCTGATGCCGGAAAGTATTGAGAAAATAGCGGAGGAGATGCGGCGCAGCTATCACAGCGGCGAATCCTGGTGGCGGGACGGCCCGGCCCTGAACGTGCCGGTCACAGGAGGGGCGAATGGCTGAGGTAAAACGTCCCCCACAGCAGCAGACGCTGCCGGAACGCAAGCACGGCATTCTGTATAATCTGCTCTGGGGCTGGCCATGGGCCCTGGTGGGCGTGGTGCTGTCCTCGCTGCTGCTGAGCCTGCTGATTGAATATATCGGCATCGCCTTCTTCTGGCCGGAAGCCGGGGCGGCGCACAGTGAAGCGGTCATGAACACCGAGCTGGGGTGGCTGTCCACAGAGTTCACCCGCAGCCTGCTGCTGTCTGAGCCATCGGTGACGGTTGTGCGCTGGGTTAGCACCGCGTATCAGTGGGCCTTTGTGGACAGTGGCTTCCTTGACTGGGTCCGGCAGCAGTATGCGCACCAGATGCACAGTGACAATGCAGTCACGCGGGAAATCAACAGCTGGAGCGGCTGGCTTGCCGGCTACCTGCGTGAATACCTGCTGGCCACGGTATGGATAAGCATTATCACACTGGTACGCGTCACCATCCTGGTGCTGTCCGTCCCGCTGTTTGTGCTGGTCGTGGTGGTGGCCCTGGTTGAGGGGCTGGGGCGGCGTGATCTGCGGCGTTACGGGGCGGGGTATGAAAGTTCTTTTGTCTATCACCATGCCAAGAAACTGGTCAAACCGGCAGCCGTGGTGCCCGCCATGCTGTACCTTTCCTGGCCCACTGCAGTCTACCCCAATCTGCTGTTGTTGCCGGCGGCTGTCCTGTTGGGTATCGCCGTGACCGTGACCACTGCCTCATTCAAGAAGTATCTTTAAATCAGGGCTGGACGGAGGCGTGCAAAACTTGTTTTGCGCGCCTGCCGTCAGCAGACAAGCCATGAAACCACTGTTACTGGCGCGTCAGTGTCAGTTATTAAATACCGTCAGTTCTGTCACTTTGAAGCTGTCTGGCTTGTTGGTTATGCTGTCGTAGGGTGCCTGTAGCTTCCATTGCTGACCCGGCTCCAGATTTTCAGCCATCGCTGCCGTATTTCCTATTACTGCCCCATTCTGAAGCAAGTTGAATTTGACAATTACAGTCTTCACAGGCCCACCTGACACGTTTGTTCCCGTGCCTTCAATTTGCTGCAAACCATTTGCTGCTGTGGCGAAATGCAGGTCTGAAAGTTGGACTTTGCCAGTACCGTCGGCCGCAAGAACAGGGCCGGTAATCAGTGCAGTGATTAACGTGGCCTTCAGAACAGTCTTCATCATTTTCATTTTCCCTCTGTTTACCGTTGAGTTTTCTTAATATCACAATGAACCTTTATTTACAGCTAAACCTGCCACCGGCACTGACCTGCAATTAATTTTGAAATTCCTGTTTAGGGTTTATCGCTGACCCGACGCTCCCTCTTCCGCATCCTGTCCGCACCCCTTAATCCTTCTGGAGGTGCGTATGAACTCAAATCGTCCGGCCATGCGGCGCAACCGTCGTGTCCCGGGCATCACTGGCCTGGTATTGCTGACCTTTCTGGCATCAGCTGCTGCACAGGCATCCGAGAAAGACGAGCTTGCGTCTGTTCAGCGTCAGCTGGACCAGGTTCAGGCGTCGCTTGAACGGGCCCGCGTGGCGGCTGCACAGGCCGACCCGGCTGACCGTGGCCGCTTTTTTTTTGATTACCGTCAGGCCACATCCGATCTCAACACCATCCGCAGCGGCATTGACCGCTATCTGGAGCCCTCCCGCGCGCAACCGCGTGACCCGTCTTATGTGGCCGGTAATTACCGGCGGGAGCGGCCCTGATGCCCATGACATCCGAACAAACGAACGCGTTTAAAGCCGGCTCCGGCAGTCTTGATGTGAACATCCTTCATCTGCTCTGCATCGGGGCACTGCTGGCATTTCTTTTTTTATGGGCCGCGTGGGCGCTGTCGGATGTCTGGACCGGCTGGAGTAACACCAAAGTGCGGGACGCGGCCCTGGGGCGTTTTGCCGTCCGCACCGTGCTGCTGTTGCTTGTGTGTATCTGGATGTTTGCCAGTTAACCCGATTATGAACGTTAAGTCAGGAGATGAATTCCATGCACCATTCTGAGTCTGTTGTTGCCCGCCTGCGCCGTCTCGCCAGTCGTACGCTGACCCGCGCCGGTACGCTTGCCCTCCTGGGCTGGCTCACCTGCAAACCGGCCTTTGCGGACTTGCCAAGCGTTGAAGCGCCTGAATCCGGAGGCGGAAGCGGGCTGTCCGGACAAATCAAGGGCTACCTGCAGGACGGCATTGTTATCGGGGGGCTGGTCGTGGCGGCCGTTGCCTTTATCAACGTTGCCATTGCCGCCCTGCACACCTTCACCGAAGTCCGCAATGAGAAAGCCACCTGGACCAAATTCGGGGCCATTGTGGTGGTGGGTGTGGTGCTGCTGGTTGCCGTTATCTGGCTGCTCGGCAAGTCTGCCGACATTCTGTTGTAGGAGCCTGCGACGATGCAGACCATTCGTTTTTTACCTGACCGTCTCAACAGTGAGCCCGTGGTATTTCGCGGGTTTACCACCCATGAGATGGGGCTGGCAGCCCTTGCCGGCGCGGGTGCGGGTCTGCTCCTGTCACTGCCGTTTATCCCGCTTGCCGGCTGGGTTGTCGTTCCCACCGGCCTGCTGGTCATGCCGCTGCTGCTCGTCTGGTTCGGCGGCCGCTGGATGGCCAGGCTCAAGCGCGGTAAGCCCGAGAACTGGCTCTGGCAGCGACTGGAGACGAAAAAACGCCGGCTGGGGATGGGCAATCCGAAACTGATTGTGGATGCCCGGGGCTGGTCAGTGAAACGTAACAGGAGAGCCTCATGAGCCGTTTTCGCCATGCGGTAAAAGACCGCGACCAGCATATTCAGACGCTGCGCATCGCCTGCGCCGTGCTTGCCTTTTTCCTTTTATTCACCTGTGCAGGCTGGATGCTGGCACCCAGCAAGCTGACCGTGCATAACCCGCCGGATTTACGTACCGGCAGCACGCGGCCCTGGTGGGAAGTGCCGCCCCCGACGGTCTACTCCTTTGCGTTCTACATTTTTCAGCAGCTCAATGCCTGGCCGAAAAACGGCGAGGTGGATTATTCCGCCAAAATCAATGCGCTGTCGCCGTATCTGACGCCGTCCTGTCAGGATTTCCTGAAAGCGGATGCAAAGAAACGCGGTGACGCCGGGGAGCTCACCGACCGCGTGCGCGTGGTGTATGAAGTGCCTGGTCGCGGTTACCAGTCACAGAGCGTGACCGTACAGGATCGCGATCACTGGATTGCCCGCCTGGACGTGGTGGCCGACGAATATTTCCATGCCGAGCCGGTCAAACGCGCCCTGGTACGTTACCCGCTTAAAGTGGTGCGCTGGGAAGGTGATGCGGAGCGCAACCCGTTCGGGCTGGCGCTGGACTGTTATGCCGGTGTGCCCCAGCGTCTGGAGGCGGCACCGCCTGCACCTAAACCGGAGAAGTCAGGAGTGTTTCAGTGATGAGTAAAAACCCCCACTACCGCGCCGGGCTGATGGCGCTGTCCTTCGCCCTGCTGCCCCTGGCAATGCTGGTATCACGTCCTGCCGGCGCAGATGAGCTGATGAAATGGGAGCGTATTCCGCTGCAGATCCCCCTGAAGGTGGGGCAGGAGCGGGTGGTCTTTGTGGACAAAAACGTCCGCGTCGGTTTTCCGCCGGCGCTTAACGGTAAACTCCGGGTGCAGAGCACCGGGGGAGCCGTCTACCTGAAAGCCGACAGCGCCTTTCCGCAGACGCGGGTGCAGCTGCAGGATGTGGAAAGCGGCGAGGTTCTGCTGTTTGATATCGCCGCCGGTGAAAAAGGGCCGACTGAGCCGGTGCGGCTGGTCTACAGCGGTGATGTCAGCACGCTGAGTCACGCCGGCGATGCGGCCGGTCAGCCAGGTGGTGCAGACCGGGCTGCTTCCGGATCAGGCTCATCTGCTCCCACCGGCAGCGATGATGGTACTCAGGCAAAGCGTAAAAAAATCCGCTACAGCGCCCCCATCCCGGTGCTGCTGACCCGATATGCCGCTCAGAGCCTTTATGCTCCGGCACGTACGGTCGAGGCGGTCCCGGGTATTCATCCGGTCAATCCTCATCTGCCCCGACGTGTCAGCACGCTGTATCCCTCTGAACCATTAACGGTCACGCCGCTGGCTGGCTGGGGTGTGGCAAACCGCAGCGTGGTGGCACTCAGGCTCACGAACACCGGCAGCCGTAAGGTCGTTCTGGATCCACGCTCGCTGCAGGGACAGTTTGTGTCCGCCACCTTCCAGCACCGCTGGGTCGGTCCGGCCGGCACGCCTGAAGACACCACCACGGTGTATGTGGTGACCGCCGGTCGTCCGGAGAGCGCATTCATTGCTGAGCCGTCTGCACTGCGTAAAGCGACCCGCACGGTAAAACAGGAGGCCCGCCATGCAGATTAAATCTAATGCCCTGGTGAAGTTTATCGTGCCGGCCGTGGTGATTGCCGGGCTGGCCGTGGGGCTCAAAAGCTGCAAAAACGAACCGGCAGAACAACCTCAGGCAAAACAAAGCGGCTCCCTGAAAAACCTCTCGCCGGATGAACTGAAGGCGCTGGGGGTGGAAGGCGACACGCCGGAGGACACCCTGCGCACGCTCATCGGCCGGCTGAACGATGTGCGTGACCGCCAGAAAACGCTGGATAAGCAGAACGCGGATTTGGTGAAAGAAAACGAACGGTTGCGCCGGCGCAATCAGGACGTTTCAGGACAGGTGAATGAGGCCGTTAATGGCCTGCGCGAGCAGTACGACAAGCGGCAGGCTCAGCTTCAGAACGAACAACTGAGCCTGACGGCGAAAATCCAGGAGCTGACTGACAAACTCAAAAAGCCTGACAGCGAGAAAAAAACGGCGGACAGCGATATCCCGCTGGGGCTGGGACTGGACGGCATGGGCAGCAGCACCGGGGGGAGCGCTTCTCAGGGCAGTGACGGCATGATGTGGGTCGCGCCGACGGACCAGAAAGAGACGGATCCGCGGGATGCGGCCAGCGGCAAAGCCTCACCTCAGTTCCCGACCTCTTTTCTGGGGGAAAATGAGCTGACCCGCCAGAAAGCCGCCTATGAGCAGAAAGTGAAGGGACGGACGAATGAAAAAGGGGCGGAAGAGAGCGCCGAGCCGGTTTACACGCTGCCGGAAAATTCCACGCTGGTCGGCAGCCGCGCCATGACGGCACTGCTTGGCCGGGTGCCCATCAACGGCACCGTGACCGATCCTTATCCGTTCAAGGTGCTTATCGGTAAGGATAACCTGACGGCGAACGGCATCGAGTTACCGGACGTCGAAGGGGCGATTGTTTCGGGGACGGCCAGCGGCGACTGGACGCTGTCCTGCGTGCGCGGGCAGGTTAACAGCGTCACCTTTGTTTTTTCCGACGGTACGGTGCGCACCCTCCCCAGACCCGACACCAGTAACAACGCCGGCGGGCAAAATAATAACGCTCAGGCTAAACAGGATACCGGCACCAGTGGCGGTATCGGTTGGATTTCGGATGAAAACGGGATCCCGTGCATTGGCGGCGAACGTAAGTCCAACGCCTCCACCTACCTGCCCACCATCTTTGGCCTGTCGGCTGCCGGTGCGGCGGGTGAAGCGATGAGCCAGGGGCAGTACACGACGCAGAACAACGTGAATGGCATTTCCGCCACCATGACCGGCGACGCCGGACAGGCGGCGCTGGGGAAAGCCATTTCCGGCGGCATGTCTGAAACCACCGACTGGATCAAACAGCGTTACGGGATGACGTTTGATGCCATTTATGTGCCGCCCGGTGCCCGTCTCGCCGTGCATATCACCCGTCAGCTGGCCATTGATTATGAAGATAAGGGCCGTAAGGTGCGCTACGACTTCACCCTGCCGGGTGGCGTCAGTGACAATGGCGGACTGGACTGAGTACACGGCCATGGCGGGACAGATAACGTTTTTCCCTCTTTCATCCGTGTGCTGGATGTTCAGCGACGGGGCAGGCTGGCATATTGACGTGATCCCTGCGTCTTCTGCGGTTCTGTTGCTGCGACCCGTCGCGCTGTTGCCTGCCGGCGCACCTTTACTGCGCTGGCGCAATGGCCAGCTTTTACTGGATATCGGCAGGTTCTCCCTGCCGCTCAGTGCCCGGGAGTGTGCCGTTTCGTGGCGCAGCCCGAAAATCCCGCGCCGGCTTTACTGCCCGCGTATGACATTACGGGAGCTGGGGCACCTGCTGAATGTCAGTGCGTTCGTTTTTATCTGCGGCGGTTACGATCCGGCCGCCTCACAAAGGAGATACCGGTAATGTACAGAACGGTTTTCATTCTGGCCCTGAGCTGTGTAATGCTCAGCGGCTGCTCAACCTCCAAAGAGGAAATGCTGCCGGCGGGCGATAACACCATGCTTGAACTGTGGAACGGGGCGGACGGTGGCGGCAGTACTTCCCGCCAGTCTGCGGCGGCCCGCGACACGCTGCGACGCCCGCTGACGGGCAGCGAAACGCAGGCGGACGCGCAGGCCGACCGCAGCTACAGCCGTACTCAGGAAAGCGAAATCACCCAGCAGTTTCCCCGGCTGCCCAACCCCGACATGGTGATGTACCTGTATCCCCATCTGGCAGACGGTAACACGCCGGTGCCGGGTTACAGCACTGTGTTCCCGTTCTACAGCCAGACGCAGTATGCCATGCCTGGCGAGCGCACGGAGGCCCTGTAATGCTTTCACTGTTTACGCGTAATAAATCCACCGACCGGCAGACGCCGGTTGATGACGGCCAGTCCGTTCAGGCAGATGAAACCCTGACCGCGGCCGTGAAGGGCCGGCAACCTCTGAAGCGCCCCGGGAAAATGACGCGCCAGGATGAGGAGAAGGTTTATCACGCCAATCCGTCCATCATTGACTTTTTGCCCTGGGCAGAATTTCTCGATGAAGAGCAGTGTCTCCTGCTTGATGACGGCGTGTCGGTGGGGGCCGTTTATGATGTGACACCGGTGGCGACCGAAGGGCGAACCGAAGAGCGCCTGGAGCAGATCCGGGACTCGGTTGAGGATGCACTTCAGGACAGCTTTGATGAACATGACGTGAATCCCTGGGTCGTGCAGTTCTTCTGCCAGGACGAGGACGACACTGACGCGTACCTGGACAGGCTGCGCGGGTATGTCAAACCACATGCACAGCGCACGGCGTTTACCGACGCCTGGCTGGGTGAAATGGAGCGCCATATCCGCAGTATCTCCCGGCCTGAGGGACTTTTTACTGACTCGCTGATTACCGGCCAGCCGTGGCGCGGGCAGCAGCGCCGCACCCGGATGGTTGTTTATCGCTGGCTTGGTAAAAGCCGGGATCCGATGCCGCCGGTGGCGATGCTCAATCAGGTGTGTGACCGGGTCGTTAATGCCCTGGGCGGGGCGGGGATCCGCTGCACCCGGCAGAACGGCCTGCAGGTGCATGGCTGGCTGCTGCGGCTGTTCAATCCGTCACCGGACTGGGTGGAGAAAACCACGCTCTATCGGCAGGCTGCTTACGCAGACCCGCGCGAGACACCTGAAGGCACCGTGCCGGTCAGCAATGATTTTGCCGAAACCCTGTGGTTCACGCCGCCGGTTTCAGACCCGGAAAACGGCGTGTGGTGGATTGACAACAAGCCGCACTGCGCGGTGGCGGTGGAAAAACTGCGTACACCGCCGGAGCCGGGCACCCTGACCGGCGAGAAAAGCCGGGGTGAAAAGAAAATTAATGCCCTGATGGATATGTTTCCGGAAGGGACCATGGTGTGCATGACCGTGGTGGTACAGCCCCAGGACCGGCTTGAAGAGCAGTTTAACCGGCTGTCGAAAAATGCGGTCGGTGAGAATACCGAGTCGGGCCGCGTCCGCCAGGATGTGAAGACGGTCAAAGAGTATCTGGGCAACCGGCACAAGCTGTACCGGGCGGGGATCACCTTCCTGCTGCGCGGCGACGACATGACCAGCCTGAAGCGCAAGCGGCTGGAGCTGTCCACCGTATTGCTAGGGGCCGGTCTGCAGCCGGTACGGCCGGAGTTTGAAGAAGGTCCGCTGAACAGCTGGCTGCGGGCGCTGCCGATGTGCTTTAACCCGGACAGCGACAAAAAACACTGGTATACCCGTCTGACATGGGTTCAGCACCTGGCAGGACTTTTGCCGGTAACCGGGCGGGAAACCGGCACGGGGCATCCCGGCTTCAGCTTTTTCAACCGCGGCGGGGATACCCTTACATTCGATCCGCTCAACAAGCTCGACCGCACCCAGAACGCGCATCTGCTGTTGTTCGGCCCGACCGGGGCGGGCAAGTCGGCCACGCTGTGTGCCGCGCTCTCCCAGCTGATGGCCGTCCATCGTCCGCGGCTGTTTATTGCGGAGGCCGGCAACTCGTTCGGCCTGCTGGCCGACTTCTTTGACAGCCTCGGGCTGACGGTGAATAAAATCAGCGTCAAACCCGGAAGCGGCGTCAGTCTGCCGCCGTTTGCTGATGCTCACAAACTGGTGGAAGAAGGCCTGGCCGCCCAGGCCGTGGATGAGAGCGACCTGCCTGATATCGACACGGACGACGATGGCGAGGATGACAAGCGTGACGTTCTCGGTGAAATGGAAATCTCCGCGCGCATGATGATCACCGGCGGCGACCCGAAAGAAGAGGCTGACCTTAAGCGTGCCGACAGGGCGATGATACGTGAGGCGCTGCTGATGGCGGCACATGCCACGTATAAGGAAGGGCGGCAGATGCTGCCGTCTGACCTGCAGAAGGCGCTGTACGACATTGCCTCTGACAACGATGAGGGCGTCATCAATGTCCGCAATGCTCAGCGCAAGGCGAAAGCGGCGGAAATGGCGGAATCCCTGGGCATGTTCACTCAGGCCGGGAGCTTTGAAGCGGAGCTGTTCAACCGCGAAGGGGAGCTGTGGCCGGAAGCGGACGTGACGCTGGTCGACCTGGGGCATCTGGCGCGTGAGGGTTACGAGGCGCAGATGGCCCTGACCATGGTCTCGATGACCAACATGATCAACAACATCGCGGAGCGTGACCAGTTCCTGGGCCGGGATATTGTCTTCACGGTGGATGAGGCGCATATCGTGACGGTCAACCCGCTGCTGTCGCCCTACATGACGAAGGTGGTCAAGATGTGGCGTAAGCTCGGTGCCTGGCTGTGGCTGGCCACCCAGAACCTTAAAGACTACCCGGATATTGCCGAAAAAATGCTGAACATGGCGGAATGGTGGATTTGTCTGACCATGCCCCCGGAGGAGGTCAAAGATATCAGCCGTTTCCGCGCGCTCACGCCGGAGCAGGAATCGGTGCTGCTTTCCGCCAGTAAACTGTCGGGGTGTTATACGGAAGGCGTGGTGCTGGCGAAACGGATCGAAGCGCTGTTTCGTGCCGTGCCGCCCAGTCTCTTCCTGGCACTGGGCATGACGGAAAAAGAAGAGAAAGCCGAACGCCGGGCGCTGATGAATGAATTTCACTGCAGCGAACTCGAGGCGGCAAAACGCGTCGCGCAGAATCTGGACCGTCTGCGCGGTCTGACGGATAAACAACAGGAGCCTGCCACGGTATGATGACACTGAAGTACCCTGAACCCGCCATTCATGAGCACAGTGGCGGTGCGCTTTTCACCCTGTCGCCTCAGGGGGAGCCCGGCGTGCTCCCGGCGACACATCAGCATCTGGTGAGGCTGCGGGCGATGCTCAGGCAGCGCCTGACCGGGCCGGTCAAAATGACGTGTCACCCGCACCGGGTGGGACTCAGCAGCAGCGTGGCCATCTATCTTGAGGGAAAGCTGAAGCAGGCGGTGAATATTCTTATCACCGTGACGGGACAGACGAGCTGGCCGCAGGAAGAGGAGTATGCGCATCCGCGCTGGTATATCACGGTGCCGGATTCGGCTGACCTGGTGTATCTGATGCTGTGGATTAACGGGCTTGACGTATAACTACAGACTTGCCTTCACCAGGGGCATGATTACAAAAAGAAAATAACAATATTGCATACCGGCCCTCAGGGCCGGTTTTTTGCTAAGTAACGTCATAAAATTGACTACGAGGTCAAGAAGATTTCCTTCGCATAACCTTCTTAACGCATTCACTTATAAATCCTTTTTGCTGATGGGAAATATCCATGAACATTGATTCACCTTCCATTTTGAAAGGTAAAACTCCTCCCTCGTATGCAAACCCTGTTTTGTTTAGAGGATAAAATAGCGCAATCCTATACTCTGCTTCATGAGAAAATATATTTGGTTTAAAAAAAACAAGTTCTTCAGGAGTGAAGCTGTCTGGTGCCGTTCCTGGATGATAATAGATCACATCTTTCCCTTTAATTTCAGTACCCGGGAATCTGTGGTCTAAAAGAGAAAGTCTTTCTTGGAGGAGATCAACGTCGAATGCGATGCAGATATCAGCTTTAAAAGCAGCATAGAGTTCTGGCTCATCTTGCCGATTACTCAAACATATACAATAACAATAACAATGACGAGGCGATAGCGTAAACATGGGATCTGCAGTCATATCGTCAGGGTTAAGGGTGCGCCCATTAATTTTTATAGCAACTTGATAACGATCCGGAGTGAAAATTTTTTCCATTTCATTATCGCGCATTTTTTCGTTTTCCATGCGTGAATAATGCGTCAGGTCACACAGTCGTATCGGAGCTTCGTCGCGGATAACGGGGCCAAGAATCTTCTCCTTTCCATACAGATACCTGATATTCATCATCACCTCTGGCAATTTAGTTGAATGATTACAGATTAGTACTTTATGCCGGGTTTAACCGTCTGTAGTTATATCATTAGCTAAATGGTTGTGATCATTTCCTACTGCAAAAGCTACAGATTCGCTGATTAATTTTTTTGTTCGGGTATAGAATTTAATGCGGCTTTTTTGAACGGCCACGGGCACGCTGTCAGGCGATTCAGTCTGACGGAGCCCCGATTCATGAAACTGACCTCACTTGTTTTCCTGCCGGCTCTGCTGCCGGCATCCGTACTGGCCGGCACGGTCGTCTTCACCGACAGTCAGCATCTGCCGGCAAATCTGCCGCCGGACGTGCCGGTGGTACTTCTTGATGGTCCTGACCAACTGCAGGCCGAGATGTTCGGGGAACTGCCTGCAGACCCGCAGCAGGCCGAAGCACAGGTCAGGCAGGTTATGGCATCATCTGCCTGGCAACAAAAACAGCTGCAGCTGAATGATTCCTATCGCCAGGTGGTCCGGGCCTGGGAACTGGGCATTAAAAAAGTGCCGGCCGTGGTGTTTGATGACCGCGATGTGGTGTACGGCACCACGGATGTTGACGTGGCCACTTCCCTGCGTAACCGGGGGGGTGGTCAGTGAATACAAAACCTTCCCGCATCAGAACCACAGTGTGCTCGCTGGCGGTTGCCACGGTACTGGGTACGGCAACCGCGCCGGCAGCTGTTGCAGCACTTAACACGGCGCAGATTATTGCCAGCGCCGTATCGCAAAACTGTATCAGCTGGCGTGTCAGTGGCATCTGTTACTGGCTGTTCTGCACCCCCTTTGGCTGCAAGGTGCGCACGTCGGTCAAAGTCACCCACTTCATTCCTCAGGCAGTCGTTTCGACCTATGTCGCGCCGGGCGGCAACCCGTGGCAGGAAATGGCGTTTGTCAGCCAGACCGCCGGCGGGCTGGAAAGTGCCGTGACCAGCGGGCTTTCCGGTGTTTCTGCCGGAGGAGCCAATCCGGCAGACATGAAAAATCCCGGCCAGCGCAAGTCCGCCGTGCGTTTCAAGTATGCCGATGCGATTGGCCACCCGGCCACCTCCCTGATTGGCGGCAGTATTCCGGGCTATTCCTGTGATACCGCAGCCACCCCGTTAATGCCTTACTTCCTGAGTACGCTGGATTCGGCGGCCTGGCGCACGGGCGTACCGGAGTCCCTGTATCCGGAAGCGCTTGTGCCCGGCCAGCGGGAAATCGGCAGTCAGGCAGCAGCCAATATGTGGGGCAACATCTATCCCCGTTCGGGGTTTATCAGCCAGACCGATGATGACAAAGCCTCTGCCGTGGTGGCGCAGCGTGTGGCAGACATTATCACCCGCGCCGGGCAGCCCCATGTTTATCAGGTGCTCCAGGGCAGCCATCATGACGGGTACTGGCCACCGGGCGAAGTCACGGAAAACACCGGCACGCGCAATCACAAATGGCAGCGGCTGGCTCCCCACATGACTCAGTCATGTGCCGTCTTCCCGGACGGGAGCTATACCGCCGCGAGCGATAACAATGAAGCCTTTGCGTTCTGGCAGCCCTACAGCTGCTGCAAAAAGCGCGGGCAGAAATTTTTGGGCAGCACTGATATCTGATGAGGAAAACCGTGAAAAAAACACCTTCATTTTCAGCCGTTCGCTTAAGCCTGCTGCTGACCGGCTCACTGCTGACTGTCCTCCCGGGCGCGCACGCGGCCGATGATGACAATACCATCCTGGGCATGTCCCTGCCGCAGGTGAACAACAGCGCCATCGGTTACGGCAAGTCCGTCGATGGTGCGGTGTCGGACAAACTGTTCTACACCCTCGGCGGCGGCTCGGTCATTTCCCAGCCGGCCACGCGCGGCAATATGCAGAAGCTGGGGCTGAATACCGGCTGGAGCAGTGACCTGATGTGCGGCAATTTTGATCTGAAAACCACAGTCGGCAACCAGCTCAACGGCGTCACATCAGGCTTTAAAAACCTGATGGGCGACGTGATTCAGGGGGCCACCGGCGCGGTGGCCAGTCTGCCGGCGATGGTCATTCAGCGGGCTAACCCCGGTCTGTATGACATGCTCACCAACGGCGTGCTTCAGGCCAATGTGTCATTCGACAAGGCGCAACTCAACTGCCAGAACATGGCGAAAAAAATGATGGACTTCAGCGACAGCAGTAACTGGACGCAGCAGGCCATGATGGATGAGTACAAATCCATCGTAAACAGCGGTGATGCTGACGCAGTTCGTGTTGATGACGCAGGTCGCAAGGCCAGCGGCGCGTCAGGTAGTAACTGGGTTGGCGGCCAAAAACGTGGGGGGGCGGGGCAGCCCGCGATACGTGTCACCCATGACCTTGTCGCTGCCGGCTACAACATGATGAACGGTCTGCCCGTCACGTCTGATTCGACCGTGGGCGAAAGCAGCTGTAACGGTGGCGCATGCTCTAAATTCGGCAGCGCGGAAGAGGCGGCGGCCATGACCGTGAAGGTGCTGGGCGATCGCTCGATGCGCACCTGTGCCAACGCGAGTGAATGTACCAGCGGTGATGCGGATGACCAGCCCGGTACGACCGTTGCCGGCACCGGTTTTGCCCCACTGCTGGAAGAGGCAACCAAAGCCAACGCTGAGCAGCTGGTCAGGCTCGTCAACGGTACGGAAAAGCCCACGGCCGCGAATCTGGCGAAGCTGAAAACTGGCGGACTGCCGGTGACGGCCGGCGTGATTAAAGCCCTGCAGCGTGATCCGGATAACGCGGCCCTAACCGCCCGCCTTGCAGGCGAACTGGCCATGTCTGACACGGTGGAAACGGCGCTGCTGATGCGTCGCATGATGGTTACCGGTATGTCGGAGCCGAATGCCGCTGCCCAGCCAAAGGCCATTGATACCGCCGGCCAGCGCATTGAGGCGCTGGATCGGGAAATCGCGGCGCTGAAAAACGAGATGGAGATGAAGCGCGAACTGTCACGTAATTCTGTGCTGACCATTATCGACAGGGAGAATCAGCGCGTCGAAACCAACCCGCAGACCCAGTCCGATGACAATACCGACAGTCGCTTCAACCAGATGGCAGCGCCGCAGTCGGCTGAATGAGGGAATAAGGATGCGTAATAAAACGACTGTCAGGAAAGTCTTGACCCGTGCCGGCTTCTTCCTCGCCTGTATGGCGCTGTTCATGGTGGTCTCACTGATGATGGCTGACACCGCCATGAAACATCCGACTGAAGCTGCTGCATTCCGGAGCTGGATGCAGTCGACGCGTTACGGCTGGCTGATGTGGCGACTGGCGCTGTATGCGCTTGTTGCCTGGGGCCTCTGGAAAATCCGGCATGCGCCGGGTTTTCGGGAGGCATACCGGCGGCCGCTGCTGCGCATCAGTGTGGTCAGTGTGCTTTTTATCGCGTTGTGTGAGTACGCGATGTTTACCGGTCCGGGAGCCTGACGATGACAACAAACAGCTATCTTGAGTATTTTCTCACGCTGCTCGGCTGGGTGATCAATAACGGCCTGTGGAATGTCCTGCTGAGCACCGGGCTTTTTGTCCTGCCGCTGGCGTTTAAGGTGGTGGGGATCTGGCTCAAAGTCCGTGAAGAGGGGGAGGATGAAGGCAACAAGGGGATGCTGTCGCTGCCTCGTATCGAGAACGCGCTGTATGCCGGATTCCTGGTGATGATTGCCTGCTGCGTACCGCTGATTAATGTCAGCCTCAGTACGATGCAGTACGACACAACCCGGGCAAAGAGCTGTGGTGTGTGGACGCCAAAAGCGCCGGATGAAAGCGGGTATGCCGGCGTGGTCACCAGTCTCAACGACCAGACGGCCGCAGCACCGGTGTGGTGGGTGCTGATTCATAAACTCTCGAAAGGGGTAACCCAGGCGGCCGTGGCGACCATTCCCTGCCGCCCTGACATGCGGCAGATCCGCTTTGAAGTGCAGCATACGCGTATCGACAACAAAGCGCTGGCGCAGGAACTGCAGGACTTCACCAACGACTGCTATTCGGTTGCGCTGTATCTGTGGAAGCAACAGGATCAGGGCCAGACAAAGGACAAAACTACGCTGCGTGATATCGAATGGATTGGCAGCAGTACATTCCTGAGCCGGTACTATCCTTCGTTGCAGTCCAAACTGCCCCGGGCTGCGTTCCCATGGTCTGACAGCCGGGACAGTGGCCGGCCCAATACCGGAAGAGGAGGCTATCCCACCTGCAGCGAGTGGTGGAGCAGTACGGACACAGGACTGAAAGCGCGGGTGAAAGATCAGGCCGACCCCGATATGTGGCTGCGTATCTCGGCCGCAATGAAAATGTCAGGCTTTAACGACAGTGACTATCAGGAAGCCGTCATCCGTCGTCTGGTAAGCCCGGAAAGCCTGACTGTCTCACAGAATGGTCACGTGTATGCCGGCTATGGCGGCAATGCCGATTTTACCCTGGATAATGCCGCGGCGCGCGTGGCCTCCATTGGCGGTACGGCCCTCGGCAGTCTGGCCGCGTTCCCGGCGTTCGATGCGATGCGACAGGCGCTGCCAATGGTGCAGGCCATCCTGCTGATGGCAATATATGTCATGCTGCCGCTGATCCTGGCATTTGCGGCCTACGAATTCAAAACCGTTATTACGCTGACCTTTGTGATGTTTGCTCTTAACTTCCTGACATTCTGGTGGGAACTGGCGCGCTGGCTCGACAGCTGGCTGTTAACCGCGTTGTACAGTTCGGATACACACAGTCGGTTCAATATGGCGGGACTGCAGAACAGCTCAGATGACCTTATTATGAATCTGGTTATGGGCACTATGTTTCTGGTACTTCCTGCTGTTTGGTTAGGGGCATTATCATGGGCAGGAGTTACCATCGGGAATGCTTTAAGCTCAGCATATCAGCAAGGAACAGCAAAAGCTGAAAGCTCTGGAGGTAAGTTGGGAGAGGCTGGAGCTAATGCTGTTGCAAATAAAGCTATGAAGTAAGCGTAAATTGTCACAAATGAGTAAGGGGGAGCCCTTACTCATCCTCGTTAACCATACGCCCTGCAGCGTCGTACCATCCCCATCCATGCTGGCCATCACGATATTTTCCATAACCTGGCTGCTCTTCCATAAAGTTCTCACATGGTGCATTTTCACTTTCGGAGAGATGTTTTCTATGAGGTGAGAGCACGGCACTAATGAGAAACAATGATCCAAAAGTGAGGATTACAAAACATGCAATGGGTATCATTGGGATATGCCCACACCAAGACGGTAGACGATGAGTAGCCGCCCACGACACACACCGTTTATCCCAGTTTAATAGAGTAGTTCTGGCTCGTTTCCATATACCCGCAAAACGGACGCCACGATTCCAGGCGCGTTTCTCTTGAGACTGATACATCACCCCCTCCGAATTACGTGAATTCTAAAGGGACTATAGCGGAATTTTTGTGCAATTACGAACATCCATGATACCTGACTGAGAACACTAATTAATTCTTTAAAACTCATCAGGTTACTTTTTTCCAAATAGTTACAGCTTGTCATCGTTGAAAATGCATTATTATACTGTATTTATAAACAGTATAATTTGAGGGGGGCGAGTTATGCCAATTCCTTTAGAACAGACGATGTGTTGGGATAAAAGTTCGCAGAAAAATTCAGCAAACACACCGGTTTTGATGATGGCGGCGATAGCCAGACTTACAGGTAGCAATCCATCACTGGCATGTGTTCCTTTGTTTGGCGATGGGGTTTCATGTGGTTTCCCTTCTCCCGCTCAGGATTATGTTGAAAAGCGTCTTTCCCTGGATGACCTTTGTATCCGCTATCCAGAAAGTACTTACCTGGTGCGAGCAGAAGGGGATTCGATGCGTAACGCCGGTATCAGAGATGGAGATTTATTAATAGTTGAATGTATTCGTGAGGCCAAGCACGGTGATATTGTCATTGCAGCTGTAAATGGAGAGTTTACCTGTAAACGACTGCAGTTGTTGCCTTCTCCAGCCCTGTTGCCAGCTAATCCCGCATATTCAGCTATACCCCTGACTGACGACATCGAAACCGTTGTCTTCGGTGTGGTACGCCATCTTGTGCATTCATTCAAGTTTAGGGGCGCTTAGCAGTGTTCGCCCTAGTCGATGTTAACTCATTTTACGCTTCCTGCGAGACAGTTTTCAGACCAGATCTCCGTGGCAAACCTGTGGTGGTGCTGTCTAATAACGATGGCTGCATAATAGCCCGTTCCTCAGCAGCAAAATCACTTGGGTTAAAAATGGGCGATCCCTGGTTCAAGGTTGGTCGTGAGGCTGAGAAAAAGGGTGTTGTAGCATTTTCAAGTAATTACAGCTTATAGTAAGTTAAATGGAATGCAACATCTTCGGTATAAACTTTAATCAGTTGTTATGAACTGAAAGGGGAAGGCCGTGAACACTTCCATGCATTCCGCATCTGCTCTTCTGCTGACTGAGCAGTGGCTTACAATTCTTTCGAATTTAGGAAGAGCCAGCGCAACTATTAAAGCCTATCGAAGTGCCCTGACGCATTTTTTTGCCTTCTGTGAAATACACGACATTGCTCCTGAAAGAGCTTCCTTTGAAGACATTGCAGGATATATCCGACCTCAGCTCCCTGATATGCCGTCGTCCGTTGCAAGCGCCACGCTCCAGTTGCGCCTTTCAGCTCTTCGTCTCTGGTATGACTTTCTGGTTTATCAGGATATTTGCAGTCTCAACCCGTTACCCCGTTCGGGTTTGCCTGGTGCCATTTATACCGGACGCGGCCTGATCCCACGTATCAACCGACTCCCCGTTATTCCCGATGACGGGGAGTGGCTCAGGTTCCTGAAACACGTTTCTGCAGCGCCTCTGCGTGACCGACTGATGCTTGCTCTGGCTTATTATGGGGCGCTCCGACGTACTGAAGTGACGGCTCTGAGGCTTGAGGACATTGACCTGGCTCATCGCCTGATACGCATCCGGGCAGAAACGACGAAAAACAGACGGGAAAGAATGGTCTGCTATAGCGCCGACGTTGCGCCGGTACTGGCAAACCATTTTCAAAAGCTACGGCTGGAAGGCTGGTCAGGCGGTGCTTTGTTCCGTTCCGTCTCTGACCGTAATTACGGCGCTCCTCTCTCTTTCTGGAGCTGGAGTAAAACCGTACGGAAATGGGCGGCAGAGACTGATCAGCCAGACATCACCACGCATACTTTTCGTCACCTCCGGCTGACGCATCTGGCACGGGCCGGATGGAAACTGCATGAACTGGCTACTTATGCAGGGCACAGGGACCCACGTACAACACAAATTTATATTCATCTGTCGGGAACGGATATGGCTGCCCGCATGGCTGCTGCCGTCGCTGAAACCGACCGTAAGATTGCAGGGCTTATCTTTCAGGCGGGAGCCGTGTGATGAAAGCAGAAACAGGAATTCATAAAATTTATGTCCCCTTCAGGCGTTCAGATTATCAGCTGAATAATGTGTTAAGCATTGAAGAGCTTGAGGCATTAAGCACAGGGCACAAACGTATCTCTGCTTTGAGCAAGCAAGGTCCGCTGTCATCTTTACTGCGGCCACTTCAGGATATTGCCGCCCGCAGCGGTACGAGTGACAGACTCGTCAGGATTATCATTCCTGTCGTGCTGGCGGAAATACACCGGACAAGGAAACCCTGCTGGCTGTGGGATTCGGAAAAGTGGCTGACGTTGTGCCTGCAGCACCGTTCCGGCAGGCCCCTTATTGCGGCATTTGCCTTCCATCTTGGCCCGTTTCCCTCACCGTTCGACCTGCCGCATCATGGTGCTCCGTCGTTGTACGCCTGTGCCATCTATGGCCGGGACATTTTCATTCAGGAACTCAACCGGCTGACTGATACGCTTGTCTCGCTGGGATACAAACGACAGAACCAGAAAAACGCCCTGTCAGCCCTGCTGGGCATACTGATGATGATGAACAATAATCCTGAGCTTGAAAGCTTCACAACTGAACTCCTGTGGCGCGCGCAGAATTATCACGATCGGGGAATCGCACGAACAGTAGGCAGAGTTTCACATGCGCTGGCCGCAATGGGCATCCTCAAAAGTGCCGTACGTATGCGCAATTACCGTGAGTGGCACGAAAAACCCACAGAAAATATTGCCACAGAGTGGGTAACGTGGTGCCGGCGCTGGAGAGAAACGTCGGTGCTTCGGCCCCGGTCCAGAGAGAGCCAGTACAGCTTTATCCTCCGCTGCGGTCTGTGGCTCGCCCGCGAGCATCCGGAAATTCGCTCGCCGTCCGACTGGACAATGGAGATCTGCGCCAGCTTCATTGCTGCAATCGGAAGAATGAAGGTTGATGAACTTTCACTGGGTACAGAACGTGGGGTGCGCCGCTCTCCACGTTCCGGAGAGCCCATGCTGCCAAATTCCCGTGCCGGTTTCGTGTATGCCGTTCGTCGTTTTATGTTTGACTACGAACTCTGGGAATGGGGACGTCTGAAATTCAGTCCGGCCCGCCATCTCTCCACACCTGATACACCGCTCTTTCGTCAGGGCGTCAATCCGCGTGTTATTGATGATCCTGTATGGCTGAAACTGGTCTGGGCAAGCCTGAATCTGCGTCAGGAAGATTTGCTCAGTGAAATTCACTACCCCCTCTCTATGCTGCAGGCTATGGCAGTCATCTGGACGCATGCAGGGCTGCGTCAGAATGAGCTGATGCGCCTGACCGCTGGCTGCATCATTCCACAATCGGAAGATATTAACCGGGACGACGGCAGTACCATTCCTGCCGGGACTCTTTGCTATCTGAACGTGCCGGCCGGCAAGACATCTAAAGCCTTTGTTAAGCCGGTTTCTGCAGTGGTGAAAAAGTATGTCGATATCTGGCTGGCAGAACGACCAGAAGAACAGGCAGCTCTGACGGATGAACGCACCGGTGAAAAAGTCCGTTTTCTGTTTCAGTACCGGGGCAAACCGGTGGGAAGAGACATAATAAACCGCACCGTTATTCCGGTTCTCTGTGCCCGGGCAGGAGTGCCTGAGGAAGACAGCCGGGGCCCCATTACCAGCCACAGGGGACGCGCATCGGCCGTAACTGCCCTGGCCAGTGTTCCTCAGGGCATGTCTTTATACGAGCTGATGCAGTGGTCAGGACACTCTTCGCCGCAATCCACCATGCATTATATTCGAATACGCCCGACGCAGCTTGCTGCCTCTTTTGTTAAAGCTGACCGGGTAGCGCACATGATAAGCGTGCTGATTGATCATGACCCCGCAGCAACCAGCCTCACGGGACCTGCGACATATTATGATCTGGGCGACTCTTTCTGTACTAATCCCTTCTGGAGCAGTTGCCCGCACCGTATGGCATGCATCGGATGTGATTTTAATCTGCCAAAGAGAAGTGCAAGAGGACTGTTACTGGAAAGTAAGGCATCGGTAAAACATTATCTTGAAGAAGTGCCACTGACGCCCGATGAGAAAGAAGTAATAGAAGGTGATGTGGAAAAACTGAACGCCGCTCTTATGAAAACAGATATCCCACGTATTCTGTAGCAGGCCCTGACCGGAATTCACTTTATGTGTGTGAAGGACGGCGTAGTAAGGAGCTGCTACGCCGTAACGAAAGTAATAAAAAAGAGCTTATTTACTGAGCCATACTTCCATCTGCCGTATTTCTTCTTTCTAGGCGCTGATAATGCTTTCAGCCATCTTCCGCATTGCCGGTGATTTACCATAACGGAGTTCCGTTTCGGCCATGGCAATGGCTCCTTTGTGATGTTCAATCATGCTCCTGGCAAATGCCCTGTCTGCATCCGGGTCCTGTACGGCCTTTATCATTCCTTCGTGCATATTATTCATGCCGTCCATATAGGCCTCAGAAGACGGTGACATTCCGGCATGGTTTCCGTGTACTGCCTGCGCAGCCGTTGCCGGAAACACGACTGCGAGCATCAGCAATAAAATCATGTTACGCGGTTTCATACTCTCTTCCTTTATCGGAGTGCAGATTAGCGGCTATTTTCAGGTGCCTGTCTTTACCGGAAGAGCAGCCAGACAGGTTACTTACGCAACAGGCGCAGACCGTTTGCCACGACAAGCAGGCTTGCCCCCACATCCGCGAATACGGCCATCCACATGGTCCCCATACCTGCAATGGTCAGGGCCAGGAACACTGCCTTGATCCCAATAGCCATAACGATATTCTGAACCAGAATGTTATACGTCTGCCGGGAGAGTCGGACAAAAGCCGGAATTTTACGCAAATCATCATCCATGAGGGCCACATCGGCAGTCTCGATGGCGGTATCCGTGCCCATTGCACCCATGGCAAAGCCGATATCGGCGCGGGCCAGCGCCGGTGCATCATTGATGCCGTCGCCCACCATGCCGGTCGTGCCCTGCGCCGTAAATGTTTCTACAGCACGCAGTTTATCTTCCGGCAGTTGATCCCCCCGCGCCTCATCGATACCAACCTGACCGGCAATGGCCTGCGCAGTGTGCGCATTGTCTCCGGTCAGCATGAGCGTTTTAACACCCAGACTATGCAACTGACTTATCGCCTCGCGGCTGCTTTCCTTCACCGTATCAGCCACCGCAAACAGCCCTAGCACCTGATGAGTGTCACAGAGCATGATGACCGTTTTACCCCCGGTCTCCAGTTCCGTTAGTGCAGCCCTGACCGCTTCCGGACAGCGCACCGTTTCTTCAGCCAGCCTCAGATTGCCCAGACTGTAGGTTTGACCGTTGATGACGCCGCGCACGCCGCGGCCTGGCAGAGCCTCAAAGTTTTCCACTTCATAACGCTGAATGCCATCTGATGCCGCCGATACAGCCTGCGAAACCGGATGATCGGAGTAACCTGCCAGGCTCACAGCCAGACTGCGCCCCTCATCTTCTGCCACCCCGGTATAGATAATCGCATCCGTCTGTACCGGCTTACCGTGCGTCAGGGTGCCGGTCTTGTCGAGCGCCAGCCACTTCAGCTTTCGGCCTTCTTCAAGATAAACGCCGCCCTTGATCAATATCCCCCGGCGGGCTGCTGCCGTCAGGCCACTGACAATGGTCACTGGCGTGGAAATGACCAGCGCACAGGGGCAGGCGATAACCAGCATCACCAGCGCCTTGTAAATCCACTCCTGCCAGCTTTCACCTGCAATCAGCGGTGGGAGAACGGCAACTGCGACGGCAATAGCAAACACCACAGGGGTATAAATTTGTGCAAAGCGATCAACAAAGCGCTGCGTAGGGGCTTTTGCCCCCTGCGCTTCCTCCACGGCATGAATGATACGCGCCAGCGTGGTATTTCCGGCAGCGGCCGTTACACGGTACTCAAAGCCACCGGAGCCGTTGACCGTCCCGGCGAAGACCGGGTCACCTTCCCCTTTATCCACCGGCAGACTTTCGCCGGTAATAGGTGCCTGATTAATGGCGGTCCTGCCCCGGACCACCGTGCCGTCGAGAGCGATACGCTCGCCCGGTTTTACCCTGACCACGCTGTTAAGGGATACAGACCTGGCCTCAGTTTCTTTCCAGGAGCCGTCCGGTTGCTGAACCGTGGCCGTTTCAGGCGTCAGCTTCATCAGAGAGCCGATGGCATTGCGGGCGCGATCAAGAGATTTCGCTTCAATCAGTTCCGCAATCGTGAACAGCACCATTACCATGGCGGCTTCAGGCCACTGTCCGAGCGCCAGCGCCCCGGTGACGGCAATACTCATCAGGGCGTTGATATTCAGGTTGCCGTTGCGAAGAGCAATCCAGCCTTTTTTGTACGTGGACAGGCCACAGGCCGCAACGGCAGCCAGAGCAAGAGCCGCTTCCAGCCATTCCGGCATGCCCGCCCAGTGCATGGCTTCGGCGGCGATTGCCGCCACACCGGCAAGCGCGAGCGGCCACCAGTGTTTTTTCTTTTCCTCAGTGACCGCGTGCCGGCCATTACTGTCAGGAAGTTCAGGTTCAAAGCCCAGAGAACGAATGGCGGCCAGAACCGGCTCCAGCGTATCCGGTGCGTGAACCACCGTCAGTACACGCTGCATAAGATTGAAATCCAGTTCCTTGACGGCTGACATGCCGTCCAGCTTTTTACGGATCATGCCCTCTTCAACCGGGCAGTCCATCTGCATGATCCTGATACTGGTACGCACCCCGTCAGCGGTCACCTGCTGCGTCTGCAGCTCACCGAATGTGACAGGGGCAGGCGAGCAGCAGGAACCGCCGGTATTTTCCGCCTCACGGCCTGAGCAGCAGCTGCCTTCAGGCTGCATTGCTTTATCAATCGGTTCCGGGTCAAAACCCAGCGAGCGCACCGCCTGCAGAACCGGTTCCAGCGCCTGCGGTGTATGGGTCACGGTAAGCACCCTCTGTATCAGATTGAATTCAAGATTGCTGACGGCAGGTAATTTTGCCAGTTTTTTTCGGAGGAGCGTCTCCTCCGTCGGGCAGTCCATCTGCATGATGCGCAGACGCGTCTGAACGTCATCGTTGCGGGGAAGCTCTGCAACCGGTTCGGACATCTGGCTCAGGCCGTCCGTTGAGCAGCAGCTCCCGGTGCTGCAACAGGCCGGTGTGGTCTGAGTCGTTTTTGGTGGCATTTTCCCTGAAGCCTCAGTCGGGGCAGTGGCGGTATTTTTAACAGACGCCTCCTCTCCGGTTGCGGCTGATCCACATTTTTTATTACTGCAGCAGTCACTCATTTTTTTATCCCGTTCATAACGTATACTGGCATTAAAGACCCTGATGTAACTACAGGGTCAAGCTCAGAAGAGGTGTGATATGAAAATTGGTGAACTGGCCCGCCAGGCGGGATGTCCTGTAGAGACGGTACGTTATTATGAGCGAGAGGGGCTTCTGCAGGCCGCATTGCGGGACCAGACTAATAACTACCGCCATTACGATAGCGCACATCTCGAAAGGCTTATGTTTATCCGGCGCTGCCGGGCGCTCGATATGACCCATGAAGAAATCCGGGTGTTGCTGCAGGCGCGCAGCCAGCCAGACGCAGACTGCGGTACGGTTAATGCCCTGATAAATGAACATCTGAACCACGTTCAGGCCCGTATTCGTGAACTAAATATGCTGGAAAAACAACTATTTGAGCTCCACAGCCACTGCAATGCCAACCGGGCAACACGGGACTGCGGTATTCTGCGCGAACTGGAGCAGGCAGAAGAGCCTGAGGATATCGTGCCGGTTATCACTGCAGGTCATCTGGCCGGAAGCCACTCTTACTGATGCTGCTTTCTGCCATAAGTAGAACGGTTCACTAAAGAAACAGGCTTTTTTTGTGATGTTACTTCGTCATGCCCGACCATTAAGGCAGCTGAAAGTGTGCTGCCGTTAAAATCTGTGTGATATCGTTTAACCGCTATTCCCTCATTAAGCTGTACTGAAAAGCCTGTAAGCACGTCAAAACATATATGAATTTATAAATATAAAGTTGACCTTTCGTCTGCAGCAGACGAGACTTGTTGCTGTCCGCCACGAAGGAGAAATTATGCCGTCACTGCTGCCCCTGCAACTTTTTAAGAATCTTTCTGACGAAACCCGGCTCAGCCTGGTGCTGTTGTTGCGCGAAAAAGGGGAGCTTTGCGTCTGCGAGCTTGTATCTATCCTGAAAGAAACACAGCCAAAAATATCGCGGCACCTGGCCCTGCTCAGAGAGAGTGGACTGCTTATCGACAGGCGCGACGGCAAGTGGATCCATTACCGGTTATCGCCACACATGCCTGCGTGGGCAGCAGCGGTCATTGAGCAGGCATATCTGTGTCAGCGGGATGAAATTCTTCATCTCAGTCAGCAGGCTGAGCGTGATAACGCAACCACCAACGGCAAAGCTGTCTGCATGTAAAAATTTTATCTAAACACATTCGATTAAACGCATATATTTACAGGGTACAGTTAGCAGCCCGCTTCAACGGGCAGTTATAATTAAGAAGGAGAGGGTATGTTTCTGGCGGGTGCGATTTTTATTCTGACGCTGGTACTGGTTATCTGGCAGCCGAAAGGACTCAGTATTGGCTGGAGTGCCGTTATCGGCGCCGCGCTGGCGCTGCTGACCGGCGTAGTACAAATCGGGGATATTCCGGTGGTCTGGCAGATTGTCTGGAACGCCACGGCCACGTTTATTGCGGTCATCATTATCAGCCTGCTGCTCGATGAGTCCGGCTTTTTTGAATGGGCCGCGCTGCACGTTTCCCGCTGGGGAGGCGGCAGGGGCCGGCTGCTGTTCACGTATATCGTTCTGCTGGGTGCGGCAGTGGCGGCGCTGTTTGCCAATGACGGAGCCGCGCTAATTCTGACGCCGATCGTTATCGCCATGCTGCTGGCGCTGGGCTTCAGCCCCGGGGCCACGCTGGCGTTTGTGATGGCGGCCGGGTTTATCGCCGATACCTCCAGCCTGCCGCTCATCGTGTCAAACCTGGTCAACATCGTCACGGCAGACTTCTTTAAACTGGGTTTCAGCGAGTATGCCTCGGTGATGGTGCCGGTGAATATCGCGTCCGTGGCCGCCACGCTGGTGATGCTGCACCTGTTTTTCCGCAGGGACATCCCGGACACTTACGACCTGGCGAAGCTGAAGGCGCCGCGTGAGGCCATTCGCGATGCGCGTACCTTTAAAACCGGCTGGATTGTTCTCATCCTGCTGCTGATCGGCTTCTTTGCCCTCGAACCACTCGGCGTGCCGGTCAGCCTTGTGGCCGCGGTGGCGGCGTTTATTCTCTGGCTGGTAGCCCGGAAAGGCAATGTGATTGATACCGGAAAGGTACTGAAAGGTGCGCCCTGGCAGATCGTTATCTTCTCGCTGGGCATGTACCTGGTGGTATACGGACTACGCAATGCCGGGCTAACTGATTACCTTTCTGCCGCCCTGAACCGGTTTGCCGAGCATGGCGTCTGGGGCGCAACGCTCGGCACCGGCTTTCTGACGGCGGCGCTTTCATCAGTCATGAACAACATGCCTACCGTGCTGGTTGGCGCGCTCTCCATTGACGGCAGCACCGCTCAGGGCGTGGTGAAGGAGGCGATGATTTACGCCAACATCATCGGCTGCGACCTCGGTCCGAAAATCACCCCTATCGGTAGCCTCGCTACCCTGCTGTGGCTGCACGTCCTGGCACAGAAAAACATAACCGTCAGCTGGGGCTACTACTTCCGCGTGGGCATCGTGATGACCCTGCCGGTACTGTTTGTGACGCTGGCTGCGCTGGCCCTGCGCCTGTCTGTTTAACCTTAACCCCGGAGCTGTGCCTGTGCAGCGCCTTTATGGAGTAACGCTCATGACTGACATTACCATTTATCACAATCCGGCCTGCGGGACGTCCCGCAATACCCTGGCGCTTATCCGCAACAGCGGCACCGAGCCCACGGTGATTCTGTATCTGGAAACACCGCCGTCGCGCGACGAGCTGAAAAAGCTGATTACGGACATGGACATTAGCGTGCGTGCCCTGCTGCGTAAAAATACCGATCCCTACGAGCAGCTCGGCCTGGCTGAAGACCGGTTCAGCGATGAAGAACTGCTCGATGCGATGCTGGCTCATCCGATCCTCATTAATCGTCCGGTGGTGGTGACGCCGCTGGGAACGAAGCTCTGCCGCCCCTCCGAAGTGGTTCTGGGCATACTGCCGGACCCGCAGAAGGGAGCGTTTACCAAAGAGGACGGCGAAGCAGTCATTGATGAGCAAGGGAATCGCGTCAGCCACTGATGTTTCCCTTGGCTGTGACAGGGAAAATGTGAAAAAGCCGGCAGATGCCGGCTTTTTTATATGCTGCGCTGGTTTACCCGCTCAGAGAGCTGCGCAGCACTCTCCTTCCTTTCGCTGTAGCGGTCGGTGAGATAACCATTACGACCGCGCGTCAGCAGGGTGAACTTCATCAGTTCCTCCATGACGTCCACTATGCGGTCATAATACGGAGAAGGCTTCATGCGGCCGTCCTCATCAAACTCGGCCCAGGCTTTTGCAACGGATGACTGGTTCGGGATAGTGATCATCCGCATCCAGCGCCCAAGAATACGCATCTGGTTTACGGCGTTGAAAGACTGTGAGCCTCCGCTGACCTGCATGACAGCAAGGGTTTTCCCCTGCGAGGGCCGGACCGCCCCGGACGTCAGCGGTATCCAGTCAATCTGCGTCTTCATGATGCCGGTCATGGCACCGTGACGCTCAGGAGAGCACCAGACCATCCCTTCAGACCAGAGCACTAGCTGGCGCAGCTCTGCGACCTTCGGATGCGTCTCAGGTACATCATCCGGCAGCGGCAGGCCGGACGGATTGAATAACTTCACCTCCGCGCCCATGGCCGTCAGCAGCCGTGCGGCCTCTTCCGTGGTGAGTCGGCTGTAAGAGCGCTCCCGAAGCGAACCGTAGAGCATCAGTATGCGGGGCGGATGCGCCACCTCTTCGGCCTTTAATTTCTCTTCCGAAAGGGGCGTATCCAGGAGTGTCAGATCGATATTGTTCAGGGCATCATTCACGTTATTCACAATGGAGTCTCTTTATGGGAAATCTCGGTAGACAGGCTGCAGCTACTGCCACCGGCGCAGCACTCTTCAGTGAGAAAAGCCATCAGCTGCTCAAGCTGCGCATAGCAAGGTCTGCAGAACAAGGTACGACTCTGCCGTTCCTGGCTTATGAGTCCAGCGGACATCAGCGCTGAAAGATGATGGCTGAGCGTGGAGGCAGGAATCTCAAGGTGCTTCTGCAGTTCGCCAACCGGCAGGCCTTCATGACCAGCCCTGACCAGCTCCCGGTATATGCGGAGACGTGTCGGGTGGCCCAGTTCTCGAAGTGCGTTTGCTGCGGTGTGTAAATCCATGCGGCCTCCTTTAACTATATTTCCAGAATAATAGAAATATGGAAGCCGTCAAACATTTTTTTCGTGAAGGGTAGATGCTCCATGGTCCCGGTTCTGCACAACAGAGCCAGAATGACGCTGCCAGAGGACCACAGAAATCGCCGTAATGATCAGGGTCAGGATGAAGGAAAAAAGCAGCGTGCCGGGTATACCGTAGCGCTCCAGCAGTATGGCATACGCAGACGGAGCCAGTGCCGCGAGAAAAAATGCCGGCGACATCAGTATTCCTGTTTTGCGGGCGTACTGCTGCGGATCAAACAGCACAAGAGGAAGTACGGCCTTCACGATCGTATTCAGTCCGTTTACGGCCCCATAGCCCAGAACGAAAAAGGCTGTAGCCACAGGAGTAATGCTGCCTGCAAGGCCGGTCAGAAAACAGAGGGGAAGCAGGATACCGGTTATAAGGTTCAGGCGTATCGCGGAGATTCGTGCACCTGAAACTACACCCAGCAGACGGGCACCTAACTGCCCCACTCCCCACAGCATGCCAGCCAGAGCAGGCACGCCATAAGAGGCCAGTATCCGGGGAAAATGTGTGGACACGCCGGTGGAGACAAAGCTTATCAACGCTATCAGAGTGGCATACCACAGGCCGCTGATGAGTGCTTTTGTGTCCTCTGATGTTGCTGTTGCGTCAGCCGAATGGCCGGATCGCCCTGTTACGGGAAGTTTTACCCGACTGCCTGCCGGAACGGCAGTTAAAAAAAACAGGCTCAGCAGGCCCGCACAGCCATAAATGATGACGGCATGCCGCCAGTCGGTGACGTGAAGAAGCGCTGCGCCAGCAGGCCAGAAAGCGGCCGACGCGAGACCGCCCAGCAGGGTGACCAGAGAGATTGCCTTGCGAGCCTCTGCGCCTGCGGTTTCCACAAGCATGGCAAAAGCGGCGTCATACAGAGCAAGCCGCATGCCCGCGCCTGTCAGGATCCAGACGGCATCCCACGCTAATGTTGAATAGGTAAACGCCATCAGAAAACACCCGATGGTTATAGCCAAAGTTCCCGCCATCATCAGGGTGCGTCCACCGGTACGGGCCATTACGGGACCGATAAGCGGTGAAACCAGCCCCATAACGAGCATGGCAACGCTCAGGCCGGAGAATGTCTCACCGGAAGACCAGCCTGTTTCCGCCATGATGGCGGCTCCGAAGACACCCGGCATGTAGAACGTAATACCCCAGTTGATAAGCTGCGTCATGCCGATGCAGAAAATGGTGCGGCCTGTCAGATATCCTTGTGTCATTCTGTACTTTCCGGAAGCGTAGCGTCGCCATGCCCGAGCGTACGCTGCAGGATAACCGTATCGAGCCAGCGCCCATGCTTGAATCCTACAGACCTGAGGGTGCCAGTGATGCTGAAGCCTGCAGCGCGGTGAAGAGCAAGGGAGGCAGTATTTTCACTGTTCCCCACCACCGCTACAAGTTGCCGAAAACCACGGGCTTCTGCCCATCCTACTGCACGGGATAGCAGCATTTTTCCAATGCCCCGCCCCTGATACGTGGCATCAACATATACAGAGTCTTCCAGAGTAAAGCGATAGGCGCACCGTTCCCGGTATAGAGACAAATAGCAGTATCCTCGAACAATTCCTCCGTCAACCGCCACCAACCAGGGCAGTCCTGCTGCATGTACCTTTTTCAGCCGGGCTGCCATTTCAGCCTCACCCGGCGGTTCGGTTTCAAAAGTGGCGGTGCCGTGTAATACGTGATAAGCATAAATCTGTTGTATAGCGGGAATATGTCGTTCATCTGCTTCGGTTATTTCCATCAGTACAGCTCCCTTTCAGATCAGAAACAGAGACTAACCCGGATGAATCATTTCAGACAGGCAGCAGGGCTTATCAGCGTTATGAGGAAAACTTTGGCATGGCAACACTGAACCTCGATCATCTGGCTACCTTCAGGCTGGTCATCAGCCGGGGCAGTTTCTCGGGGGCGGCAGAAGTACTTGGCTTGTCGCAACCGGCAGTGAGCCTGCAGATAAGACAGCTGGAGCAGACGCTTAAGGTCAGGCTTATTGAGCGAACCAGCCGGGGAGTAAGACCAACGACTGCCGGTTTGACTCTCGCTGAACACTGCATGAAAATTGATGCGGTGGTAAGCGGAGCGGTTGAAGCGGTTTCCCTGCATTCAGACGAAATAACCGGCACCGTTACTGTCGGCACAGGCGCAACAGCCTGTATCCATCTGCTACCTCACTTACTGCAGCAACTTCGACAGACCCATCCCCTGCTGAAGGTGGATGTACGCACAGGCAATACTTCAGATATTGTACGGGGAGTGGAGGAAAACCGTATAGATATTGGTCTGGTAACGCTGCCGGCAGCCGGTAAATGCCTGAGTGTCAGCCCGCTGGGTACGGATGAGTTTGTTGTAATCATGGAAAAGGACACCTCGGAGCAGAGTGCAAAACCGCTGTCTCCTGATACCCTTTTGCCACTGCCGCTGATTGTATTTGAACCCGGAAGTGCCACACGCGATCTGATTGACGGATGGTTCAGCGATGCAGGGCATACTGTCAGCCCGGTTATGGAGCTTGGCAGTATTGAAGCCATTAAAAGGATGGTTCGTTCCGGCCTGGGTTACAGCATCGTTCCCCGTATGTCCGTTGCAAGTCATGAAGAAAGGCAGGGTCTCAGTCTTTACTCAGTAACGCCATCGCTTCACCGGACTCTGGGGACAGTGATGCGGGAGGATCGGATTGTCAGCAGGGGCATAAGTGAAGTACTGAACAGACTAAGTAAGATCTTTCCTGAATCAAAATAAATTTTTAACATGCCCTGACACAGAAAGTCCTGATAGCTGCTTGTTTTACGAGCTGTCGTTCCGCTATAAATTCAAATAAATCAATAGTCCATTATTTTAATGATATTTGTGTCGCCCCACGCTTCTTGCTTCGTCCGTAAAGTCAGACAATACTACTGTAAATACGTACAGCATTTTGACAGGGATTTTTGCTATGTTTCACGCCTTTGAGTTGATGCACCCGGCGGATAATCCGCCGCCCAGCTACAGGCCCCTTTTCCTGGAACGCGTACCCTGCGGTTTTCCCTCTCCTTGCCAGGACTATGCGGAGCAGGAACTCGACTTAAACGAATATCTAATAGCCCACAGGGCAAGCACCTTTTTCCTGCGCGCACAGGGCAACAGCATGCAGGATATAGGACTTTACGACGGCGATCTGCTGATAGTCGATCGGGCACTCAGGCCTGAGCACGGCGACGTGGTTATCGCTGTACTGTACGGCGAATTTACGGTCAAGCGCCTTCTTATTACCCAGAAAGGGCCGGTATTGCAGCCGATGAATCCCGCCTATCCTGTTATTATCCCAGACCCGGATACCCTGGAAATTTTCGGCGTAGTGGCGCACTTCGTGCACACTCCGCGCCGGAGAAACTGATATGTGCGGGTTATCTACACACGGCGGAGATCATGATGTCCATGTTCGGCCTGGCTGACGTTAATTCATTCTATGCCAGCTGCGAGACGCTGTTCCGCCCGGACCTGCGTGGCAGACCTGTGCTAGTGCTCAGCAACAACGACGGATGCGTCATTGCACGCTCCGCTGGCGCAAAAGCGCTTGGCATCAAAATGGGTGCGCCATGGTTTGAGGTAAAAACACAGGATTATCCGGAAAAGGTGCACGTGTTCAGCTCCAATTACGCGCTTTATCACAGCCTCAGCCAGAGAGTAATGACCGCGCTTGAAGAGATAACGCCACGCGTCGAGCAGTACAGCATTGATGAGATGTTTCTGGATCTCACCGGTATTGACGGCTGTGAGAACTTCGAAACTTTTGGCCGTCGCCTGCGTGCGCATGTCTTTACCACAACGGGTCTCACCGTCGGTATCGGCATGGGGCCGACCAAAACACTGGCAAAATCGGCCCAGTGGGCGGGCAAGGAGTGGAAGCAGTTTCGCGGCGTACTGGCGCTTACGCCAGGTAATCCGAAACGTACTGAAACCCTGCTGGCTAACCAGCCCGTTGAGGAAATATGGGGCGTGGGACGGCGTATCGGTAAACGACTCAACCTTATGGGCATCGAAACTGCTCTGCAGCTATCACGCGCGCGTCCGAAGTTCATTCGCGATAACTTTTCCGTGGTGCTGGAGCGCACCGTACGCGAGCTGAACGGTGAATCATGTATTCCGCTCGAAGAGCTGCCACCGGCAAAACAGCAGATTGTCTGTAGCCGCAGCTTCGGCGAGCGAATTACCTCAAAAGTCGCTATGCAGCAGGCGCTGTGTCAGTACGCTGCGCGCGCAGCGGAAAAACTGCGCGGGGAACGTCAGTACTGTCGCAACATCGGTGTGTTTATCCGGACGTCGCCACACGCAAACGGTGAGGTTTTTTACGGGAACAGCGCTGGTGAGAAACTGACGCTGCCAACACAGGACACGCGTGACATTATTGAATCTGCGATGCGATCACTTGACCGTATCTGGCTTGAGGGTCGAAGGTACATGAAAGCAGGTATCATGCTTGATAACTTCACTCCAAACGGTGTAAGCCAGCTCAATCTGTTTGAAGATAACCAGCCGCGGGCCAATAGCGCACAGCTGATGAAGGTACTGGATGATATCAACCAGTCCGGAATGGGAAATGTATGGTTTGCGGGCCAGGGCATTAATACCGAATGGAAAATGAAACGTGAAATGCTAAGCCCTGCTTGGACCACGCGCTGGTCTGACATACCTAAAGCGCGCGTGCTTTGAGTCGGTTACTAATTAAGCTGTTGAAATTGTATTCCACATAAATGCTGATATGTCAGACAGAGTGATGACTATTTTGCAGTTACTGACTCCGCGTGTGGAAATTTACAGTATCGATGAAGCTTTTTGTGATCTTACGGGTATGCGTAATCTGTTATCGCTTGAGGTGTTTGGCCATCAGATACGTGATCAGATTAAGCGAAGAACACATCTGACTGTGGGAGTGGGAATAGGCCCTACAAAAACGCTCGCCAAACTGGCTCAGTATGCAAGTAAGCGCTGGCCCGCAACGCGAGGTGTGGTAGATCTCAGTGACAGACAGCGTCAGCGTAAGTTAATGGCTTTAGTACCAGTTGAGGAGGTCTGGGGTATAGGACGGCGGCTGGGTAAAAAATTACAGTTTATGGGCATTAACAATGCACTTCAGCTGGCTGAGCTGTCGCCTTCATTCATTCGTAAACAGTTCTCAGTAGTTGTTGAGCGCACGGTCAGAGAGCTGAACGGTATTCCTTGCCTCGGTTTAGAAGAATTTACTGCCCCAAAAGAACAAATCATATGCTCCCGATCTTTTGGAGAAAAACCGTCGGACGAAGTCAGCCTGCATCAGGCCATTTGCGCTCATGCTGAACGTGCAGCAGAAAAACTCCGTGCAGAGCATCAATTTTGTAAACGGGTAGCAGTTTTCATCAGTACCAGCCCTTTCTCAGAAAATGAGGTGTTTTATAAGAATCAGGCGGTAACAGAGCTTGCTGTACCCGCTCAGGATTCACGGGATATCATTAACGCGGCTATAAAGGCATTTGATACGATATTTGTACCAGGGCACCGTTATCATCGTGCTGGCGTGATGCTCACTGATTTCCGAAGCGCTGCCGTATCTCAATTGACCCTTTTTGATGACTTTCAGCCTCATCGTAACAGCGAAGAGCTGATGACATTAATAGACAGCATTAACCATTCAGGCAAAGGCTCTGTTTGGTTTGCAGGGCAAGGTATTAAAGATGCATCTATGGGCTGGAAGATGCGCAGAGAAAGGCTTTCCCCCGCCTTCACGACTAAGCTAAGTGATATAATTAAAGTGAAGTGAGCTTCCTTTTTACGCCCAGCCATTTGGTATACCTCATCATTGACTTTCATTATACAATACGGCAGGGTTTTACAGTCTGTTACAATGTGACGGAATAGTAAGTCGTACTAAAGCTGTTATTTTCACGGTAAAAATAGGGAGAAAAAAGGAATATGAAGGGTCTATATACTATTTTAATACTACCTGTTCTCGTAACAGCTTGTAGTATGAATGATATAGCAACTACAAACCAGAAAATCAGTGATGGTGCCTCAGGAATAATGAATTCCCTGAGAGGTAACTCCTCAGGAAATGATGAGCAGCGTATGAAAGTATCTCCTTCAGAAAAAAAAGAATCGACCTCTAAAAGTTATACTGTACCAGTAGATGTTGATACTGCAGCAGCAAGAATTAAAAGGAAGTTTAAGTTTATCTCTAATGATGAACTGAGATCAATTAGAGAAAAAAATAACGATGGCGAATGGACTGCCAGCGCAATTACCGATAGTAATCAGGAATGGGATGCGATGACTGGAAGTTATTATAAAATGGGCTCAGATTGGGGCGACTATGATGATCACCTAACTATTGAGCTAGAAAAAAATGGGTCAGGTAGTCGTATTCATATAACGTACAGTTCTTCTTCAAAGCAAAGACTCGCAAGTAGCGGCTTGCAGGATTTAATGCAAAATATTAAGAATGTAGCTGAAGGGAAGTAACTAATTATTAAGGGTGTGGATATTGCTATATCCGCACTCATAAATCTATAAGGAGTAAGTGTGTTTAATCTCTTGTCCTATTTCCATAATAAATATAAAGGCCGAATTATAGAGTGTGACGAAACTCTGGATTACAGAGCCAACTTTGAGCATGCATTAAAATTTACAAAAGGGCTGGGCTTTAATGAAGGTTCAATAACGGATTTGAAGGATGGTGAATTGGATTATCATAATATGATGGCAAAAGTGTGTCATGAAGCAGAAGTGGATAGCTTCTCTTTTTCAGCAGGGCAATGTCTCAAGTGGTGTCATTTCCTTCAGCCATATTTTGAATCCGCACTTGGCTGTAAAATTTGGACGACAGTCGGTCAATTATGGAAGGGAGATAAATGGCTTTATAATCCCACATATGATGAATTTGAAAAATGGTCCAACAAGGGATTTCAGCCCGAAGATTTTTCTGAGACGCCTGCTCTAAATCTTCATGCCTGGTATACAACAGATACTGGTCATTTGATTGATATTTCATATCTGAGTACTCTTTCAAATGTATTTCCTGATTGCCATGAATATACTGGAGGTGTGCTGGTAGGTAAGCCAAATGATATTTTTCCTGGCTATCAATACGTACCTATAGTCGTTGGGCAAGGTATAGTAGAAAAAATTCAAAGCAAATCTTTTATACCTTTTCTTGCTAATGACGTTGAGGATCTAATGTCTGTTGGAATGGTGATATATGCAGACCCTAACAATGAATAATATAAGAAAGTTGACGATCATCTGAGGCGTTGCTAACATCACCAGTGCATTAGAAGTCGCTACGGCGACCATCCAAAACCCCTGTAACCTGAGAGGGGTGCCTTCGGGCGGTTACCAGCTAATGCTTCAGCGGTCTGAGAGAAGCGCCTTCGGGTGACTGCCAGCTAATGTCCCACATACCTGAGAGGGACGCCTTATGGCGGTAAACCCGTTTAACCTTTGAAAACGGGGGCCACTAATGTGGATAAGGTCACCGACCAAAAACTGGCCGGCTAACGCCTCAATGATTCACATCTTCCTGATGTTGAATTGTCATTAAAGGAGCTGAATCAGGCTCTGATCTTTCACTACGTTATGATTCTTGCCAGGGATACGCCCTGAGTTTCGTACGACTTTTGCATCGACGGATAAGGCCATTTGGCACATTTGGCCGCTTACGGAGTTGCATTAGGAGCACGAAGCTGCGCGGCGTCACTTGTGAAGTGGCGAAGACACTACCAAGTGACGCGCGCAGCGCATAACGTCTCAACCCACGTACGACGTGGTTTTCAACGTTTTACTACCATCTGACCAACATGTAGTCCGTGTTAGTACGGTATTAAACTCACTTTTACATCAACGTAAGCACGACGGAAGGCCGTCTGAACGTTCAATTATCAGTAAGGAGGAAATCGACTCGGTATCGATGGCGACACTACGAACAGTAGTGTTGGAGGCAGCTTGACGTAAGTCAGCTCTGCATAAGCAGCAAACAGATCAGAGATCTGGGGTGCCTCGCAAGAACTCAACAATTCGCCGCCCCGATGCACAGATACCAGTTGAGACGCAGGAAGCGCAAAAGCAACCGTGTCGTCGGGGATGAATTACTGGGGTACAGATCCGTCCGCTTATTTACAAGCCGAGGGACGTGTATCCCTGTGGAGATATAGGAATGTCCAGATTCAGTAAACAGCTGTGCAAACAACTTGTCACACTTGCTCGTCAGGGAAGGGGAAGTTATAAAACTGTGGCTGACCGCTCAAGAATTGCAGAACGTTTTTCTGAACGTCTGTCTGAACTGAATATTCAGATTAGGGACGTAAAACATATCAAAACTTCCCATATTGAAAAATATATTGAGAGCAGGAAGGCAGACAGTTTGTCTCTCAGGACGTTACAGAATGAGATGTCTGCTATCCGCTCTGTTTTATTATCAGCAGGAAGAAATAAACTGGCCGATCCCAATCATACCAGCCTGAGTAATCAGGCCCTGGGAATTTCTGGTGCTAACCGGGATGGCACTAAACTTCCTATTACAGATGAAAAACTTAATGCGGTTGTGAATTTTGCGCTTAAAAAAGATGAAGGTGTTGCGCTCGCGGTACAACTTTCAAGATACCTTGGATTGAGAACAGAAGAAACCGTGCAGTCCGCAAAGTCGTTAAAAACATGGAAGCAGTCATTGATTAACAATAATGAGCGTGTCCGTGTTGTTTTCGGGACTAAAGGCGGGCGGCCGAGAGAAACAACAGTTTTCAATCGTGAAAAAGTTTTATCAATTCTTGATAAGGCAATTCATTATGTCAGTGAACATAACGGAAAACTGATTGATAAACCTTCTCTGCATACTGCAATAGATCGTTACCGAAATATTGTACGAGAGGCAGGGATGAATGGTAAAAATGCCCCGCATAGTTTGCGTTACGCTTATTCACGTGATGCTGTAAATCATCATATTAAAAATGGAATGAGCCGCGACGAAGCTGAAGCATTAGTATCGATGGATTTGGGGCATGGAGATGGCCGTGGTCGTTATATTAAACAAGTTTATTTTCGCGGTGAAACAGAATAAGTTGTTTCTTTACTGAATTTTCAGGACGTAGCGCCACAGCTCATTCAGGGCTGTGGCTTTTCTAAATTTCAATCCGTATCTTTACATGCTCGAATAACTGTCATGCGTGAAACGCCGGCGAGCCTTGCCGTTTCATTTATTGATTTTCCGTTTTTCTTGCGAAGCGTTCTAATTAACTCATGTTTTTCCTTATCTGCTAGCCTCCCCCTGTATTTCCCTTTTTCCTTGGCGGCTGTAATTCCTTCCATCTGCCTTCTGCGACGATCTTCATAATCTTTACGGGCGATAGCAGCTAACATGTCCAGCATCATATTATTCACTGCCCGGAGCATACTATGAGTAAAGTCATAAGCTGATGGTGTGGACAGGGCAATGTGACTTGTAGGCAAATCAAGGCTTATTATTGAAAGCGATTTCTCATTAATCATCTTTTTTAAAGATTCCCAGCCATTATCATCCAGGCGTGAAAGCCGATCTACTTGTTCTATAAGTATCGCATCCCCTGGCTCTGTATCCTGAAGCAGTCTCATCAGTTCCGGTCGGTGCAATGCTGCGCCTGAAGCATTTTCAACATACCAGCCAGCAATGCGATGATTGTGTTGTTGAGCAAAGTCCTTGAGCCTCGATTTTGCACGCAGTGCATCCTGTTCCTGAGTTGAAGCACGAAGATATCCAAATATAAACAAAGTTCCTCCGGAAGTAACATTAAAATAGTCACATTCCAATCGGTATCATTTAAGTGGTAACTTATTTATATTCTACCAATAAACTGGATAGTATTTAATAGGTATACCCATTTGATACCCAGGTTGACATAATCACTATTTGCTCTGAAAATAGACAGGCTTACTTGTTGCTACATGCAACCAGCTAATGCTCCGGCAGTCTGAGAGGAGCGCCTTCGGGTGACTAGCAGCTAACGTTTCACCGGTCTGAGAGAAACACCTTCGGGTGACCGGAAAATCCTCGCAGCCTGAGAGAGGATACCTTCGGGTGGTAAATCCGTTTAACCTCTGGAAACGGATATTGAATCGCCATGGGTTTAACAGACACCTCAGAGTCATTTAAGATGGCTTAAAGAGAGGTGCCCATGAGCGGTAAGCGTTATCCCGAAGAGTTTAAAACTGAAGCAGTCAAACAGGTTGTTGATCGCGGTTATTCTGTTGCCAGCGTTGCAACACGTCTCGATATCACCACCCACAGCCTTTATGCCTGGATAAAGAAGTACGGTCCGGATTCTTCCACTAATAAAGAACAGTCAGATGCTCAGGCCGAGATCCGCCGTCTCCAGAAAGAGCTGAAACGGGTTACCGACGAACGGGACATATTAAAAAAAGCTGCGGCGTACTTCGCAAAGCTGTCCGACTGAGGTACGCCTTTATCCGTGACAACTCCTGTTGCTGGCCTGTTCGCCTGCTCTGTCGGGTGCTGGATGTTCATCCCAGTGGTTTTTACGCCTGGCTTCAGCAGCCGCATTCACAACGCCATCAGGCAGACCTGAGACTGACAGGACAGATTAAACAGTTCTGGCTGGAATTGGGATGCGTCTATGGTTATCGCAAAATCCATCTGGATCTGCGTGACAGCGGGCAACAGTGCGGAGTAAACAGAGTCTGGAGACTGATGAAACGTGTCGGAATAAAGGCTCAGGTCGGATACCGAAGCCCGCGGGCACGTAAAGGCGAGGCCAGTATCGTGTCACCCAACAGGCTCCAGCGACAGTTCAATCCGGATGCTCCTGATGAGCGTTGGGTAACGGACATAACCTACATCAGGACCCACGAAGGCTGGCTGTATCTTGCCGTTGTTGTTGATCTGTTCTCACGCAAAATTATCGGCTGGTCCATGCAATCCCGGATGACAAAGGACATTGTCCTGAACGCACTGCTGATGGCTGTATGGCGGCGTAATCCCGAAAAACAGGTGCTGGTTCATTCGGATCAGGGCAGTCAGTACACAAGCCATGAGTGGCAGTCGTTCCTGAAATCACACGGCCTGGAGGGTAGCATGAGCCGTCGCGGTAACTGCCATGATAATGCGGTTGCAGAAAGTTTTTTCCAGTTGTTGAAACGTGAACGGATAAAGAAAAAGATCTACGGAACGCGAGAAGAAGCCCGCAGTGATATTTTTGATTACATCGAAATGTTTTATAACAGTAAGCGTCGGCATGGTTCTAGCGAACAGATGTCACCGACAGAATATGAAAAACAGTATTATCAACGGCTCGGAAGTGTCTAGATTATCCGTGGCGATTCAGTACGTTATGTCACCAGAAATGAGACAGGTGAACCCGTTGTAAAAATGCCGGATGACGATGTGCTGAAGGAAGCAACTGAAAGCCTGGGGGTGTTGCCAGAGACTGGTATGGAAAGGGCTAAAGGCATTGTTCTGGTAGAAGGAAAGTCGGATGTCACTTTCCTGAGGCATGCGGCCAGTTCATTTAAACAATCAGGTGTGCTGCCAGCCTCTCTTGAGGACGTGAAAATTGTGCCAGTCCTCATAGGAGGATGCGGGAGCGTCAAACACTGGGTTACCTTAAATCTGGCCAACGATCTGGGGCTTCCCTGGTGCGTATTTCTGGACTCCGATATTGGGGGAGACCCTGCACAGGTTCTGTCCATTCAGAAACGTAAAAAAGAAGTGGAGGAAGCCGGTAAGGTATTCTTCGCCACGCGCAAACGTGAAATAGAGAACTATCTCTGCCCGGATCTGATCGAAGAAATTACCGGTGTAGCAGTCACGTTTACGGACACCTGTGACGCTAAAAAAATAATCGGCCGGGCTGTGGGAATGAAACCCGATAATGTGCTTGATAAATTCTGGCCCCAGATGACAGCGGAAAGAATAATCTCAAGATCAACCTATCATGACGGAACGCAGGAAAGAATTGAACTGATTGAGATCCTGAGCGACATTATTTCCATGACGAGATAATGTGTTAAAATAATCGCAGCTGCATATATTCCGGTCCACAGCAAAGGACCGGAGTATAGAATATAAAAAACCCGAAATTAATCGGGTTTTAATTATTTAACGTTTAACAGGATCCCGTGCCCGGGAGTGATTTAAAATTACGCTTATCATGGCGTTTTTGCAATCTTTATTTTTGACTGCCAAGCCATTTATTCATCTGCTCGATTTCACCTTTCTGAGCTTTAATGATGTCCTGCGCAAGCTTTCTCATTTCGGGATCTTTTCCGTATTTAAGCTCGGTCTCAGCCATTGCTATTGCTCCTTCATGGTGTGCGATCATACCTTTTGCAAAGGCCTTATCGGGATCGGGCTCATTAACGGCGGCCATCATTTTTTCATGCATGTCTTTCATGCCAGCCATATATTCCTGTGACGATGCCGATGAGTGCATATCTGACATTTTCATTTCCGAATGTTCGGCAGAAATTGCTGGCAGGGATAACATTAATATAACAAAAAGGGTGTTTTTGATTTTCATTTAATAAATCCTTTTCAGGTAGGTACCGGTTAATTGTAGCTGAGTCATATAAAAAAGCCCCCTGATGGGGGCAAAAATGTCACAACATATCCGGTTAAGGAATAATCTATCAAGGAAAGGGTAAAAAGCACGGATACTACAGTCGCATTCAGCCTACATTGATCATGCGGCGGTGCGCTTCGGCCATGGCCTGATGTGGGCCGGACTGACCGTTATTCATGAATTCATGGGCAACCGCTGCTCTTTCATGCTCATCCATCGCCGCGTAAGACGTTGAAGGGACGGTCGTGGATACTGTGTTATTTCCCATCATCTTCTGATGACTTTCCACCATTTTCTGGTGCGCATCTGCCGATCCGTTCGTCATGGTTACATGAGCAATAATGGCCTGTTCATGCTGGTCCATACCGGTCATACGGGGAGCAGTCCCCTGGATCCCGACAGGAGCCGCAGCAGACTGCATCTGGTGAGCAGGGGCCTGTGCATTGTTGACGCGCTCATGGATATTCACGGTTTCAGTGGCCCAGGCCGAAGAAATTAAACCAAAGCCCAGCAAAGATGCTAATACGATATTTTTCATGATAACTCTCCATTTCTCAATTAATGATGTCCGGGGAAGTACAACCGGTGTTTTCAGTTTCATAACTTAAACAGGTTCGGCAGTTCTTATTTCTCCGGGAGATGGCTGGATATTCATTCCTGGCGTACTCTGACGCCGGGTATTGATGAAGCAATCCAGCCTTCCTGATAAGTTGCACTAATTATATCGAATGGCTTCTGTTTGCTGCATGACAGGCTAATGACATCTTTGTCATTTAAATCTTTATTCTCAGTGTTGGGGATCCGGAATCATTTTCTCCAGTCTGGGTACGGATAAAATAAAACGTGTCGAGCGTATATCCGATTCCATATGCACTCTTCCGTGATGTGCTTCCACGATTGACTTCACAATCGCAAGACCGATGCCGCTGCCTTCTCCTTTTCGTTGTCTGGACGGATCCACCCGATAAAAACGGTCAAACAGCCTTGATAAATGCTCTTCAGGGATTGGTTTCCCCGGATTTTCAATCACAAGGTCAAAAAAGCTCCCCTGTTTTCTTATTGAGACGGTGATTGCCTGTCCCTCAGGGGTATAACGCAGGGCATTGGATAACAGATTATTGATCGCTCTTCTAAACATTTGTGGATCTCCCTCGACCAGACAGGGCATCCCGTTAAATTTGAGCGTGATATTGCGTTCTTCGGCCCAGGCTTCGAAAAACTCGAAGACTTTCATGACTTCCGCTCTGAGGTCAAACATGACCCTGTCAGGTATCAGCTGATTATTATCTGCCTGTGCCAGGAACAGCATATCGCTGACCATTTTGGTCATCCGGTTATACTCTTCAAGACTGGAATAGAGGACATCCTCAAGTTCCCTCTGTGTTCGATCCTGACTCAGTGCGATTTCAGTCTGCGTCACCAGATTGGTGATGGGCGTTCTGATCTCATGCGCGATATCGGCAGAGAAATTGGCCTGGCGGGTAAAGACATCCTCAATCTTTCCAATCATATGATTGAACGAGATAACCAGTTGCTCCAGCTCAATGGGAACGCGTGTCGGTTCCAGTCGCGCATCAAGATTCTCGGAGGTGATGTTTTTAATGGCATTGCTGACATTACGAAGGGGCAGGTGCCCCTGACGGACAGCGATTCGAATGATCAGAACAATCAACAGGCTTATCACGACGGCAATCGCAATCAGGTTCTTTTTCAGCGCATCGAGGTAATGGAGATGGAAATTAATGGATAGGCCAGTCAGCATGACATAGTTCTGCTGTTTGCCCTGAAATATCGCCTGACCAGAGGAGGCGATAATCCTGTATGTTTCCATCTTCATTTCGGACCCGGTATCCATCGGTCCCGCAGGATCCTCCACCGTCCAGAGAAAGACATCCCGTGCGCGGCTGTGCTCGCTAAAATCTGCTGAATTCACTGCCGGGCGTAGTGCCGCCCCCTGAGCTGAGCTAAAGAGCACTTCACCCCTGGGATTGAGGAGCAAAAGGGCAACGTTGCGGTAGCTGGCAATTGATTCCTTTATTTTGCTTATTTTTTTATCATCCGGATCCACCGGGGACTGCAGTATACGGTTCAGTGTGGTGCTGATTTGTTGAAGATCGCTGACATCCTGCTCGGCAAAATGATTTTCAACAGAATGCAGCATAAACCAGGTGAAGGCGATAAAAGCCAGTATCGTGGACAGGCTGATAAAAAAGGTCAGCCGCAGAGCGAGTGAGAAAGGGCGTCTGGAAGGTTTGCTATGCATCCGGGACCTCCAGCATGTAGCCCACGCCCCGGACTGTCTGGATCAGCTTTGTCTCGTAATCGTTGTCTATTTTAGCGCGGAGTCGCTTTACTGCGACATCGATCGCATTAGTGTCGCTGTCAAAATTCATGTCCCAGACCTGAGAGGCAATCAGGGAGCGGGGAAGAACCTCTCCCTGATGGCGAATGAAGAATTCCAGCAGGCTGAACTCTTTACTGGTGAGCACAATGCGGTTTCCGGCGCGACTGACTTTTCTGGATACGAGATCAATCGAGAGGTCAGCCACCTTAAACTGGCTTTCCGTGATCATCGTGTTTCCCCGCCTCAGAAGGGTTCTCACCCGGGCGAGCAGTTCGGCAAACGCAAAGGGTTTAACCAGATAATCGTCCGCACCCAGTTCCAGTCCTTTGACCCTATGTTCGATCGTGCCGAGGGCTGTCAGCAGTAAGACCGGCATACCCTTTCCGGCAGTGCGCAGCATGCGGATGATATCCCAGCCGTTCACATCAGGTAGCATGATATCCAGAATGACTAAATCATACTCGGCTGTCATGGCGAGATGATATCCGGTAAGACCATTATCAGCGTGATCCACTACGAACCCTGCCTCTGTAAGCCCTTTGCTGAGATATTCACCTGTTTTAATTTCGTCTTCGACGATCAATATTTTCATCTTGCTCCCCGGCTGGCTGCTAATGTCATTCTATTGCGCCCACGATCGTTATCAACGGATTACAGCAAAAATGACAACATTGTCATTATCCTGTCACTCGGCAAACAGAGAGCGTTAGGTAAAGTACCCCTATCAATACTCTGGACTTCATTTGAACCATTTACCAGGTCTGCCTGGACGAGAAGCGTTATGTTCAAATTAAAATTACTCAGCATTAGCACGATATTCATCCTGGCAGGCTGCGTGTCGCTTGCGCCTGAATATCAGCGGCCCGCAGCACCGGTACCCCAGCAGTTTTCACTGTCCCATAACAGCCTGACGCCAGCGGTAAATGGCTATCAGGATACGGGCTGGCGTAACTTTTTTGTCGATCCCCAGGTTACCCGGTTGATCGGTGAAGCTCTGACTAATAACCGTGATTTGAGAATGGCTGCCCTGAAGGTTGAAGAGGCCCGAGTCCAGTTCAACGTCACGGATGCAGATCGTTACCCCCAGCTGAATGCCTCATCCGGGATAACATACAGCGGTGGTCTGAAAGGTGACAAGCCGACCACACAGGAGTACGACGCGAGACTGGAGCTCAGCTATGAGCTCGATTTTTTCGGCAAACTTAAGAACATGAGTGATGCTGACCGCCAGAACTACTTTGCCAGCGAAGAAGCCCGTCGGGCCGTACACATCCTGCTGGTCTCCAACGTTTCACAGAGCTATTTCAGCCAGCAACTGGCGTACGAACAACTCCGTATTGCGCGGGAAACGCTGAAAAATTATGAACAGTCCTATGCTTTCGTTGAGCAACAGCTCGTGACCGGGAGTACGAACGTTCTGGCACTTGAACAGGCGAGAGGACAAATCGAAAGTACCCGCGCCGAAATAGCCAAACGAGAAGGCGATCTGGCTCAGGCAAACAATGCCCTGCAACTGGTGCTGGGAACGTACCGCGCACTTCCGTCAGAAAAAGGGATGAAAGGCGGGGAGATCGCACCAGTAAAATTGCCACCAAATCTATCTTCACAAATTTTGCTGCAGCGACCGGATATTATGGAAGCGGAATATCAGCTGAAAGCGGCTGATGCCAATATTGGCGCAGCGCGAGCGGCCTTTTTCCCCTCCATTACCCTGACCAGTGGTCTTTCCGCAAGCAGTACGGAGCTGTCAAGCCTGTTTACGTCAGGAAGTGGAATGTGGAATTTTATCCCTAAAATTGAAATTCCTATTTTTAATGCTGGCAGGAATAAAGCCAATCTGAAGCTGGCTGAAATTCGCCAGCAACAATCGGTGGTTAATTACGAACAAAAAATTCAGTCAGCCTTTAAGGATGTTTCCGACACGCTTGCGCTGCGCGACAGCCTTAGCCAGCAACTTGAGTCACAGCAGCGTTATCTTGATTCACTTCAGATAACTCTCCAGCGTGCCAGAGGATTATATGCAAGTGGTGCTGTCAGTTACATCGAAGTGCTGGATGCAGAACGTTCCCTCTTCGCTACGCAGCAAACCATTCTCGATCTTACCTATTCCCGACAGGTTAACGAAATTAATCTGTTTACCGCGCTGGGTGGCGGTTGGGTAGAGTAAATTTATTTAATTAATCAGGAAATTAAAAATGCGTAATTCACTTAAAGCCGTTTTATTTGGTGCCTTCTCTGTCATGTTTTCTGCCGGTCTTCATGCTGAAACACATCAGCATGGCGATATGAATGCTGCCAGTGATGCTTCGGTACAGCAGGTTATCAAGGGCACCGGTGTCGTTAAAGACATTGATATGAATAGTAAAAAGATTACCATTTCGCACGAAGCAATCCCTGCTGTGGGCTGGCCTGCAATGACCATGCGCTTCACTTTTGTTAATGCAGACGACGCTATCAATGCCCTGAAAACCGGCAACCATGTCGATTTCTCGTTTATTCAGCAGGGCAATATCTCCTTACTCAAAAGCATTAACGTTACGCAATCCTGATTATCAGTCCGGAGCGAATACATCCAGTGCGCCTGAACATTCATTAAGGGATTACTGTGAATGAATGATCGGGCGCATATGCCAGGTGTTTTGATTTTTCAGCGAGAAATTGTATGGCTTCTTTAAAGATAAAATATGCTGCAATAATTATCAGCAGCCTCATAGCAGGAGGGCTGATATCGGTTACTGCCTGGCAGTATGTAAACTCATCACAAAAAACAGTACAAACCGAACAAAAGGCACCGGAGCGAAAGGTACTTTTCTGGTATGACCCGATGAAACCGGATACCAAATTTGATAAACCCGGAAAATCTCCCTTTATGGATATGGACCTGGTGCCAAAATATGCTGATGAAAGCGGCGATAAAAGCAGTGGCGGGATCCGTATCGATCCAACGCAGGTTCAGAATCTGGGATTAAAAACGCAAAAAGTCACGCGAGGAATGCTGAATTATTCTCAGACAATCCCGGCTAATGTCAGTTACAACGAGTATCAGTTTGTCATTGTGCAGGCGCGCTCTGACGGTTTCGTCGAAAAAGTGTATCCCCTGACGATTGGCGATCATGTGAAGAAAGGCACTCCGCTTATCGATATCACCATTCCTGAATGGGTTGAGGCACAAAGTGAGTTCCTGCTGTTATCCGGTACAGGCGGTACGTCAACCCAGATAAAAGGGGTTCTGGAGCGACTTCGTCTAGCTGGTATGCCGGAAGAGGATATTCAAAGGCTGCGTTCAACCCGCACAATCCAGACCCGTTTTACCATTAAAGCACCTATTGATGGTGTCATTACTGCGTTTGACCTGCGCACCGGAATGAATATTTCGAAAGATAAAGTAGTGGCTCAGATTCAGGGGATGGACCCGGTCTGGATCAGCGCTGCAGTGCCAGAATCTATCGCATATCTGCTGAAAGATACGTCGCAGTTTGAAATTTCGGTACCGGCTTATCCGGATAAAACATTCCATGTCGAAAAATGGAACATTCTTCCCAGCGTGGATCAGACAACCCGTACGCTTCAGGTCCGTCTCCAGGTTTCTAATAAGGATGAGTTTCTCAAGCCGGGCATGAATGCCTATCTGAAACTGAATACCAAGAGCCAGGAGATGCTGCTGATACCAAGCCAGGCCGTTATCGATACCGGCAAAGAACAGCGCGTGATTACTGTTGATGATGAAGGCAAGTTTGTGCCGAAACAGATCCACGTTCTGCATGAATCACAGCAACAGTCCGGCATTGGCTCCGGCCTGAATGAAGGCGATACCGTGGTGGTCAGTGGCCTGTTCCTCATTGACTCCGAAGCCAATATTACGGGCGCGCTGGAACGTATGCGCCACCCTGAAAAAACAGAAAACAGTATGCCAGCAATGTCTGAGCAGCCTGTAAATATGCATTCAGGGCACTGAGGAGACGACGATGATTGAATGGATTATCCGGCGCTCTGTCGCCAACCGTTTCCTGGTCATGATGGGCGCACTGTTTCTCAGCATCTGGGGCACATGGACGATAATTAACACGCCGGTCGATGCGCTGCCTGACCTGTCAGATGTGCAGGTCATTATTAAAACCAGCTATCCCGGACAGGCCCCGCAGATTGTAGAAAACCAGGTCACCTATCCGCTTACCACCACCATGCTGTCCGTACCTGGCGCAAAAACCGTGCGTGGCTTTTCACAGTTCGGTGATTCGTATGTGTATGTCATTTTTGAAGACGGCACCGATCTGTACTGGGCCCGTTCGCGCGTGCTGGAATACCTGAATCAGGTTCAGGGCAAACTGCCTGCGGGTGTGAGCTCTGAAATCGGCCCGGACGCCACGGGAGTGGGCTGGATATTTGAATATGCCCTTGTCGATCGCAACGGAAAACACGACCTTTCAGAACTGCGCTCTCTGCAGGACTGGTTCCTGAAATTTGAGCTGAAAACCATCCCGAACGTGGCTGAGGTCGCTTCGGTTGGCGGCGTGGTGAAACAGTACCAGATTCAGGTCAATCCGGTAAAACTGTCCCAGTACGGTATCAGCCTGCCCGAAGTGAAACAGGCACTTGAATCGTCTAACCAGGAGGCCGGTGGCTCATCCGTTGAAATGGCCGAAGCGGAGTATATGGTCCGTGCCAGCGGTTATCTTCAGAGCATTGATGATTTTAATAACATCGTCCTGAAAACAGGTGAGAACGGCGTGCCGGTTTATCTGCGGGATGTTGCCCGCGTGCAGACCGGGCCCGAAATGAGGCGTGGTATTGCCGAGCTGAACGGCCAGGGAGAAGTCGCTGGCGGCGTGGTGATCCTGCGGTCGGGTAAAAATGCGCGCGACGTTATCACGGCAGTGAGGGATAAACTGGAGACGCTGAAGGCCAGCCTGCCGGAAGGCGTTGAAATCGTGACCACCTACGATCGCAGCCAGTTAATCGACCGGGCGATTGATAACCTCAGTTCCAAACTTCTGGAAGAGTTTATCGTGGTGGCCATCGTCTGTGCTCTGTTCCTGTGGCACGTACGTTCTGCCCTGGTGGCGATTATCTCTCTGCCGCTTGGCCTGTGTATCGCCTTTATCGTCATGCACTTCCAGGGACTGAACGCCAATATCATGTCGCTGGGAGGGATAGCGATTGCCGTCGGTGCGATGGTGGATGCCGCCATTGTGATGATTGAAAATGCGCACAAACGGCTTGAGGAGTGGGATCATCAGCATCCGGGTGAGCAGATTGACAACGCCACCCGCTGGAAGGTGATTACCGACGCCTCCGTGGAAGTGGGACCCGCGTTGTTCATTAGCCTGCTGATCATCACCCTGTCCTTTATTCCTATCTTTACCCTGGAAGGGCAGGAAGGTCGTCTGTTTGGCCCGCTGGCATTCACGAAAACGTACTCCATGGCGGGAGCGGCCGCACTGGCCATCATCGTCATTCCTATTCTGATGGGATTCTGGATCCGGGGGAAAATTCCTGCCGAGACAAGTAACCCCCTGAACCGGGTGCTGATCAAAGCGTATCATCCTTTGCTGCTGCGGGTCCTCCACTGGCCAAAAACAACCCTGCTGGTTGCGGCCTTGTCCATTTTCACGGTTATCTGGCCACTGAGTCAGGTGGGCGGTGAATTTCTGCCGAAGATTAACGAGGGCGATCTGCTGTATATGCCGTCGACCTTGCCTGGCGTCTCTCCGGCAGAAGCTGCAGCGCTCCTGCAGACAACAGACAAGTTAATCAAAAGCGTTCCTGAAGTGGCTTCTGTATTTGGCAAGACCGGTAAAGCAGAGACCGCAACGGATTCCGCGCCGCTCGAAATGGTGGAAACCACGATCCAGCTCAAACCTGAGGATCAGTGGCGTCCCGGCATGACAATTGACAAGATTATTGATGAACTCGACAGGACAGTCCGTTTACCGGGTCTGGCAAACCTCTGGGTGCCGCCTATCCGTAACCGTATTGATATGCTCTCAACCGGGATCAAAAGCCCGATAGGTATCAAAGTGTCCGGGACTGTTCTGTCCGATATCGACGCGACGGCGCAGAGTATCGAGGCGGTAGCCAAAACCGTGCCTGGCGTGGTGTCTGTCCTGGCTGAGCGACTTGAGGGCGGGCGCTACATCGATATCGATATCAACCGGGAGAAAGCCTCCCGCTACGGGATGACGGTAGGTGATGTCCAGCTGTTCGTCTCTTCAGCAATCGGAGGTGCTATGGTGGGTGAGACGGTTGAAGGGGTGGCCCGGTACCCTATTAACATTCGCTACCCGCAGGATTACCGGAACAGTCCGCAGGCGCTGAAACAGATGCCGATCCTGACCCCGATGAAGCAGCAGATCACGCTGGGCGATGTCGCGGATATTAACGTCGTTTCTGGACCAACCATGCTGAAAACCGAAAATGCCCGGCCAGCCAGCTGGATTTATGTTGATGCCCGCGGCAGGGACATGGTGTCGGTGGTTAACGACATTAAGACGGCCATCAGCGAGAAAGTGAAACTGAGACCGGGAACCAGTGTGGCATTCTCCGGACAGTTTGAACTGCTTGAGCATGCCAACAAGAAACTGAAGCTGATGGTGCCGATGACGGTGATGATCATTTTCATCCTGTTGTATCTGGCATTCCGCCGGGTTGACGAAGCCCTGCTGATCCTGATGAGCCTGCCGTTCGCCCTGGTTGGCGGAATATGGTTCCTGTACTGGCAGGGCTTCCATATGTCAGTGGCGACCGGAACCGGGTTTATCGCCCTGGCCGGGGTGGCAGCAGAGTTTGGCGTGGTCATGCTGATGTATCTGCGTCATGCCATTGAAGCGCACCCGGAATTGTCCCGTAAAGAGACGTTCACACCGGAAGGTCTTGATGAAGCCCTCTATCATGGTGCCGTACTGCGTGTCCGGCCGAAAGCCATGACCGTGGCGGTGATCATTGCGGGTCTGCTGCCAATACTCTGGGGAACCGGCGCAGGTTCAGAAGTCATGAGCCGTATTGCTGCGCCAATGATTGGTGGGATGATCACGGCTCCGCTGCTGTCCCTGTTCATTATTCCTGCCGCCTACAAATTAATCTGGCTGCGCAGACATAAAAAAAGCGTGTCATAACCCTGAAAGGGCGCCCCCAGTGGGCGTCCTTCTGCACTGATTCACCCTGACGTCAGGGTTTATATCGATAATATACAGAGGTGAGTATGAAAAAAGTGGTTCTAATGGCCCTGGCTCTCGGCCTGTCACTGCCTGCAATGGCGAGTGAAAAAGTCATTGATATGTACAAATCTGAAAACTGTGGCTGTTGTTCCCTGTGGGGCAAAGCGATGGAAAAAGACGGGTTCGAAGTGCGAACTCACGTCATGAATGATCAGGCGCTGTCAGCCCTGAAAGAAAAGCATGCTGTTCCTGCTGGACTACGAAGTTGTCATACCGCGGTTGTAGGTAATTTGATCATTGAAGGCCATGTGCCTGCGGCAACGATACATAAGGCCATGCAGTCTGGTTCGGGTATATACGGTCTCGCCACCCCCGGTATGCCAGCAGGAAGTCCGGGAATGGAGATGGGGGCCCGAAAAGAGGCTTACGATGTTATCGCATTCTCACCGGAGGGCAGTAAAAAAGTCTTCCAGCGAATCGAATAGTCAGCGGAACGGCTGATAACGGGACGCCGGCAGCAGGCACTCTTATGCCGGCGGCATTCGTGGTAATCGCATCCATGACATATCCTGAAGACAGAAAATGCTTCAGATATGCATAAGGAGAGTTACTGTGAAAAATGACAATGCAGTGGAACATAACAACCAGACTGCTTCTGAGCAGACATCATCCCCGGACGAGAGTCACGCATTGCATAAGGTGAGAGATCCCGTGTGCGGGATGGTCATCCTGCCTGACAAGGCGCACAGCAGCATTCGATACCAGGACCATCAGCTTTATTTCTGCTCCGCCAGCTGTGAGAGCAAATTTAAAGCCCATCCCGATCATTATTTTACCGAAGATGCCAGTGAACATCACCATCACCACGACCACCATGAAGTCAGCCCTGATAAGATAAAACAGTCTCACCGCCAGGCGGAGAAAGAGATTTCTGAAGGTGTGTGGACATGTCCGATGCATCCGGAGATACGCCGTAGTGGTCCCGGAAGCTGTCCTGTCTGTGGAATGGCACTGGAGCCGCTCGTAGCTACGGCATCCACGGGGACGAGTGATGAACTTCGCGACATGACAAGACGCTTCTGGCTGGGGTTGTTGCTGGCGTTTCCGGTTCTGATACTCGAAATGGGTTCTCATCTGTTTCCCGCTTTGAGGAATACAGTACCGCCACAGTACAACACATGGCTGCAGTTACTTCTGGCCTCTCCTGTCGTTTTGTGGTGTGGCTGGCCATTCTTCGCCCGGGCCGGAATGTCGTTACGTAACCGCTCCCTGAATATGTTTACCCTTGTTGCAATGGGGACCGGCGTAGCCTGGGTTTACAGCGTCATTGCAACCGTCTTCCCCTCCTGGTTTCCTGCATCGTTCAGAAACATGGATGGCCTGGTGGCCATTTATTTTGAAGCCGCAGCTGTTATTACGGTGCTTGTTCTGCTGGGACAGGTCCTTGAATTGCGGGCAAGGGAACAAACCTCAGGTGCCATTACTGCGCTTCTTAACCTTGCCCCCAAAACCGCCAGGCGGCTGGATCAAGACGGTCATGAAACGGATATTAATGCGGAAGATGTCCTGCCTGGCGATAAGCTCCGCATCAGACCTGGAGAGAGTATTCCGGTCGACGGTATCGTGGTCGAAGGCAAAACAACCGTTGATGAATCGATGGTGACCGGGGAATCTATGCCTGTTACCAAAACGGAGGGTGACCCTGTCATCGGGGGGACCATTAATCAGACAGGTAGTCTTATCATCCGTGCAGAGAAAGTCGGTGATGAAACGATGCTCTCACGAATTGTTCAGATGGTCGCTGATGCACAGCGTTCGCGGGCCCCCATCCAGAGAATGGCTGACAGCGTTTCAGGCTGGTTTGTTCCTCTGGTGATACTTATCGCGGTTGTTGCTTTCATGATCTGGTCTGTCTGGGGGCCCGAGCCCAGGATGGCGCACGGTCTCATTGCGGCTGTGTCGGTCCTGATTATTGCCTGTCCCTGCGCGCTGGGGCTGGCCACGCCGATGTCGATAATGGTGGGGGTGGGCAAAGGAGCCCAGGCCGGGGTGTTAATCAAGAATGCCGAAGCCCTTGAGCGTCTTGAAAAAGTGGACACGCTGGTTGTCGACAAAACAGGCACGCTCACGGAAGGTTCGCCGACGGTGACAGGGATTATCAGTCTCAATCCGGGTGGGGAAACATCTCTTTTGCGTGTAACGGCCGCAGTGGAAAAAGGCTCGCAGCATCCGCTGGGTATGGCAGTAGTTAAAGCAGCACAGGAAAAGGGGATCGCAATACCCGCAGTCACTCATTTCAATGCGCCGTCGGGTAAAGGTGTCTCAGGCGATGTCGAAGGTCAACGGGTTGTTATTGGTAATGAACTGGCTATGCAGGAAAACAGTATCGTTATTGATAATCAAAAGGCCGTTGCGGATACGTTGCGGATGGAAGGCGCTACCGTTATCTATGTGGCCACAGACGGGCACCTTGCAGGCCTGATAGCTATCTCGGATCCCGTGAAAGCAACCACGCCGGATGCGCTTAAAGCTTTGCGTCAGGCGGGGATCCGCATCGTTATGCTCACCGGGGATAACCAGCTTACCGCTGAAGCAGTCGCACGGAAACTGGGAATAGATGAGGTTGAAGCCGGGATTCTGCCGGATGGCAAAAAAGCAGTGATAACCCGACTGAAAGCGTCTGGCCATGTGGTTGCGATGGCCGGAGACGGTGTGAATGATGCCCCGGCGCTGGCAGCGGCTGACGTGGGTATAGCCATGGGAACGGGTACAGATGTGGCAATTGAAAGTGCCGGAGTCACCCTTCTCAAAGGCGACTTGATGATACTGAACAGGGCCCGTCATCTGTCAGAAATCACCATGAAAAATATCCGACAGAATCTGTTTTTTGCATTTATCTACAACGCACTTGGCGTGCCTGTGGCTGCAGGTCTGCTTTATCCTGTGTATGGAATACTGCTGTCGCCAGTTATTGCGGCGGCGGCCATGGCTCTTTCCTCCGTCAGCGTCATTGTGAATGCGTTGCGTCTGAAAAGTGTCAGGCTCGGGAAATAACACTGAGTGAAGGGGCTGTTACGAACAGAAGGAGTCCAGTATGAAAAGTACCACCTATGCGCTTATTGCTGTCGCCGCGATCGCGGCATTTGCCCTCCTGCGCGAACACTGGTCACATGTGGCAGGTTACTGGCCATATCTGTTATTGCTGGTCTGCCCGCTAATGCATCTTTTCCACGGCCACGGAGGGCATGGAGATCATCAACATCAAGGAAGTGAAAACGATAAAAAAAATTAATCCGGCAGACGGGGCCGCGTCGCGGCCCCGTTATCAGTCCAGGTATCGTTCGTAGTCTCTGGCATGCGCAAAGGCATGCTGTTCAAGTTTGTTATCAGCGGGTGCCGCTGCCCGGAACGCCAGTGAGTTAACAGGATTGTTATTGATGACCAGCTCGTAATGCAGATGAGGACCGGATGAACGTCCGCTGTTACCGGATAACGCAATAACGTCTCCCCGGGTAACCCTGGCCCCTTTAGTAACGAGTATTTTATTGAGGTGGAGATAGCGAGTTTTAACACCGGCTTTTCCCGTTACTTCAACAAAATATCCCATGGTACTGTTGTATTCGGCCCGGGTGATTTTTCCGTCGATGACGCTGACTATTTTCGTGTTCATGGGCATGGAATAATCAATGCCATTATGGGGACTCACTTTTCCCGATACCGGGTTAAGTCTTGCAGGATTGAAAGGCGAACTGAGTCTTGCTGTGGCCGGTAACGGATAATCGAGACTGCCTTTCCCGGAAGTATCGGAAAGGTTATAGAACTTTTTATCTGATATACGATACGCCGTGTAATTAAATGAACCGGACGTAAATTTATAGGCCACGACACGTGATTTTCCCGCTTTCTTTTGCAGTACGAGTTTTAATGATTCATTTTTTTTCAAATGCCGCAGATTAAACCGGGAAGGCAAGGAGCGCTGAAGAGTAGCGATCTCGTTCGATTCCAGCCCCGAGCGGGTGGCTGAAAGGTAGGCATTTTCTTTTACGACATCGGTAGAATACATTTACTGGAATTCGCCGTTAGCATGAACACTGCGGCGTATGCTAGGGGTTTTCAGGAGGCGTGTCATCTGTCAGTTAATCGGGAGCACCGTTGATGGTCGTCATTTTTGTAACATATCTTGTTTCCCGTTTGCTCCTGAAGCTCTGGGAACTGTATGACCAGCCCGACGGTGATGATTAACGGGACTGAAACAGGTTACGGCAGAGCAATATGGGGCTCATGTCCTGCTACGTAACCCGTCAGTAAAGCCCTGCTGCGCACCTGACGCTAAGCACTAACCCGCCTGCAGTTACCTGGTCGAATACAGCCCGCGAAGCTTTCTTGCCTGCGTCTGATGTGCTTCCGCACCGGCATTATTGACCTGCTCATGCACGAGAGCGGCTTTTTCTCCGGCATTCAGTTCGTTAAAAGAAGAAGACGAGGTCTTTGAATTTGCATCACTGCCGGACAGCATTTTTTTATGTTCCTCAATCATTTTCTGATGCGCATAGGACGCGCTGTTGTTCATAAATGAATGAGCAACAATGGCCCTTTCATGTTCATTCATTTCAGAGAATGAGGGCGTGTTGTTTTTATTAACCCTGTCCGGTAAGTTTTCATGCGTCGAGGAATTCACATGACTGACGGCTGAGGCATTATTAACAAATCGATGTGCTTCATGGGCAATATCACTGGACTGAGCAAAAGCTGCCCCACAAAATAAAGCTGTAAACGCAGTGGTCGTGATTAATATATTCATGTGTAATTACCTTCTGAGGTACATAAAAGATGTCCTTATGATCATATATAAAAATAATCAACCTGTGGGGAAGATGACGTAAATGTAATACAGCTATGTACATTACACGATTGTAATGAATTTGTTTCTTAAGGTGTGCTAGATTCATTTCATTGTAGTGGATGAACCAGTAATTTAATTTAAATCGGTTCTCGAATTCTGTCAGTAACCATACTTTAAATAAGGGAATGCGCATGCTGTTGAAAACGTCTCGACGAACTTTCCTGAAGGGGTTAACCCTCTCTGGCGTAGCCGGAAGTCTTGGCGTATGGAGTTTCAATGCGCGTTCCAGTCTGAGCCTGCCAGTTGCCGCATCCCTGCAGGGTACTCAGTTTGACCTGACCATTGGTGAAACGGCCGTCAATATCACGGGCAGTGAGCGTCAGGCCAAAACAATCAATGGAGGCCTGCCGGGGCCCGTTCTTCGCTGGAAAGAAGGTGACACCATTACCCTGAAGGTCAAAAACCGTCTTAATGAACAGACGTCCATTCACTGGCACGGCATTATTCTTCCGGCCAATATGGATGGTGTTCCGGGGCTGAGTTTTATGGGCATAGAGCCTGATGATACCTACGTTTACACCTTTAAGGTTAAGCAGAACGGGACTTACTGGTACCACAGCCATTCCGGTCTGCAGGAACAGGAGGGGGTATACGGTGCCATTATCATCGATGCCAGGGAGCCAGAACCGTTTGCTTACGATCGTGAGCATGTGGTCATGTTGTCTGACTGGACCGATGAAAATCCTCACAGCCTGCTGAAAAAATTAAAAAAACAGTCGGATTACTACAATTTCAATAAACCAACCGTTGGCTCTTTTTTCCGCGACGTGAATACCAGGGGGCTGTCAGCCACCATTGCCGATCGGAAAATGTGGGCTGAAATGAAAATGAATCCGACTGACCTCGCGGATGTCAGTGGCTACACCTACACCTATCTCATGAACGGGCAGGCCCCGCTGAAAAACTGGACCGGACTGTTCCGTCCCGGTGAAAAGATACGCTTACGGTTTATCAACGGCTCGGCAATGACCTATTTCGATATCCGTATCCCCGGGCTGAAAATGACGGTCGTGGCTGCAGATGGCCAGTATGTAAACCCGGTTACCGTTGACGAATTCAGGATTGCCGTTGCCGAAACCTATGATGTCATTGTGGAGCCTCAGGGTGAGGCCTATACCATCTTCGCACAATCCATGGACAGGACCGGTTACGCTCGAGGGACACTGGCCACGAGAGAGGGGTTAAGTGCTGCCGTTCCCCCCCTCGATCCCCGTCCTCTGTTGACCATGGAAGACATGGGTATGGGGGGAATGGGACATGATATGGCAGGAATGGACCACAGCCAGATGGGAGGCATGGATAACAGCGGAGAGATGATGTCTATGGACGGTGCTGACCTTCCGGATAGCGGGACATCCTCCGCGCCCATGGATCACAGCAGCATGGCCGGTATGGATCATTCCCGGATGGCCGGAATGCCGGGTATGCAAAGTCATCCTGCGTCAGAAACGGATAACCCACTGGTTGATATGCAGGCGATGAGCGTCTCTCCGAAATTAAATGATCCGGGTATTGGTCTTCGAAATAACGGAAGAAAGGTTCTCACGTACGCGGATTTGAAAAGCCGCTTTGAGGATCCTGACGGACGTGAACCTGGCCGTACCATAGAACTGCATTTAACCGGCCACATGGAAAAGTTTGCCTGGTCATTTAACGGAATCAAGTTTTCAGATGCCGCACCGGTGCTGCTGAAATACGGTGAGCGGCTCAGGATCACGCTGATCAACGATACCATGATGACTCACCCCATTCACCTGCATGGTATGTGGAGCGATCTGGAAGATGAAAACGGTAATTTCATGGTTCGTAAACACACAATAGATGTTCCCCCTGGTACAAAACGCAGTTACAGAGTGACAGCAGATGCGCTTGGCCGCTGGGCGTATCACTGCCATTTGCTCTATCACATGGAAATGGGAATGTTTCGTGAAGTCCGGGTGGAGGAATGATGCGAATGAAGAGAAATTTGAAGGCCATACCTGTTCTGGTCGCCGGTTTGTTTACCTCACAGCTTTCTATTGCGGCGGGCTCCGTCTCTGCAGATCCCCACGCCGGGCACGACATGTCTGCCATGCAGATGCCAGCAGATGAGAATTTCACTGAGATGACGTCAATGGAGCCCATTGTAACTGAGAGCAGAACGCCAATTCCGCCTGTTACCGATGCCGACCGGAAGGCTGCATTCGGCAATTTACAGGGGCATGCGATTCACGACAGTGCGATTAATTATCTGGTTCTGCTGGATCAACTGGAATGGCAACGGTCGGATAACACCAACAATTTCAGCTGGAGTGTTAACAGCTGGATTGGAGGCGACACAGATCGGATTTGGCTAAAGAGTGAAGGTGAACGAAGCAATGGGGAAACGGAGGCGGCTGAAGCGCAGTTACTCTGGGGACATGCGGTTGGCCCATGGTGGGATTTGGTTGCGGGTGTCAGGCAGGATTTCAGACCTGCTTCTGCCCGGACCTGGGCTGCTGTCGGTTTTCAGGGGCTGGCACTCTATAATTTTGAGTCTGAAATTTCGGGTTTTGTCAGTAATGGCGGAAAAGCAGCCCTTCGTCTGGGAGGAGAATACGACGTTTTACTGACTAACCGGCTCATACTCCAGCCATCCTATGAGGTGAATTTCTACAGTCAGGATGATGAATCGCGGGGTCGCGGCAGGGGACTGACTGACACAGAGCTGGGGCTCCGGCTGCGCTATGAAATACGCCGTGAGTTTGCACCCTATATAGGCGTTTCCTGGAATCAACTTTACGGGAAAACATCCGATATGGCGAAAAGAGAAGGTGAGAAAGACCATCAGGTAGTATTCCTGGCGGGAGCCAGAATCTGGTTTTAACGCACTGATATAAAACACTCAACTAAACAGGTAAATAAAATGTCGATTTTAAATAAAGCCATTCTTACAGGTGGCCTCGTTATGGGCGTTGCTTTCTCTGCTATGGCCCATCCGGAATTAAAAAGCTCTGTGCCACAGGCTGATTCAGCCGTAGCGGCCCCGGAAAAGATTCAGCTTAATTTCTCGGAAAATCTGACCGTGAAATTCTCAGGTGCAAAATTAACGATGACGGGTATGAAAGGCATGTCATCACATTCTCCGATGCCGGTCGCGGCAAAAGTGGCGCCAGGCGCTGACCCTAAATCGATGGTCATTATTCCGCGAGAGCCTTTACCCGCTGGCACTTATCGTGTTGACTGGCGCGCGGTTTCTTCAGATACGCACCCTATTACCGGTAATTACACCTTTACAGTGAAGTAATATTATGAACGACCTGATTATGATTGTTATTCGTTTTCTTCTTTATCTGGATTTGATGGTAATATTTGGATTGCCATTTTTTCAGATATATGGAATAAGCGGTGTCAGACATGAAACCTATAACCTGACTAATTTCAGGTCGTTTATAACCTTTGCTGTTGTTACAGGCATCATTCTTACTGGCATTAATATGCTCCTGGTATCTAATGCCATGAGTGGAGTAACTGACCTCAGAGAATTATCCATCCATGTTATCGAGATGGTGATAGAAGAAACTGATGTGGGTATTAGCTGGATTGTCAGGCTCTGTGCCCTGTTTACCACACTCGGTGCTTTGTTCCTTTACACTAATAAGAGAGTATTGTCCTGCCTGCTGATGACGATGAGTGGGGGCGTGGCGCTGGCTACACTTGCCTGGGGAGGACACGCCGTTATGCATGACGGTCTGCATTACTATCTCCATTTACTGAGCGATCTGACCCATCTCGGCGCTGCAGGTGCCTGGACAGGTGCTCTGGTTGCATTTGCTATCCTGCTGATGCGCAGAAACGAGCATAATGCACAGAGCGTCATTGTGATATCTGACTCCCTGGCAAAATTTGCCACGGCAGGAACGGTGATTGTTGTAGCCCTGATCCTGAGTGCGCTGGTCAACTATCTGTATATTGCTGAGGGTAACTTAACTCCCTTATTCAACAGTTCCTGGGGGAGGATATTGCTTGCCAAGACGGCTCTGTTTGTTCTGATGCTTCTTCTGGCTGCAGCAAACCGGTTTCACCTGGGTCCCCGGCTTGAAGTTATGGTCAGGGAAGGGAATTATGATCGCAGCGTTGCCCTGATGCGAAACAGCATCCTGACAGAATTCGTTGTTGCGATTATCATTCTGGGCGCCGTAGCGTGGCTCGGAATGCTTGCTCCGTCTCAGGTCAGCTAGGGGACAGCCAAAGCTCATGCGTGAGATTTTTACTTTCATATCAGCGAGTTGACCATGCAGCGTATTTTAATCGTTGAAGACGAACAAAAAACAGGTCGTTACCTGCAGCAGGGACTGGTTGAGGAAGGCTATCAGGCCGATCTCTTTAATAATGGCCGCGATGGTCTCGGGGCCGCGTCGAAGGGACAGTATGATTTGATAATACTGGACGTGATGCTGCCTTTCCTCGACGGGTGGCAAATCATCAGCGCACTGAGGGAGTCCGGGCACGAAGAACCGGTCCTGTTTTTAACCGCAAAGGACAACGTGCGGGACAAAGTGAAAGGACTGGAGCTTGGCGCAGATGACTACCTGATTAAGCCCTTTGATTTTACGGAGCTGGTTGCACGTGTAAGAACCCTACTGCGCCGGGCACGCTCGCAGGCCGCAACAGTCTGCACCATCGCCGATATGACCGTTGATATGGTGCGCCGGACCGTGATCCGTTCGGGGAAGAAGATCCATCTCACCGGTAAAGAATACGTTCTGCTTGAGTTGCTGCTGCAACGCACCGGAGAAGTGTTACCCAGGAGTCTTATCTCGTCCCTGGTCTGGAACATGAATTTTGACAGTGATACGAATGTGATTGATGTCGCCGTGAGACGTCTGAGAAGTAAAATTGATGATGACTTTGAGCCAAAACTGATCCATACCGTTCGCGGTGCCGGATATGTCCTGGAGATCAGAGAAGAGTGAGGTTCAAAATTTCCCTGACCACACGCCTGAGCCTGATTTTTTCTGCGGTGATGCTTACGGTATGGTGGTTATCAAGTTTTATCCTGATTAGCACCCTTAATGGCTATTTCGATAATCAGGACCGCGATTTTCTGACAGGTAAACTTCAGCTCACCGAAGAGTTTCTTAAAACAGAGACGTTCAGGAACAAAACGGATATTAAGTCATTATCAGAAAAAATAAACGATGCGATGGTGGGGCACAATGGCTTATTCATTTCTATAAAAAACATGGAAAATGAAAAAATTGTTGAACTCTATGCCAAAAATTCTGTTGTTCCAGCGGTCCTGCTTAATAAGTCGGGTGATATTCTCGACTATATGATCCAGACGGAAGAAAATAACACCGTGTACCGCAGTATCTCGCGGCGGGTTGCCGTGACGCCGGAACAGGGTAAAAGCAAACATGTCATCATTACGGTTGCCACGGATACTGGGTATCACACCCTGTTTATGGACAAACTCAGTACCTGGCTGTTCTGGTTCAATATCGGTCTGGTCTTTATTTCTGTTTTTCTGGGCTGGCTGACCACACGTATTGGTCTGAAACCGCTACGGGAAATGACCAGTCTGGCTTCCTCCATGACCGTACACAGCCTGGATCAGCGTCTAAATCCCGATCTGGCTCCGCCGGAAATCTCTGAGACCATGCAGGAGTTCAATAATATGTTTGATCGCCTGGAGGGGGCATTCCGGAAACTGTCAGATTTCTCGTCTGACATCGCGCATGAGCTGCGCACACCAGTCAGTAATCTGATGATGCAGACGCAGTTTGCACTGGCTAAGGAAAGGGATGTTTCGCATTACCGCGAAATTTTATTCGCTAACCTGGAAGAACTGAAAAGGTTGTCACGAATGACCAGTGACATGCTTTTTCTGGCACGTTCAGAGCATGGTCTGCTGCGGCTGGATAAACATGATGTGGATCTGGCAGCCGAACTGAATGAATTACGTGAGTTGTTCGAGCCCCTGGCAGACGAAACAGGAAAGACAATCACGGTTGAAGGAGAGGGCGTTGTTGCCGGAGACAGCGATATGCTCCGACGTGCTTTCAGTAACCTGCTTTCCAATGCAATCAAGTATTCTCCCGATAACACCTGTACAGCGATACACCTTGAGCGTGACAGTGACTGTGTGAACGTGATGATTACGAATACGATATCCGGCCAGGTTCCCGCTAATCTGGAACGTTTGTTTGACCGGTTCTATCGCGCAGACTCATCAAGGTTCTACAACACGGAAGGCGCGGGGCTGGGATTATCAATTACAAGGTCGATCATTCATGCTCACGGCGGCGAGCTGTCAGCAGAACAGCAGGGGCGGGAAATTGTGTTCAGTGTGCGTCTGTTAATGGATTAATACCGTTATTCAGGAGAAACCCGGAAGGTGACAAAAATGTCATCGTTCAGTCACGCGATAAACAGAGGCGGTTTTTTATAATCAGCCATAAATCAGGACAGCGTGATAATTCAATCGCCCGGTTCCTAGCATGATGATCAACCAGCCCTGAGATCAAATGCTTTCTCTGTTATAAGCATTGATTGTTCGGGTATGAAAACACCGGAGACCCAACCATGAAAAAGATCCTTGTATCCTTTATTGCCATGATGGCTGTCGCTTCATCTGCCTGGGCTGCAGAGACAATGAACATGCATGACCAGGTAAATAATGCCCAGGCGCCTGCCCATCAGATGCAATCATCCGCTGAAAAAAGTGCAGTTCAGGGGGAGAGCATGAAAATGATGGATATGAGCGGTCACGATCAGGCCGCAATGTCCCATGAAATGATGCAAAACGGCAATTCTGCTGCCCATCAGGACATGGCTGAAATGCATAAAAAAATGATGAAATCCAAGCCAGCAGCTTCTAACGAAACAGCAAAATCATTTTCCGAAATGAACGAGCATGAGAAAGCCGCTGTTGTGCATGAGAAGGCGAATAATGGTCAATCTTCCGTTATTCATCAGCAGCAGGCTGAAAAGCATCGCAGCCAGATCACCCAGAATTAACCCGCAGCTCCACTTGTTAGACCCTCATTTGACGCCGAAGTCACTGGCTTACGCTCCCGTCCGGGAGCGTTTTTTTAACTCTCTCATAAATTTTCAACTGTCAAGGGAATGGCATTCATCTGACCAACGGGTGATGCTGCCAACTTACTGATTTAGTGTATGATGGTGTTTTTGAGGTGCTCCAGTGGCTTCTGTTTCTATCAGCTGTCCCTCCTGTTCAGCTACTGACGGGGTGGTGCGTAACGGCAAAAGCACTGCCGGACATCAGCGCTATCTCTGCTCTCACTGCCGTAAAACATGGCAACTGCAGTTCACTTACACCGCTTCTCAACCCGGTACGCACCAGAAAATCATTGATATGGCCATGAATGGCGTTGGATGCCGGGCAACCGCCCGCATTATGGGCGTTGGCCTCAACACGATTTTCCGCCATTTAAAAAACTCAGGCCGCAGTCGGTAACCTCGCGCATACAGCCGGGCAGTGACGTCATCGTCTGCGCGGAAATGGACGAACAGTGGGGATACGTCGGGGCTAAATCGCGCCAGCGCTGGCTGTTTTACGCGTATGACAGGCTCCGGAAGACGGTTGTTGCGCACGTATTCGGTGAACGCACTATGGCGACGCTGGGGCGTCTTATGAGCCTGCTGTCACCCTTTGACGTGGTGATATGGATGACGGATGGCTGGCCGCTGTATGAATCCCGCCTGAAGGGAAAGCTGCACGTAATCAGCAAGCGATATACGCAGCGAATTGAGCGGCATAACCTGAATCTGAGGCAGCACCTGGCACGGCTGGGACGGAAGTCGCTGTCGTTCTCAAAATCGGTGGAGCTGCATGACAAAGTCATCGGGCATTATGGAAGGTGCGAACAAGTTCCTGATATGAGATCATCATATTCATCCGGAGCGCATCCCAGAGGGACATCATGAGCCATCAACTCACCTTCGCCGATAGTGAATTCAGCACTAAGCGCCGTCAGACCCGAAAAGAGATTTTCCTCTCCCGCATGGAGCAGATTCTGCCATGGCAGAATATGACCGCTGTCATCGAGCCGTTTTATCCCAAGGCGGGCAATGGCCGACGGCCCTATCCGCTGGAGACCATGCTGCGTATTCACTGCATGCAGCATTGGTACAACCTGAGCGACGGTGCCATGGAAGATGCCCTGTACGAAATCGCCTCCATGCGCCTGTTTGCCCGATTATCCCTGGATAGCGCCCTGCCGGATCGCACCACCATCATGAATTTCCGCCACCTGCTCGAGCAGCATCAACTGGCCCGTCAATTGTTCAAGACCATCAATCGCTGGCTGGCCGAAGCAGGCGTCATGATGACCCAAGGCACTTTGGTGGATGCCACCATCATTGAGGCACCCAGCTCTACCAAGAACAAAGAGCAGCAACGCGATCCGGAGATGCATCAGACCAAGAAAGGCAATCAGTGGCACTTTGGCATGAAGGCCCACATTGGTGTCGATGCCAAGAGTGGCCTGACCCACAGCCTAGTCACCACCGCGGCCAACGAGCATGACCTCAATCAGCTGGGTAATCTGCTTCATGGAGAGGAGCAATTTGTCTCAGCCGATGCCGGCTACCAAGGAGCGCCACAGCGCGAGGAGCTGGCCGAGGTGGATGTGGACTGGCTGATCGCCGAGCGTCCCGGCAGGGTAAAAACCTTGAAGCAGCATCCGCGCAAGAACAAAACGGCCATCAACATCGAATACATGAAAGCCAGCATCCGTGCCAGGGGGGAGCACCCGTTTCGCATCATCAAGCGGCAGTTCGGCTTCGTGAAAGCCAGATACAAGGGGCTGCTGAAAAACGATAACCAACTGGCGATGTTATTCACCCTGGCCAACCTGTTTCGGGTGGACCAAATGATACGTCAGTGGGAGAGATCTCAGTAAAAACCGGAAATAACGCCAGAAATGGTGGAAAAAATAGCCTAAATAGGCTGATTCGATGTGTTTGCGGGAAAAAAATCGGCCCAGATCCGCGAAATTTTAATCAGCGAGTCAGCTTGGGAAGAAATGACCTGCTTATTCGCACCTTCCTTAGTTAGGATATAAGTCAGCGAAAATGTATAAATAATCTTAGCCGTAGGCTAGGGACTGTTATTAAAAAAAGTTAATGACAATATTGTGCCAGTTCGTCAGTTGACATGTTCACTATTTGCTCTGAAAATAGACAGGCTTACTTGTTGCTACATGCAACCAGCTAATGCTCCGGCAGTCTGAGAGGAGCGCCTTCGGGTGACTAGCAGCTAACGTTTCACCGGTCTGAGAGAAACACCTTCGGGTGACCGGAAAATCCTCGCAGCCTGAGAGAGGATACCTTCGGGTGGTAAATCCGTTTAACCTCTGGAAACGGATATCGCTGAACAGTGATTGAGGTCATTTCAACTTATCAGACAGTCAGAATGTTGTTTTTTCTGACTCCCCGACGGGAAACACTTCCCGGTCGGGCAGGTGTTTCCTTTTTTTATGGAGAAACACCATGTCTGTCATCTCTTTTGCGGTTTTCCCTGAACATCTCCTTACTCAGCTTCAGCAGTCTGCTGACGCAGCTGTCCGGAGATTGAAATCTTTCATTTATCTGCATCGCAACAGCAGCTGGTATGTCAACGGTTCGGGCAATTATGCCGTCCGTGCGCACATCACTTCTGTCAAAGACCAGGGCGTTAACGTCTTTCTTACCGTTCGTACAGGTTGCCACCGCGCCGAGTATGTTTTTCACCGCCTGCCGGTTTCCTTTCCTGAGGGAATAACAGGTCGTCGAAACGCATACCGCCATGCTTGCCGTCAGGCACAGCATCTGGCACACCTGCGCTACCGTTTTCTTTCCGGAGGGCATTCTCATGACTGAAGCACTGCACGATGTCACTTTCCGTATTCTGTCGATGTCTGAGACGCGACGGGATGTATGTCCCGCTCAGTATGGCCCCGTAAGTGGTGTTTTCATCCGGGCGAAATCCTCAGAGATAACGTCTCCTGTGGCGAACAGGTTTTTGTCGCACCGCTCGGTGATTGTGATCCGGCTGACCCCGAACTCTGTGTATGGTGTCAGTATTACGGATATTCTCCCCGGGTGGAGGCTGGCGACATACTGGATGGCGTGGCCGTTTCGGGCATAAATTCCGTAGATCCACTGTCGGTAGCTGCGTTGAAAAGCCTGCGCTTTAATCCTGAATATGTGTATCAGGAGCAATCTGATTCATATGCACTGAACTGATCGGTTGATGAACGCCGGTCAAAAAATGTTGTGGACCCTGACGGGGATATCTCTCCGTCGGAGGGAATATCCCGTTATTTACCTGAGGATATACCCATGCACACAGACGTTTATACGCTTAAAACTCCACTGGACACGCTCAGCTGGCTTTGCCTGCTTGAGAGTGAACTTCTGAGCATAAGGGCATTCCAGCGTCTCGATCTTCATACGGACCGGGATGAACCGAATGAACTGACGTTTCTGGAAGATTCCATCATTGGCACCGGCACAGCTTATGGCTGGTTTGTCTTTTTACTCGGGGAAGGCGATATTCCGCCTTTGCCTGATACGTCTAAAAATTTGCTCTTCACGCTGGACGAGCTGGGAAAAGAAATTAACCGGCCCTTCTGGGAGAAGGCCGTGGATGAAGGTATCCAGGATGCCCGGTGTGATCGGGCTATAGCGGCTCTCGAACGGATGTAACCAGCAGAAAGAACACACCCTGACGGGGATTTACTCCCGTCCGGGGGATAAATCCCCCCTTTTTTATTCGCGGAGGATTTATCGATGAAAAACCTGTTTTCTTCGCCGGCTTCCATGTCGGTTGTCTACACCATCGAGCACGTCAGCACGGTTCCGTTGCGACACTGGCATGCTTTCGTTCTGGCCGTCACAGAAACTTTCTGGCAACTGCCGGTGCGTCTGCGTCCGGGGAATACGTATCTGCCGTCGCTTAATCGCGCGGCTGACCTCTTTCCGGTTGCTGATGTCATGGCGTTTTGTGGCGACACAGGCGGCAGTGTCTGGCCGGTCAACATGACGATTGAGCGTGAGCGCAACCGCAATACGCTGAGTATCCAGGAGCTGGATTTTCAGCATCAGCCCTGCGATTTCTTTGCACGCATTGTGATGGTCCTGCTGCATAACCTGTGTCCGGGCAGCTTTCGGATACATTCTTCTGACGAAGGCCGCAGCTGGGCGTTACCGTTACGCTGGATTGAGCGACATCTCGGCCTGCCTGAGCAGCCGACGCTGACCGCGCCTCAGCCGGTACTGAAAACGCCGGTGCGTGGTGACGCGTTTGATTCCCTGCTGCTGCAGCTGCTCTGCGGTGGTGAGCGTGTGCTGAGCAACGACGACTGGAATGCGTTTACGGAGGCTGAATTTCAGCTGTATGAACTGAAGCGGGTCGCGGAAAAAACTGACGCGCTGTAAACAGTACTGACTTTAACCCCGTCGGGAGAGATCACTCCGGACGGGGCGGCTCTCCCGTTTTTAAAGGAGAGCCCCATGCTTTTTTTCGACAACAAAGACCTGACGAACGTCCTGCTGGCCGCCCGCATGCAGGGAGGTCAGCTTCACCTGGCAAAGGATGAGGGTGTTTATCTTATGCCGGCCACCGGTGCCTGGCAGGGCAACGATCCGGTGCCGCGTATTGCGTATGCCACAGGGTGTCACCCTCAGAAAAATGAGGACTGGTACGACACGGCACGCCTGCTTGCCGGCGGCGATGATTTCATTGAATCACTGTCGATAAGCGACGCGGTAGCCACCTCTGTACTGTCCGGCAGGACGGACCTGAGGATCCTGATTACCGACACACAGATACAGGTGCTCACCGCAGCGACTGACCGGGTGAAAGTCGCGCAGTACCGCCAGAAAGCCGATCAGCTTCTGGCGAGTGCAGTCTGTCACTTCAATGCCTGTGTCGGGCCTGATGAACTCTGCCGCTGGCGTGAAAACGCCGTGCGTCTGCTAAAGCAGGCGGCCTTCATCAGTTGTAAGCGGGCGAAGCCTGAAGATCATCAAACCTTTCTGAACGCCTGTGGCAGGCTGCAGGCCAGGTTATCGCAGGTGACCCCGCAGGGGGCGCTGCGAATAACCGGACGTTAACTCACCCCGGCAGGGACTTTTCCTGCCGGAAAGGTTCCTGCCTCTTTCTGAACCGAAGGAGGCCCGTATGGGACTGGATATTTTTCTCTACAGCCAGCACAGGCAGATCGTCGCAGTACCGGCACCGTATCATCCGGTGTATGAACTGAGCCGCGATTTTTCACTGATTACCTGGGTGGATAAGCATGTCGGTGAGGTGGAAAACGCGACCTGTCTGGAACTGTCACGCGAGCATATTCAGCAACTGAAAGAGAGGCTGGACTGTGCGATTGCGACATTTACAGAGGGGAATGAGGATAATCAGCTTCTTCAGCGCCGGCTGCAGTACGTTTTCACCCTGCGTGACAGGCTGGAAAGCCTGCTCAGTGATTTTGACTTTGAACATGAATACCTGTGGTTTTATGCCGCATGGTAACTGACTTCTGAATTTCCCGTCGACGGGCGTATCTCTGCGCCCGCCGGCGCAGGGGTATGCCTCTGATTAAAGGTATATCTCATGAAAAAAACGACTTCACACAAGGCGGCCCGCCGTCCGGCAAAACATACTGACCTTTATCGTCAGATCACCGACCGCATTGTTGTCGCTCTGGAAAACGGCGTCGCGCCCTGGCGTAAGCCGTGGCGCGCGGCTGCCGGCATCGGTCTGGCCGGTCTGCCCCTAAATGCCACAACCGGACGTCACTACAGCGGCGTGAATGTCCTGCTTCTCTGGATGTCAGCGGAAGAGCAGGGTTTTCGCAATAACCGCTGGATGACTTACCGGCAGGCGCAGCAGGCTGGCGGGCAGGTGCGTAAGGGTGAGAAAGCCACCCTGGCGGTGGTTTATAAGGACTGGACGAAGCAGGCGGAGGATCGCGAAGGCAACCGCCTTTATGACAGTGACGGTAAACCGCTGATGGAAACCGTGCCGATGCTTAAACCCCTGCAGCTGTTCAACGCTGAGCAGTGTGAGGGGTTGCCGGCAGAGGTTGCGGCTTCACCTGAGCAACCGCCGACGGTGGATGAGGACGGCATACTCAGCCCGGACGTGATGAACAGGGTGATCCGGATGTTTAACGCCACAGGGGTTAAACACCGGATGCTGCCTCAGAACCGGGCTTATTACCGTCCGCTGACGGATGAAATTGTGATGCCGGTGGCTGAGCAGTTTTTTACGGAGGCGGACTGCTGGTCCACGCTGCTGCATGAACTGGTACACAGTACCGGTCATGCGAAGCGACTTAACCGGGAGGGGATAACCTCCTCATCCCGCAAGTTCGGGGACCCGGTGTATGCCTTTGAGGAGCTCATCGCCGAAATGGGCAGTGCGTTTTTGTGTGCCCAACTCGGGGTATTCGGTGAGGTTCAGCACGACAGCTATGTGGACCACTGGCTGAAGGTGCTGAAATCTGACAAAAAGGCCCTGTTCCGCGCCTGCCGGCATGCCCGGGAAGCGTCGGAATATCTACTGGCACTGCCTGAAAGTCAGGCTGTGGCGGCGTAATTAACTTATCCGGTGGCGGTTATTCCGTAACTGTCGCCCTCCCGTGAGGACACCGCTCCTCACGGGGCTGTGTCCTCTTTTTTTTATGAAAGAGGAGTATTCACTATGTCCGAATGGTGTCATAACCGCCTGGAAATCACCGGTAAATCCGTCTGCATTGATGTCATGCTGCAGTGGATAAACGGAACTGACGTACCGCGTCACCGCCACGCAGTGCAGCAGAGCATACAGCTTTTTCTGGCTGGCGCGGCGGGGATACTCAAGCCGGTGCGCACAACGTCGTATCCGCCCTGTCAGGGGCTGGTCCGTGCAGGCACAGGGCTTTCCACTGCGGCCAATCAGGCGTTTGAAAGCTGGCTGGCGCTCCTGCTGAAGGATGCCATCCTCGATGCGGAAACCATCCGGGCCATTGACCGGCTGTATCACCAGTCAGGTCTGGGCGCGCTGAAATGGGAGAATATTCCCGACCCGGCACGTGAGGTTATGGCGGAGCTGATTGCCAGGCAATACACCGACTGGTTTGGTCTGGTCAGCGCCGGCGATGAGTCTGATGCCGCAACTGCCTGGGAGCGGCTCAGCCAGTATCCTGAACGCTCCCAGCCCTGCGATATGCTGGCCGTCATACCTACGCGGCTGGCAGCAGAGCTGAACGGTTCCGGAGGGCTGATGTCAGGCGTATCGACCACAACCAGCCTCTACTGCCGGCAGTACGGCATGGAGTGGCCTGCCGGGCACAATGTCAACTGGCAGCGGCATTCGCCAAACAGTCTTACGCTGCAGATGGATACGCCCTGGCTTCCGCCGTCAGGTGAGGTTGTCGGGGAAATTTCTGCGGTATTTGACTGCGAGGTGCGTCACAGCTACAGCGAGCCCGTGAGCGGGCTCAGCGGTTACGACTGCTATGACGGCGGCGAACATGTCGACGGACACAAAGGTGCGGCCGGCGCGTCTCAGCCCGGTCAGGTGCTTTATCTCGTCAGCGATGAGCCGGCGTTATCGACTCAGGAAGCAGCATCTTATCGTGAGGTCCGGGGGTAAAAGCCTGTTCCTCCGTTAACCCAGCCACGGCAATGCCGTGGCTTTTTACCCTCAGGGGACACGTCCCCTGGTCAGGGTGCGTGTTCCCTTTTTTTATGGAGAAGACGCATGCCTGGCATGATTAACCACGAAAAAGCCTTTGTTAAGTTGTTCAGTCAGACGGCCCGGTATCATCACCGGTTTAAAGTGTTTGAAGACTTCATCAGCTGCAGCGTCATCGCGCTGGAAAACCGGCTTCACTTCAGTGAAGCGCAGGAGCAAAAGTATCTGCGTATAGTCGGTGGATACGAAAAGGAGGACGTCACGCGCATGGCGCAGCTGCTGGCCCACGTTGTTAACGGGCTGGGTGAAGCGCCCGGGGACTTCCTTGGCCGCGTCTTTATGCAGCTGGAGCTGGGTGACAAATACAGGGGGCAGTTTTTCACGCCCTGGGACGTGGCCAGAATGATGGCGGCCATGCAGCTGGGCGACACTGAAGCGTTGTTCCGTGACAAACCCTTCATCACCCTGAGTGAACCTGCGTGCGGTGCCGGCTGCATGGTGCTGGCATTTGCTGATGTTCTGCAAAAGGCGGGGTGGCCACCGCACCGGTATCTGTGGGTATCCGCGACAGATATCGATCCGCTTGCGGCCGGAATGGCTTACATACAGCTGTCCCTGTGCGGGATTGCCGGCGAAGTGGTGGTAGGTAATACCCTGGCGAATGAACGACGCCGGATACTCTATACCCCCGGGCACTATCTCGGCGGCTGGCCTGTTCGTCTGGATCCACGGTACTTGCAGGCGGCATAATCACATCCACACGCTCCCGCCCGGGAGCGTTTTTTATTTCTGAAGCACGGTATCTGGTTTTTTATCGTAGTGAACTCTTCCCGCTGTCAGGCTGTTTTTTTTCACATCTGCTGCTGCGGGAGAACACAGTGACCTGGAAAACAACAGCCGAACAAAACGCCATCATCGAATGGAAGGGTAATCATCTTGTGGTAAATGCGTTTGCAGGCACAGGCAAAACCTCCACGTTAGTGAACTACGCTGAAGCCAACCCGGAAAGTAAGATGCTTTACCTTGCCTATAATCGCGCTGTGCGGGATGAGGCTGAACGCAAATTCCCCTATAACGTAGAGTGTAAAACGTCGCATCAGCTGGCATGGGCCCGTTTCGGCAGGCATTTCCGTGACCGGCTGACAGCCAGTCTGCGCATTACGGATGTGGCCCGCAAGCTCAATACCCGCCACTGGCCGCTGGCGCGGCTGGCGCTAAGCGGGCTGAACATGTTCCTCTGCAGTGCAGATACTGAGCCGGGGCTGATACATCTGCCGTCTGAGGATGATCGCCACGGTCTCGATGCCGGTAAAATTCTGGGGGCAATCCAAATCCTCTGGTATGAAATGAGCCGTACTGATTCAACCTTTCCCGTCACGCACGACACCTACCTTAAACTTTTCCAGCTTTCACATCCTGATTTATCAACACGCTGGGATACCATCCTTTTCGATGAGGCGCAGGACGCTAACCCGGTGACCAGTGCGTTTGTACTGAATCAGCCCTGCCGGGTCATCCTGGTCGGCGACCGCTACCAGCAGATTTACCGCTTTCGCGGGGCGGATAACGCGCTCAATGCCCCTCAGCTGGCGCAGGCAGACAAATTGTGGCTGACGGCGAGTTTTCGTTTTGGCCCTGAGGTCGCGCGTATGGCCAACATCCTGCTGGACCGTGCCGGTGAAGATAAACAGGTAACAGGCAACGGGGGGGAAGACAGTGTGGTGACCCGAATTCCGGAGGGAACTGAGCACATTGCTGTACTGAGCCGGACGGTATCCGGTGTGATTGGGAGTGCTTTAACGGCAAGTCTCATGGAGAAAAAGGTCTTCTGGGTCGGCGGGATTGAAGGCTACAAGACCGAAGAGCTTGAGGATCTGTACTGGTTCTCCGCCGATATGCCTGAAAAGATGCAGTCCCCGCGCTTCAGCCGGGACTACCGGGATTTTGACGAGTACTGCTCGATAGCCAAAGCCACGCAGGACGTGGAGATGAACCAGGCTATTCGCCTGCTCGATGACTTTTTCCCGCTCCCTCAAAAGCTGGCCATTATGCGCCGTCAGGTCGTCACTCATGAAAAAGAGGCTCAGGTCACGGTTTCAACCGCACACCGCAGCAAGGGGCTCGAATGGCCGGTGGTGATGCTGAGTGAGGATTTTACCGACATTACCGACCCGCTTCTTTCGCAGGATGAGCGGCAGGATGAGACCAACCTGCTGTACGTGGCTGTCACCCGGGCCAGAAGAACGCTCGTGCTTAACGAGTTGATGCGCTGGCTGAGCGATGAAGGCGGGAAAAACCGCGAGACGACGTACGAAACCGTACCGTCCGGAAATGGAGAGAGTGCCGACAGCCACGAAGAAACGGGAAAAACTTCTGAGAATGAGTAACTGGTTTTTTATGGTGAAGCGCGGGGAGTGTCACAACACTGGGCAGCCCTATACCAGGAGAAAATCATGCGCGACAGAATCAGGACTCTGAGGTTTCTGTTTTCAAAAGGTGAACCGGAACCAGCACGTCATGTATCCGCTTTCACACCTGCCGGCTACCACGCTCCGCGTACGGTCGATACGCTGTGCTGTAGCCCGTTGAGAAAAACCTGCCTGCAACAAATATGGGAAAACAGCTCACTTCCGGCGGATGTTTATCACCGGTTTTATATAACGCCACTGCATGGCTTACTGGCCAGGGTACAGAATGTGCCGGCAACACAGCAGGGAAGGTGGTCGCAGTCAGACGGCTTCGGGGACCTTACGCTGCAGTTCACAACCTGTGCGGTCAGACTGGCCAAAGGATACATGTTTCCACCCGGAGCTGCGCCAGAAGAGCAGGCAGAGCAAAACGTGATGTGGAATACGGTCATTTTCTGGTCTGCACTGTTCTGGCATTTGCCGCTCCTGGCGTCTCTGGAGGGGGAGCTGCTTGATGGTAAAAGCTGGCTTCCGGGAATAACCGTTCCGGACTCGCCTTATCGATTTCGCTTCCGGGAAGCTGACAACTCCTCAGCTTTTGCAGCGCTGGCAGCCGGACAACTTATGCCAGCGGAAGCGACAGGCTGGCTGGCAGAAAATCCCGAAGCTCTGGGCAATCTTGCCGGGGCCTTATGGAACCAGCATCCGGCAATGCCGTTGATCCGAAGCCTGATGAAACAAGCAGCTGAGAAAACAGAGTCTCCTCTGATGGAGAGGAAACCTGCGGAAATTTTAGGTTCTTATGCAGGTGAAATTCCAGTAAATACAGCCCTTTCAAATGAGGGGGGCGCTACGGTTTTACCTACAGATATGTTATCTGAACAAACAGCTCTGAGCGGGGCAACTGATCCATCTTCCCCTGAGATCTTTACACTTGCCACAGGTATTGATAACCCCACTCAGCTTAGTGATTCACCAGTTAAAAGCCGTGAAGAAAACGAAGCAGAAAGTGTTTTAAGCGAAATCGAAAAAAGTACTGGCTCTGACTCTCTGCCCTCTGAAGATGATGCTGATGCTCTCCTTTCTCTTTTCGACATGTCAGGAGATGCTAAAGCTTCAGAAAATGAAGGTGAGGTACAGGCAGGCGTGTCCGTTGTGATTGCAGAGGAACAGCAATCGTCAGAACCCCTTGAAAAGATAGAAGACCCCGCAAATGAAAAGGAACCGTCTGCAAAAGGAAACTCGGACTATTCTCAGGTTGCAATTGTTAACAAATGTGATGAAAGATCAGATTCCGTACCCGTAGCAGTCTCCGGTACTGACGTAGCGGAAGGAGAACAGTTTTTTGACTGGCTCCGGGAGGGACTCAATCGGGGAGATATTAGTTTTAATGGTAAAGCAGACAAAATCCATGTTATTGCCGGCTATGTCTTTTTACCCGTCCCCGGTATCTTTTTCGACTACCTTAAGGCCACTGGTTCGACTATTCAACGGGAAAGCATTCAGGCTTCTTTTGAGCGACTTAACCTGCATAAGCGTCGTGATAACAGGAGATTTTATTTTGCTCAGCTTTACGATACACCCGACAAGTCCGGGAGGTTCAAACGGGTAAAAGGCTACCTGGTGAAAAGCAGGCGGGTATACAGAAAGACCATCCCTCAGGACAGTCAGTTCATTTTGTTCCCCTGACCACAACGTCGGTCTGACATCTGGTGCGTTACTGTTACTAAGAGAGGAATGGAAAAAATGAACGAAAATAGTGCTGACTGGCTCTGGCAGGAACTTATGGATGAGTACTTTTTCTGTAAATCGCTGCGCGAAGATACCGAGTGGAGTTATAAGAAGGTTGTTCGTGGTTTCAGGAAGCATATCGGGGAAGCCTGTCCGCCTTACGGCATAACCAGTCGCGATGTGCTTGAGTGGCGAAGGCATGTGCTCAAGAAGCAGTGCCTTTCTGCACATACCTGGAACAATAAGGTCAGCCATATGCGTGCCCTGTATAATTTTGCCATCACTTCTCAACTGACGAACTTAAGTAAAAATCCCTTCAATGGCGTATCGGTCAAACAGGACAAGAAGCGTAAAAAAACGCTAACAAAAAACCAGATGACAAAAATCTGGCTAACTATGCAGCAATTTGCTTCTGAGCCCAGAACCGAATCTAAATGCGCTCTGAGGCCAGTATGGTACTGGCTGACTGTCCTGGACACCTTGCGTTACACTGGTATGCGGCAAAATCAACTGCTCCATATACGTCTAAAAGATGTGTCTCTTGACGATGGGTGGATTGAATTAAGAGCGGAAGGCAGTAAAACGTACCGGGAATGGCGGGTTCCCGTTGTCAGTCATTTACGACCGAGACTGGAAGCATTGCTTCAGCGTGCAAGGGACTGCGGTGCCGGCAATAATGATGCGCTTTTTCACTATGAGCGGTTTGTCTCTTCGCCTGCAGAAAGGGCGTCTCTTTCGGAAAAACCATCGCTGCAACCGTTACGCTCTTTTTTTCGTAGACTGTCAAAAGAGTGCGGATTTGATGTTTCTCCCCACCGGTTCAGGCACACCCTTGCCACGACACTGATGAGCTCGCCTGAACGAAACCTGCAGCTGGTTAAGGGATTGCTGGGGCACCGCAACGTGAGTACAACAATGGAATATGTTGATATCAGTATGGATATTGTGAGCCAGGCGCTGGAAAAGGAAATGGCACTTTACACCGATAAGGCTGAAGAGATGTTTTACAATGGTTGACATTCAGTCACGTCATTGTAATTATTCACAGTGATCGAGAAAAGGGAGCCTGTGTCAGCAGGCTCCCTAATCGAGAGGGTAACTTCTTGATGTATGCTGATGTGAGGATCAACATCAACAAGTACCACTCCCGTTAAACGCCCGTCAGTTTTCTCACCTCTGACCAGCGTGCTTCGAATAGTGGTGCCCGGAGGCGGAATCGAACCACCGACACGGGGATTTTCAATCCCCTGCTCTACCGACTGAGCTATCCGGGCAACGGGGCGCATTAAACCGTAAAGGGGCGCGGTCGTCAACGGCTTTACACGAAAAAAGTGATAAAAGCGCGCTGACTGCCTGCTTTTCAGGCAAAATGCATAAAATCAGTACCCGTCAGGTGAGCGCTCCACCCTGACGGCACTGTGCAAAACGCAGAATATCTTCCGCCAACCGCTGAGCGGTATCTACATCAGCCTGACTGCGGTTGACCAGCATTCGGCTGAGACAACCTTCCAGCACCAGTTCCATCTGCCTTGCAACCATCGCCGGATCGTCAATTTCCAGCGTGGTCAGTAGCTCATGGGTAAAATCATGTGCCGCGCGTTTTTGTTGATTAGCCAGTTGGTGAATAGGATGGGTTGGGTCGGGATAAAACGTACAGGCGGCAATGAACAAGCAACCAGGATAACGGTTATTACTGACACATTCCGAAAGCGCGCTGTAGCGTGCCAGTAGCTTTTGTTCAGCAGAAAGCGTCTCATCAAGAAGAAGCTGGCGTCGCCAGATATCTACCTGCTGACTCAGATAACGTAGCGCGTCATATAAAATGGCTTCTTTATCTGGCCAGAAACGCTGTAATGTGTCGAGTGGGCGATTTACGCGCTCCGCCACCATTTCCAGCGTAGTATCGGCTATCCCTTGCGTCTCCAGTAATTTCAGAGCTTCTCCCAGAATATCTTCACGTTGCACGGTATTCTCCTCCGTCTTTGCTTTTGCAAGTGTCGCTCACGGTTGGCGATCGTGCAAATGCGCGCTAAAGGTGGCGGCGTCCATAAAGCCGGTGACTCGCGATTGCGGCTGTTCCTGGCCTTGGGCATTAAAGAACAGAATGGTGGGCAGCCCGAGGACTTGCAGATGCTTTAACAGCGCGACATCCTGCGCATTATTAGCGGTGACGTTAGCCTGCAAGAGCACCGTGTCGCCGAGCGCCTGCTGGACCCTCGGATCGCTGAAGGTATACTTTTCAAACTCTTTACAGGCCACGCACCAGTCGGCGTAGAAATCCAGCATAACGGGTTTGCCTTTGGCCTGCGCCAGCGCCTGATTGAGTTCATCCACGGTAGAAATAGCCGTGAAATTGAGGTGCGCTGGAGCTTGCGCGGATGGCGATCCGAACGCCCAATCCTGTAGAGGCCGCACGCTAATGAGCGCTGCCGCCAGCAGGATAATCTGTACGATACGCATCCACGCTCGTCTGGCCTGAAGGCTGGTGATAAAGGCCCAACCAAAGAAAGCGACGCCCAGCAGCGACCACAGACGTAAACCCCAAGCCTCGCCAATAATCCGCTCCAGTAAAAAGACCGGTAACGCGAGGATCACGAAACCAAAAGCGGTTTTGACATGCGCCATCCACGGGCCGCTTTTCGGTAGCAGACGGTTGCCAAACACGGTGACCAGCATTAGCGGCAGACCCATACCTAATGCATACAAATACAGCGTACCGCCGCCCAGCCACATGTTGCCGCTCTGAGCGATATAAAGCAGGATCGCGCTTAACGGCGCTGTGGTACAGGGCGAGCAAATTAATCCTGCAATCGCCCCCATAACAAAAACACCGCCGGGCGAGCCGCCTTGCTGACGATTACTCATTAATGTCAGCCGGGTTTGCAGTGAGGAGGGGAGCTGTAGTGTGAACAGGCCAAACATCGACAACGCAAGCAGGGTGAACACGATGGCAAGGCCGATTAACACATAAGGGTGCTGCAGCGCCGCCTGAAACTGTAATCCCGCCGCGGCGACGACCAGACCCAGTGCGGTATAGGTCAGCGCCATCCCTTGTACATAGATAAAGGCCAGCAGCAGTGCGCGCCCCGTCGACAAACGCTGCCTTCCCCCCAGGACAATACCGGAAATCAGCGGATACATGGGTAAAACGCAGGGCGTAAAGGCGATGCCTATGCCGATCAGTAGCGCCCAGAGCGCAGAAAAAGGTAGCTGGGCGGCGGGTTTTGACATCTCACCCGTCTGGGTGACAGCAGGCGTCGGCGTGGCGTCTATTGCCGCGGCAACTTCACTTAGCGGCACCGTTTTCGTTTCCGGCGGATAACAGAATCCCGCATCGGCGCACCCCTGGTACGTTACCGTTAATGTCGCGCCAGCCGCCGCCTGGTTAACCGTTACCGGAACGTTTAGCCGCTTACGGTAGATTTCGCTTTTTCCGTAGAACTCATCTTCATGCCAGACGCCTGCCGGGAGTTGGACTGCGGCGATATCCGCTTTCGTCGGCGTGATACTGATTTGTTTACGGTAAAGGTAGTAACCCTCTTTTACCTGCCAGGAGAGGGTAAGATCGTGTTGATTTTGCTGAAAATCAAAAACAAACGCCCGGTCTGCCGGGACGAACTGCGAGCGACCCGGCGCGTCGAATAATCCGGCGAAGGCGGATGTGCTGCACAGCAGCAGGATCAGCGTAAAGATGCGTTGAGCCATGAGAGGTAATCAGTATCTCCGTGAGTAACAGGTAAAACCAGAAGTTCAGGCGTTTGATACGGGTGATGAGACTTCAGGCAGTCGATAAGCGCTTGCTGATGTGAAACGGTGGTTTTTAAGATCATTTGAACTTCATACTCCTGCTCCAGTTTGCCTTCCCAGTAGTACAGCGATGTCGCGCCGGGGAGGAGGGTGGCGCAGGCGGCCAGTTTTTCCGCCAGCACTTTGGCGGCCAGATCCTGGGCGGTAGCTTCATCCGGGGCGGTACAAAGCACCACAACGGCCTCGGGGATGGAAATATCCTGACTCTTAACATCAAGCATAAACACCTCGAAAGAACAAAAAGACCCGCAAGTGAACGGTCACTATACAACGGACGAGGGCAGGATGTTAGTCAAAGGGCGGGAGAATGCGGGGCGTGATACGCCCCGCGGGTGAAACACTTACAGCATAAAGCTGCCCAGCAGGAAGCCGAAGCAGACAGCCAGAACGACGCCCAGGGTGCCTGGGATGAAGAACGGGTGGTTAAAGACGAATTTACCGATACGGGTTGTACCGGTGTCATCCATCTGTACCGCCGCAACCAGAGTCGGGTAGGTCGGCAAAATGAACAGGCCGGAAACGGCGGCGAAGGAAGCGACTGCCGTCAGCGGAGAGACGTTCAGCGCCAGCGCCATCGGCATCAGCGCTTTCGCCGTTGCCGCCTGAGAGTAGAGCAGCGCGGAAGCAAAGAAGAAGATGACGGCCAGCAGCCACGGATGACCCTGGATGACGCTACCCGCAGTGTCTTTGATCCAGTCGATGTTAGCGGATACGAAGGTATCGCCCAGCCACGCCACGCCCAGAATACAGATACAGGCGCTCATCCCTGCTTTAAAGGTACTGGAGTTGAGGATGGCGTCAGTTTCCACTTTACACAGGATGGTGGTCAGCGTTGCGACGCTCAACATGATGATCAAAATAGCGTTGGTGGTGTTCATCAGCGGTTTCTCAACCAGGCCGAGGCTCGGACTGTTGACAATCGCATAAACAACCACGCAGATAACGCCCAGCAGGAACAGCCAGACGGAATTTTTTGCCATCGGTTTGATTTCAATCTGCTTTTCACCACGCAGTTCAATCAGCCCTTCTTCCAGACGCTTGCGGTAAATCGGGTCGTCAGACAGTTTGGAGTTGAACAGCATCGTGACCAGGAAGGACATCACCAGCACCGCCAGCAGCGTAGAGGGGATAACTACGGACAGCAGGTGAATGTAGCTAATGCCATGACCTTCCATAACAGAAGACATATACACCACGGCCGCAGAAATCGGCGAGGCGGTAATCGCAATCTGCGCGGATACCACGGCGGTCGAGAGCGGACGGCAAGGTTTGATTCCCTGCTCCTTCGCGACTTCAGCAATAACCGGCAGCGTTGCCAGGGAAATGTTCCCGGTACCAGCAAAAATAGTCAGGAAATAGGTCACAATCGGTGCGAGGATAGTGATGTATTTCGGGTTCTTACGCAGCAGTTTTTCCGTCTGGTTTACCAAATAATCCAGACCGCCCGCAACCTGCATAGCAGAGATCGCGGCGATAACCGCCATGATGATGGAAATGACATCGAATGGAATTGTCCCTGGCTTCACGCCGATGGCGGCAAGTACCAGAACACCCAGCCCACCTGCGAATCCAATACCGATGCCCCCAAGTCTGGCGCCCAAAAAGATTGCCAGCAAAACAATGATAAGTTCGACAACTATCATATTAGCCTTCCTTGTTGTTTAACAAGTTGATATTAAATTGTTGTTATTTGGTAACTTCTTGTAAGAAAAAAGGCACGTCATCGTGACGTGCCTCTTTGGTACTACCCTGTACGATTACTGTTCGCTTTCATCAGTATAACGTTTAGCTTTATAAGCCGGGTGCATCAAGTTCTGTACGGAGAAAATATCGTCCAGCTCGGCTTCCGTTAACAGGCCGCGCTCCAGCACAACTTCACGTACGCTCTTACCGGTTTCAGCACAGATTTTACCGACGATGTCGCCGTTGTGGTGGCCGATGAACGGGTTGAGGTAAGTGACGATACCGATGGAGTTATAAACGTACCCTTCGCACACTTCTTTATTCGCGGTAATGCCGTTAACGCATTTTTCCAGCAGGTTGTAGCACGCGTTGCTCAGAATGTGGATGGATTCGAACATCGCCTGACCGATAACCGGTTCCATAACGTTCAACTGCAACTGACCGGCTTCCGCCGCCATCGTAACGGTGGTGTCGTTACCGATGACTTTAAAGCATACCTGGTTTACGACTTCCGGTACTACCGGGTTCACTTTGGCTGGCATGATGGAAGAGCCCGCCTGCAGTTCCGGCAGGTTGATCTCGTTCAGGCCGGCACGAGGACCAGAAGAGAGCAAGCGCAGGTCGTTACAGATTTTGGACATCTTCACTGCCAGACGTTTCAGCGCGCTGTGAACCATAACATATGCGCCACAGTCAGATGTCGCCTCAATCAGATCTTCAGCCGGAACACAGGCGAAACCAGTGACTTCAGCCAGTTTTTTCACCGCCAGCGGAGAGTATTCTTTCGGCGTGTTCAGACCGGTACCGATTGCCGTTGCGCCAAGGTTGACTTCCAGCAGCAGCTCAGCAGTACGCTCGATGCTTTTCACTTCTTCTTTCAGCAGGATGCTAAACGCACGGAATTCTTGACCAAGCGTCATCGGTACGGCGTCCTGCAACTGGGTACGACCCATTTTCAGGATGTCCTGGAATTCAACCGCTTTACGTTCGAAACCTTCACGCAACTGGTTGATGGCATCGATCAGTTTGACGATAGAGGCGTAAACCGCTACACGGAAGCCTGTCGGATAGGCGTCGTTAGTGGATTGACATTTATTCACGTGGTCGTTCGGGTTCAGGTACTGATATTCACCTTTCTGATGACCCATCAGTTCCAGCCCGATGTTGGCCAGCACTTCGTTGGTATTCATGTTGACGGAAGTGCCCGCGCCGCCCTGGTAGACATCTACCGGGAACTGGTCCATGCACTTACCGTTGTTAAGGACTTCATCACATGCGGCAATGATGGCATTCGCCACACTCTTAGGAATGGTTTGCAGCTCTTTGTTGGCCAGCGCCGCCGCTTTTTTTACCATAACCATGCCACGCACAAATTCAGGGATGTCGCTGATTTTGTTATTGCTAATGTAGAAGTTTTCAATCGCTCTCAGAGTGTGAACACCATAATAGGCTTCAGCTGGAACTTCCCTGGTACCCAACAGATCTTCTTCGATACGAATGTTGTTTGACATGTGAACCTTCTTTTTCAAGCTGCCAATGATTTTTACTTTAAAACACACAGGATATATGTGATTTCGAATGTTTTCTGACCGACGATTATCCCCTCCATCGGCCTGATAAACGAGATCATATGCTGGTTCAGAATTCCTACCGTAATCTGGATCACTTAAAGTGTGGGAATTTACCCCTTATTTATTATTTTGTGAAATAGGTCACCGCTTTAGTATTACTACCTAAAATAGGTGTACAAACCACTTGAAATTTTGCTACGCACCACCATATCGAATCGATGCGAATCGCAACCCCATTCAAATGGTCGTCGCAGACGGCCATGACTTACAGGAGAGTCCTTTGCGCTGGATACCCTTTTTAGCTGTCTTTCTCTATGTTTACATTGAGATTTCTATCTTTATCCATGTCGCCCATGTGCTTGGCGTCCTGATGACGCTAATCCTGGTGATTTTTACGTCTGTTATCGGTATGTCGCTGGTACGTAACCAGGGTTTTAAAAACTTTTTGCTGATGCAACAAAAAATGGCGGCCGGTGAGAGCCCGGCGGCAGAAATGATTAAGAGTGTATCGCTGATCATCGCTGGCTTACTGCTCCTGTTGCCGGGGTTTTTCACCGATTTTCTCGGCCTTCTCCTTTTGTTACCGCCAGTGCAAAAACATTTGACGCTGAAGTTGCTGCCGCATTTACGTTTTTCCCGGATGCCGGGTGGCGGGTTTAGCGCGGGTACTGGCGGTGGCGAAACATTTGACGGCGAGTATCAGCGTAAAGATGACGATCGCGATCGTATTGAACATAAAGACGATCGTCGGGATTAAAGGTAGAGATGTTGGTCGGATAAGTCGCGTGAGGCGTTATCCGGCCAGCGGATGCGTCTTACGCCATGCGTTTTCGCTTCGGTAAAAACAGCCATAATGCAGCCAGCATGATAATGGCATATAAGCTTTTCCACCCCAGCATTGCCAGCAATAACAGGCACAGTAGACAACCCGTCACCGCCAGTGCATAGCAACGCCCTTTCAACAGTCGACAGCCCGCCAGCATACAAAGCAGATAGAGCATAATAAAAATACCGTTAGCATAGACGATCAGCGCATTGAGGTTAATCTTCAGGGCGTAGACGACCAGAGAACTCACGCAACAACAGGCCAGAATAACGTTTAACGCGTGCAAGGGAAGGCGCCCGGGAGAGAGTTGAGCCAGATAGTGATCGGGCTGATATTGCATTTGCGTCCATATCAGACGCGCAAAACTCTGAGCATACACATTCAGGCTGGCAAAGCAGGTGAGATAACCAATAATGCAGGCTACCCACAACGCCTGGATACCGAAGAGATGAACAATAATAAGCGGTAGCGAGGCTGTTGCCGCTATCTTGTCGCTATAGACGCCAAAATGCAGCACCACGGCGGTACAGGCCCAATAAATGGCGCCGGCCAGCATCAGGCCAATGATCAATGCGCGCGGAAAATCACGTTCAGGATTTTTAAATTCAGACGACAAATGCGTAAACGCCTCAATTCCCACAAATCCCCAGAACATGATCGCCAGGGCGGTACACAGCCGGGAAAAGGTGATTTCGTTTGCGGCTGGGAAGGTGATATCTGCAGGTTTAATCGCGCCTTTCCACAGAATGGCGGCAATAAGCGCGATAATTAATCCAGCGATAATGGCTTGCAGGTTGGCGCTGGAGCTGGCGCCGCGCGATCCCATAAACCATAGTAAACCTAGAGTACCCAGCTCCCCAAATAAGAGCTGTTCGCTTTGCCAGCCAAACAGCGCCTGGCCGAAACCCACCGCAATATGCAAGGCTGCGGGAAAACTAACAGGAATGACTGATAAAAACAGCCAACTGATCACTCGTTGCAGACGCGGGCCAAATGCCATCCCGACAAAATGCGCTACGCCGCCAGCGTGTGGAAAATGACGCCCCAGCACAGCAAAGACAATCGCAATAGGGAAAATCAAAATAATGAGCAGCGGCCATGCCCAAAGGCTGATGTCGCCTGCCGCCAGCGCAGCCAGCTCCGGAAGCGCAAAAACGCCAGTCCCTAATAATGATGTGGTTAACAAGATAACGCCCTGAACCAACCCAAGCTCTTTTTTTAGTTCATTCATCAGCTCATTATCCGGCGGCATTGTAACGTCAGGTGACGACAGACATTTTTAAGCGTATCACACACGCCTTTTCTTATAGCAGGATGTTCTAAACCTTGGGTAAACGTGAGATAAGTAGCGTTTTTACCGCTTTTTTCGCTCAGAAGAATTTTTTTTCATCTCCCCCCTTGAAGGGGCAAAACCCCATCCCCATCTCTCTGGTCACCAGCCGGGAAACCGTTTACGGGCCGGCGTCACCCATAACTGATAATGACTTTCTCAAAGGAGAGCTATCAATGAGTATTCGTCCGTTACATGATCGTGTGATCGTCAAACGTAAAGAAGTTGAGTCTAAATCTGCTGGCGGCATCGTACTGACCGGTTCCGCAGCGGGTAAATCAACTCGTGGCGAAATCATCGCTGTCGGTAAGGGTCGCATCCTGGACAACGGTACTGTACAGCCGCTGGACGTGAAAGTTGGCGACATCGTTATTTTTAACGATGGCTACGGTGTGAAATCTGAAAAGATCGACAATGAAGAAGTGTTGATCATGTCTGAAAGCGACATTCTGGCAATTGTTGAAGCGTAATCCGCGAACGACACTGAACATACGAATTTAAGGGAAAGAGAAAATGGCAGCTAAAGACGTAAAATTCGGTAACGACGCTCGTGTGAAAATGCTGCGCGGCGTAAACGTACTGGCAGATGCAGTGAAAGTAACCCTCGGTCCGAAAGGCCGTAACGTGGTTCTGGATAAATCTTTCGGTGCGCCGACTATCACTAAAGATGGTGTTTCCGTAGCGCGTGAAATCGAACTGGAAGACAAGTTTGAAAACATGGGCGCGCAGATGGTGAAAGAAGTTGCCTCTAAAGCGAACGACGCTGCAGGCGACGGCACCACCACCGCGACCGTACTGGCGCAGTCCATCATTACCGAAGGCCTGAAAGCCGTTGCTGCGGGCATGAACCCGATGGACCTGAAACGTGGTATCGACAAAGCGGTTGCTGCGGCGGTTGAAGAGCTGAAAGCCCTGTCCGTACCGTGCTCCGACTCTAAAGCGATTGCTCAGGTAGGTACTATCTCCGCTAACTCCGACGAAACCGTAGGTAAACTGATCGCGGAAGCGATGGATAAAGTCGGTAAAGAAGGCGTCATCACCGTTGAAGACGGTACCGGTCTGCAGGACGAACTGGACGTGGTTGAAGGTATGCAGTTTGACCGCGGCTACCTGTCTCCTTACTTCATCAACAAGCCGGAAACTGGCGCAGTAGAGCTGGAAAGCCCGTTCATCCTGCTGGCTGATAAGAAAATCTCCAACATCCGCGAAATGCTGCCGGTTCTGGAAGCCGTTGCAAAAGCAGGCAAACCGCTGCTGATCATCGCTGAAGATGTTGAAGGCGAAGCGCTGGCTACCCTGGTAGTGAACACCATGCGTGGCATCGTGAAAGTGGCTGCGGTTAAAGCACCGGGCTTCGGCGATCGTCGTAAGGCGATGCTGCAGGATATCGCTACCCTGACCGGCGGTACCGTAATCTCTGAAGAGATCGGTATGGAGCTGGAAAAAGCAACCCTGGAAGACCTGGGTCAGGCGAAACGTGTTGTGATCAACAAAGACACCACCACCATCATTGATGGCGTGGGTGAAGAAGCTGCCATCCAGGGCCGTGTTGCTCAGATCCGTCAGCAGATTGAAGAAGCGACCTCCGACTACGATCGTGAAAAACTGCAGGAGCGCGTAGCGAAACTGGCAGGCGGCGTTGCGGTAATCAAAGTTGGCGCTGCGACCGAAGTTGAAATGAAAGAGAAGAAGGCCCGCGTTGAAGATGCCCTGCACGCGACCCGTGCTGCGGTAGAAGAAGGTGTGGTTGCTGGTGGTGGCGTTGCGCTGATCCGCGTTGCTTCTAAAATTGCTGACCTGAAAGGCCAGAACGAAGACCAGAACGTGGGTATCAAAGTTGCGCTGCGCGCAATGGAAGCTCCGCTGCGTCAGATCGTGCTGAACTGCGGCGAAGAGCCGTCTGTTGTCGCTAACACCGTTAAAGGCGGCGACGGTAACTACGGTTACAACGCAGCAACTGAAGAATACGGCAACATGATCGATATGGGTATCCTGGACCCAACCAAAGTTACCCGTTCTGCGCTGCAGTACGCGGCTTCTGTGGCTGGTCTGATGATCACTACCGAGTGCATGGTGACCGACCTGCCGAAAAGCGATGCTCCTGATTTAGGCGCTGCTGGCGGCATGGGTGGTATGGGTGGTATGGGCGGCATGATGTAATTGCCCACCCCCTGCATCCTTCAGGCTGCAGATGCGTTGGCTAACCCCAGTCACTTACTTGAGTAAGTGACTGGGGATTAACAAACTGGCCGCCTTCCTGCAACCAGAATGATTTGGGTGCTTATCTCCCAGAATTGAGAAACCCCCGGGCAGAAATGACCGGGGGTTTTTCTTTTAGTCATCTTTTTAGTATAAGATTCAGATACGGACAAAACGTCCAGCTCATTGATTATGGGGAATAACATGCACGTGAAATATTTAGCAGGGATCGTTGGCGCCGCGCTGCTGATGGCGGGTTGTAGCTCCAGCAACGAACTCACCGCTGCCGGCCAAAATGTACGCTTTGTCGAAGATAAGCCAGGCGCGGAATGCCAGCTAATTGGTACGGCAACCGGTAAACAGAGTAACTGGTTTTCAGGCCAGCACGGCGAAGAGGGTGGCTCAATGCGTGGCGCAGCGAACGATCTGCGTAATCAGGCGGCCGCGATGGGTGGAAACGTGCTGTATGGCGTAAGTAGTCCGTCGCAGGGCATGTTGTCCAGTTTTGTCCCGACGGCCAGCGAGATGAACGGCCAGGTTTATAAATGTCCGAACTGATATGTCTGAATCGTAACGCCCTCTGAAAGATTCAGAGGGCGATATGGTTAGCGTTTTTCCTGGGATGACGCCATGCGTAGATTATGCAACGCGCGCATGCATTGATCTTGCGTCAGACGCGCTGCTTTACCGGTTCCAAGCGTTCTGACAAAAACCTTACACGGTTTTCCTTCCAGCTTTTTAAGACGCGGGCTGAAATTCAGCAAGCGGCGTGATATCGCTTCAGCTTCTTTAGAGCCTGACTGACTACGGGTCTTAATGATGGTGCCGCAATCATGCGATTGTCCTGCCTCATCCGTATAACGATAAACGAGCGCTAAATAATGGTTATACAGATTATGTTTCCAGTCAGGCTGGTTATAGGTATCGAATTCGATATTACCGTTTTCCAGGCAGTCAGCATCGTATAATGGTAAAAAGTCCAGCATTGAAGAAATACGCAATGCGAGCTCACGCATTTCGGCATTATTAATGGCGTGAATAATAGCCATCACCAGAACTTCAACCTGCCACTCACCGACCTGTAAATCAAGATGGCTACCATTGTGCAGCTTTAACGTAAAGGTTAATACTTTTTCTGTATTATCGCTCAACGCTAAAGATTCAACACGCTGATTAACATCGGCGTTTTCCAGCTCTTCACGGAGTATTGCCGGAATATTCTCATGCATTTTAAGCACGTGACTGCTTTTAGCTTTCTGGCGTTTTTCCTGCTCTTGTTCCGGAAGCGAGTGTTGTAAATAAAGCCGGTGTTCAAGGCCGATCAACAAGTCTCGCAGCGCGAGCACAGGAAAGAAAAGCAGTGTTTCTTTATTTCTCAGTGACTTCACCTTAAGCGCCAGCGCGATAAACTTATCATTGTGACGAATAACGCCGGTATTTAGTCCCTTAATCGTTAAGGCCATGTCAATTCTCCACAAATATAAAATAATTAAATGTTTTACTGCAATGTATTTGATATATAAATTGTTTATGCCGTCCTATAAAAAGGAGAACCAGTATAATTCGAAAATGCAGTACACGCTAAGCGAGTCCTAAAACGGACTTTCTTGAAAAGAGAGGACCGGAAAGGTGTATTTAACGAAGGTGAGTTTATCGTCGCCAGAGGGTGAGGAGAATCGTGGGGGAATCTCCTCGTAATATTGCGCGGTAATATTTTTCGTCGTCCCTGACGAGCCCGCGAGGATTAGCACTGCCGAAGCTGTAAATCCAGCGGTGTTTTGCTCGGTTCGCCGCCGATTTCACGCGCCAGTCTTGGCACCATATAGCCGGATACCAGCGTGAGCAGTTCGCGCATGATTTGCCGGGCTTCGTCATCGGTGACCATAAAATGCGCGGCGCCCTGCACTTTATCCAGCACATGCAGGTAATAGGGCATCACGCCGGCGTCAAATAGCGCGTTGCTCAGATTCGCCAGCGTTCGCGCGTTATCATTCACGCCACGCAGCAGGACGCTCTGGTTGAGAAGCGTGACGCCCACGTGGCGCAGTTTCTTCATCGCCAGGCAGAACGCCTCGTCCACTTCATTAGCGTGGTTGATATGGTTCACCAACAAAATTTGCAGACGTGACTGGTCAAAGCGGGCGACCAGTTCGTCAGTAATGCGTGCCGGGATGACGATAGGCAACCGACTGTGGATGCGTAGCCGCTTGACGTGCTTAATGGCTTCCAGTTGTGTGAGCAGCCAGTCCAGCTCATGATCTTTCGCCATCAGCGGATCGCCGCCGGAAAAGATGATCTCATCCAGTTCCGGGTGTGCGGCGATATACTCCAGCGCGACTGTCCAGTTGCGCTTATTGCCTTGATTCTCCGCATACGGGAAGTGACGACGGAAACAGTAGCGGCAATTTACCGCACATCCGCCTTTTACCAGCAATAGCGCCCGGTTTTGGTATTTATGCAATAATCCTGGCACCACGCTGTGTTGCTCTTCCAGTGGGTCGGTGGAGAAACCGGGGGCGACAATAAATTCATCCCGGGACGTCAGCACTTGACGTAAAAGAGGATCGTCAGGGTTGCCCTTCTCCATGCGCGCAATAAAAGCGCGCGGCACGCGGAGGGCAAACAAGCGCCTGGCGTCCTGTCCTGCCCGGAGGTTTTCATCAGCTTCAATCTGTAAAAGATGCAGCAGTTCGTCGGGATTGGTCACAACATCGGCAAGTTGCGCTAACCAATCTTCTCGCAATGGGGTATTTAGGGTTACAATATGCGCCATTTTGTGGCTTAGCTACCAGTTAACAATTTCAGAGGGCCTTATGGCGACTTACTATAGCAACGATTTTCGTTCCGGTCTTAAAATCATGTTGGATGGCGAACCTTATGCGGTTGAATCCAGTGAATTCGTGAAACCGGGTAAAGGCCAGGCGTTTGCCCGCGTTAAGCTGCGCCGTCTGCTGACCGGCACGCGCGTTGAGAAAACCTTCAAATCGACCGATTCCGCAGAAGGCGCGGATGTAGTCGATATGAACCTGACTTACCTGTACAACGACGGTGAGTTCTGGCATTTCATGAACAACGAAACCTTCGAGCAGCTGTCTGCAGATGCCAAGGCTATCGGCGACAACGCAAAATGGCTGTTGGATCAGGCGGAATGCATCGTAACCCTGTGGAACGGTCAGCCTATCTCTGTCACTCCGCCGAACTTTGTTGAACTGGAAATTGTTGATACCGACCCAGGTCTGAAGGGCGATACCGCAGGTACTGGCGGCAAACCAGCCACGCTGTCTACTGGCGCAGTGGTTAAAGTTCCGCTGTTCGTGCAGATTGGCGAAGTGATCAAAGTCGATACCCGTTCCGGCGAATACGTATCCCGCGTAAAATAATTTACGTTATCGGGAAAAATGGTGCAGCGTATGCTGCGCCATCCTATTTTTCGCGCCTCAATGATGAAACGCTTTATCGGTCTTGTCGCGCTGGTTCTTCTTACCGGCACATTATTAACGGCATGTAATACCGCCCGCGGCTTCGGCGAAGATATTCAGCATCTTGGCCACGCCATCTCCCGTGCAGCCAGCTAATCGCTTCTCGTCTTCCTAAAATTAGTCGATCGCCCGTCATTTTCTGGGATGTTGTCTATTATTAAGTTGCTATACACAAACAACATTGGCTAGAAAAGGAAGACATTATGGTTAAAAAGACAATTGCAGCGATCTTTTCTGTTTTGGTACTTTCCACTGTATTAACTGCTTGTAATACCACGCGCGGCGTGGGCGAGGACATCTCGGACGGTGGTAGTGCGATCTCTGGCGCTGCAACCAGAGCTCAGCAGTAATCATCAACGGTACGGCATGGCGTCGTACCGTTAATCGATTTTCTCCGGAAGCATAAGAAAGGGAGAATACCGATTATCCATATGAAGTTTCATACGGATATTACGCTTATAGGTGTAAACCGTTTTCCCGTGAATGCCAAGCGCATACGCAATCTCTTTATTGCTGGTGCCTTCCGTCCACATCGCGAGCACTTTTTCCTCCTGCGGAGAGAGCAATGGCGTGGCGCTTTCCGGCGCTTCCTGCAGTGGATGAGTATATAGCGCTCCTTTAATTCGTTGTGCAAGCTCATGTAAAGGCGTGTGTTTAGATAACACCGCATGACTGGCATATTGCGATCTGTACGGCATATTCCCTGACTGTAATAATACTAACGGCGTCATCCTGCAGGCGGCAAAAAATGCATTGATAGGCTGCTCGGGTAAGGCATCGTTGAGAAAACCATATAAATCAGCGATAACCAGATGGGGCTTCCATTGCAGAATATGTTCTTTCGCCAGTATAAGGTTATTCATCCCGGATACCAGCAGTGAAGAACTGAGCACATCAGTGTGATTAAGCCAGGCCTCCATGCCCGTACGGGTAAAGTGGCATCGGTCTATCACTAAAATTTTCAACATAGTTTTTTGCACCCGGAAGTAGATAAAGCACTTTCTTTCCCAGAAGGCGTTCCATCATAGAGAACTCCTGTGGGCGCTAAATGCGAAAACTACGCGGCTTAAAAGGGCCAATTCCCGCCTTTAGACGGAAAAAAATAAAAAGGTTGAAATTCATTTTCTCTCAGGCAAGAATGGCTTTTCATCCGTATACGTTACAGGACGACCTGTAAACGCTATTCTCACCGGGGACGGCCCCATTAATTATCTGGAGCCTGCTATGTCCTGGATCATTCTATTAATCGCTGGTTTACTTGAAGTGGTATGGGCTGTCGGCCTGAAGTATACCCACGGTTTTTCTCGTCTGACCCCCAGTATTATCACCATTACGGCCATGGTTATCAGTATGGCGTTACTTTCCTGGGCAATGAAAACGCTGCCTGTTGGAACGGCGTACGCCATCTGGACCGGCATCGGCGCCGTCGGGGCGGCAATCACCGGTATCCTTCTGCTGGGCGAGTCTGCCTCACCGGCGCGTTTGCTCAGTCTTGGCTTGATCGTCGCGGGTATCATTGGGCTAAAACTCAGTGCGCATTAATTCGTCGCTGATATTGCTACGAACCTGATTGTTTTACCCAAATTAATTTATTGACGTCAAACCCCTCCCGGGTCGCGACGGCCAGCATTTGCTGTTTTATTTCCTCAGAAAGCGTTGGCGTGCGAGAGAGTATCCACAGATAGTCGCGATCCGGGCCGCACACCAGCGCATGACGGTATTCCCGGTCAAGCGCAATCACGTTATAGCCGCCGTAGAACGGGCCGAAAAAAGAGACCTTGAGCGCGGCGCGGTTTGGACTACCGGTAAAATACGCTTTGCCTTCTGTTTTTTGCCACATTCCCCGATCCGGGTTATAGCCTTTATTGATGACATTAATCCCGCCATCGTCACGCAGACTATAGGTGGCCGTGACTTGTTCCAGTCCACGTTCAAATCGATGATCGAGGCGTGCGATCTCATACCAGGTGCCGAGGTAACGTTTGGCATCAAAGTTATTTACCACGGTAACGCCTTTAGGCGGGGTAGGTGAACTACAGGCGACAACCAAAAATGCCGCAGTAACCGCAGCAACGACGGGCAGCAAGCGCATAGCGTTTTTCCTTCCAGTGTTTTTTCTAAGTGTAGAACCTGGCGGGAAAATGAGAGGCAGGAAAAGAAAAAACGCCCTCTTATCGGGTAGATAAGAGGGCGTCGTGGCAACTTAGAGAGTGATAACGCCAATTGCCGTCACAACGGTCAGGATTGCCGCCAGACCGTAGAAGACCCATTTGCCCGCGGGCACGTGGATTTTCAGGTCATGCATCGCGTGGTGCATACGGTGTAGGCCACACCATAGCGGCAGCACGATCATCAGGAACAGAAAAACACGACCAATAAAGCTTTGGGCGAACGTCAGTACGCGCTCAAAACTCAGGGCATCGCCCGGAAATAGCCCCAGCGGCAGCATGATGCCAACCAGTAGCACGATCACCGGCGCGATGATCGCGCCCCACATACCGCCTGCGCCAAACAGTCCCCAGAATACGGGTTCATCAGAACGTTTTGGGTTTGGATTAATCATCCGGGACTCCTTACCAGAACAGGGCAACATACAGAATGACTACGGTGACTACCGCAGTGACCACCCAAAGCCCTTTGATGATTGGCTCTGGCCCCATTTTTTCGTCTTTTACAATGATATTGGCCGCCTTCGGCGCCAGTTCAAACCAGGTTTTGGTGTGCAGCAGCGCGGCCGCCAGGGTGATCAGGTTTAAGATCACTACCACCGGGTTTTGTAAAAAGCCGACGAATCCCATCCAGGATTCCGCGCCGTGTTTGAGCGCAAACAGACCGAAAATCAGTTCAATACTGAACCAGACTGCCGGCACCGCTGTGCCTTCGCGCAGCATATAAAAGCGATAAAACGGCAGTTTTTTCCACCAGGTGGACGTCATCGGCCGCATATAGGGTTTGCGTTTAGTCGTCATGTTGCACTCCTTAGCGTGGTTTCAGGGTGGCGATAAGAAAGTCTTTCGAGCTTTCCACTTTACCCTGCTGAATGGCCGCAGCCGGATCGACATGTTTTGGACAGACTTCGGAGCAGTAGCCCACGAAAGTACAGGTCCATACGCCGTTCGGACTGTTCAACTGCGCCATACGCTCCTTCTTACCGTGATCGCGGCTATCTTCGTTATAGCGATGCGCCAGCGTAATCGCAGCCGGTCCGATAAACTCAGGATTCAGACCGAACTGCGGGCACGCGGCGTAGCACAGACCACAGTTGATGCAACCGGAGAACTGATGATACTTCGCCATTTGCGCCGGGGTCTGGACATTCGGCCCCTGATCTGGCGTGCGAGAGTTGCCAATAATGTACGGTTTAATCGCTTCCAGGCTTTCGATAAAGTGCGTCATATCGACAACCAGATCGCGCTCAATCGGGAAGTTCGCCAGCGCTTCCACCTTCATACCGTTGGTGTAATCGCGCAGGAAGGTTTTACACGCCAGTTTAGGGACGTTGTTGACCATCATGCCGCAAGAGCCGCAGATCGCCATACGGCAGGACCAGCGGTAGCTCAGGTCTGGCGACAGGTTATCTTTGATGTAGCCCAACGCGTCCAGTAGCGATGTTGTTTCATCATAAGGAACTTCATAGAAAGCACTGTGCGGCGCGGTATCGGTTTCCGGGTTATAGCGCACCACCTCAACTTTCAGGTTTTTCATCTCAGCCATTCGCCTTCTCCTTCTTATCGGCTGCTTCCGCTTCACCGCCGTAAACACGTTTGGCTGGCGGCAGGGTGGTGATTTTCACGTCGCTGTATTCCAGACGGGTCGTGCCATCAGCATCGCGGAAGGCGAGGGTGTGCTTGAGGAAGTTCACATCGTCGCGCTCGGTACAGCCTTCATCCAGACGCTGATGCGCGCCGCGGGACTCTTTACGCGCCAGCGCAGAGTGCGCCATACATTCCGCCACGTTCAGACCATGACCCAGTTCGATGGTATACAGCAGGTCAGTGTTGAACACGCTGGAGGTATCGGAGATACGTACGCGCTTGAAACGTTCCTGAAGCTCGGCCAGTTTATCAATGGTTTTCTGCATCAATTCCGGGGTACGGTAAATACCACAACCTTCTTCCATAGACAGACCCATCTCATCGCGGATCTTCGACCAGTTTTCGTTGCCTTCCTGGTTCACCAGATTTTTCAGACGTTGTTCAATATCGGCAACCTGGGCGTCGAGCGCGGCGCTATTTGCGGCGCCTGCCGTCGCAGCGCGTTCCATTGCTTGTTCGCCAGCCAGACGACCAAATACCACCAGTTCCGCCAGTGAGTTGGAACCGAGGCGGTTCGCGCCATGCAGGCCAACAGAGGAGCATTCGCCAACGGCAAACAGCCCTTTGACACGGCTTTCACAGTTCTGGTCGGTTTCAATGCCGCCCATGGTGTAGTGCGCGGTCGGACGTACTGGAATCGGTTCTTTAACCGGATCGACGCCGACATAGGCTTTCGCCAGTTCGCAAATGAACGGCAGACGTTCATGCAGTTTCTTCTCGCCGAGATGACGCAGGTCGAGGTGAACCACATCGCCGCGCGGCGTGGAGATGGTGTTGCCTTTACGCCATTCGTGCCAGAAAGCCTGGGATACTTTGTCGCGCGGCCCCAGTTCCATATATTTGTTTTTCGGCTCGCCCAGCGGCGTTTCGGGGCCCATGCCGTAGTCTTGCAGGTAACGGTAGCCATTTTTATTGACCAGAATACCGCCTTCGCCGCGGCAACCTTCAGTCATCAGGATACCGGAACCTGGCAGGCCGGTCGGGTGATACTGAACGAATTCCATATCACGCAGCGGAACGCCGTGGCTCAGCGCCATGCCCATCCCGTCGCCGGTGACGATGCCGCCGTTGGTGTTATAGCGGTATACGCGGCCTGCGCCGCCTGTCGCCATGACCACGGCGTTGGCGCGGATTTGCACCAGCGTGCCTTCCATCATGTTCATTGCCACCAGGCCGCGCGCATGGTTGTCATCGACCAGAATATCCAGCACAAAATGTTCGTCAAAGCGCTGGATTTGTGGGAACTGCAGGGAAGTCTGGAACAGAGTATGCAGCATATGGAAGCCGGTTTTATCCGCGGCGAACCAGGTACGCTCGATTTTCATACCACCAAAGCGACGCACGTTAACGCTACCGTCCGGACGGCGGCTCCACGGGCAGCCCCATTGTTCCAGCTGCGTCATCTCAGTGGGACAATGGTGGACAAAGTAATCCACGACATCCTGCTCACACAGCCAGTCTCCGCCTGCTACCGTATCGTGAAAATGGTAGTCAAAGCTGTCATGATCCTGGGCGACAGCGGCTGAACCCCCTTCGGCAGCAACGGTGTGGCTGCGCATCGGGTACACTTTTGAGATCAGTGCGATTTTAGCATTGGGATTCGCCTGTGCGGCAGCAATTGCAGCACGTAATCCCGCGCCACCAGCGCCTATAATGGCAAGATCGGCTTGAAAGGTTTGCACGACATTCCTCCAGATTATTGTAATTTCACCCTCGCGCAGCCAGATAAAGCCTCTGGGTTCTGCGAAGTATGAATGCGTTTCCACTGCTCCTTTATGGGTACAACAGTATAGTCTCAGGGATGTGAGGGAAATTTGACGTGTTCGATTTTTTTAGCGTATCAGAGGGATGAATTATCATTGATTTTGATTAATTTAATTACTAAACCATCTGAAATCACTTTTTTTACCCTCCAGAAGGCGCCCGATACGCCTGCGCAAAATTTGTTTCGCCCGCGCGTTGCGAGTAGACTTCGTGACCTTGTCTTAAACTGGAGAAAGAATCATGAGCGAAACGGCAACCTGGCAGCCGAGCGCGTCCATCCCCAATTTATTAAAACGTGCGGCGATTATGGCGGAAATCCGTCGTTTCTTTGCCGATCGTGGAGTGCTTGAGGTTGAGACGCCCTGCATGAGTCAGGCGACGGTCACAGACATTCATCTGTTCCCGTTCGAAACGCGTTTCGTCGGACCTGGCCATTCCCAGGGGATGAACCTCTATTTAATGACCAGTCCGGAATACCATATGAAACGCCTGCTGGCGGCAGGGTGCGGTCCGGTTTTCCAGCTATGCCGCAGTTTCCGTAATGAAGAGATGGGACGACATCATAATCCGGAATTCACTATGCTGGAGTGGTATCGCCCGCATTACGATATGTACCGCCTGATGAATGAAGTGGATGATTTGCTTCAGCAAGTGCTGGATTGTCAACCTGCGGAAAGTCTCTCCTATCAACAGGCGTTTCAGCGCCATCTGGAGATTGACCCGTTATCAGCAGATAAAACGCAACTGCGTGAGGCGGCGGCAAAGCTTGATTTAAGCAATATCGCTGATACGGAAGAAGACCGTGATACGTTGCTGCAACTGCTGTTCACGATGGGGGTTGAGCCGCATATAGGTAAAGAAAAGCCGACCTTTATTTATCACTTTCCGGCCAGTCAGGCATCGCTGGCACAAATCAGTACCGAGGATCATCGCGTCGCCGAGCGCTTTGAGGTGTACTACAAAGGTATTGAGCTGGCGAATGGTTTCCACGAACTGACGGACGCACGTGAGCAACAACAGCGCTTTGAACAGGACAATCGTAAGCGCGCCGCTCGCGGTCTGCCGCAGCAGCCGATTGACCAAAATCTACTGGATGCGCTGGCCGCCGGTCTACCGGATTGTTCCGGCGTGGCGCTGGGTGTTGATCGTCTGGTGATGCTGGCGCTGGGAGCAGAAAGCCTGGCGGACGTGATTGCTTTTACGGTCGATCGGGCGTAAATCTGAAATTCACTCTTTCGCGAGATAAAATGGCGCAATAAGCGCCATTTTGTAGCATATTTTTTCAATTATCCTCTATTTGCCACAACATAAGGCTGGAAATTTGATGCCATTTAGGTATCAATCCTGTGTTGATTTTTTTATTGCTGACCTTTGTAAAAAAGAAGGCGGCGTCAATCGGTGAGCGGCGTCTGGCAAACGCGCTCGAGCGTAAGGGATGGTTGAATGACCCACACGATAAAAAAGATGAGCCTTATTGGGCTTATCCTGATGATTTTTACTTCTGTTTTTGGTTTTGCGAATAGCCCGTCGGCGTTTTATTTAATGGGGTATAGCGCAATCCCGTGGTATATATTTTCTGCCTTGCTGTTTTTTATTCCATTCGCCTTAATGATGGCTGAAATGGGTTCCGCTTATCGCAAAGAAGAGGGCGGGATCTATTCGTGGATGAATAATAGCGTGGGGCCACGTTACGCGTTTATTGGCACGTTTATGTGGTTTTCATCGTATGTCATATGGATGGTAAGTACGGCGGCAAAAATTTGGGTACCGTTTTCTACTTTTGTTTTTGGTGCCGATATGACGCAGCACTGGCGTATTGCGGGGCTTGAGCCTACGCAGGTTGTCGGGCTGCTCGCCGTCGGCTGGATGATTCTGGTGACGTGTGTCGCCGCCAGAGGGATCAATAAAATTGCGCGAATTACGGCGGTCGGAGGTATTGCCGTAATGTGCCTTAATTTAGTTTTATTGTTAGTGAGTGTCGCTATTTTGTTATTAAATGGTGGGCATTTTGCACAAGAAATTAATTTTACCTCGTCACCGAATCCGGGTTATCACTCCGGCCTGGCAATGTTGTCATTTGTGGTATTTGCTATTTTTGCTTACGGCGGTATTGAGGCTGTCGGCGGACTGGTGGATAAAACCGAGAAACCGGAAAAGAATTTTGCGAAAGGTATTGTTTTCGCGGCTATTGTGATTTCAATTGGTTATTCTTTGGCGATCTTTTTATGGGGCGTCAGCACTAACTGGCAACAGATATTAAGTAATAGCGCCGTTAACTTAGGGAATATTACCTACATTTTGATGTCGAGTTTAGGCACGACATTAGGTAACGCGTTAAACCTTTCTCCGGACGCAGCGATGACGGTGGGCGTCTGGTTTGCGCGTATCACCGGCCTTTCTATGTTTCTGGCTTATACCGGCGCGTTTTTTACGTTGAGCTATTCACCGCTGAAAGCCATTATTCAGGGGACGCCAAAAGCGTTGTGGCCCGCGCCGATGACGACACTGAACGCTAGCGGTATGCCGGCGACCGCTATGTGGCTACAGTGCGTGCTGGTGAGTCTGTTTATTTTGCTGGTCTCTTTTGGCGGTGACACCGCATCGGCGTTTTATAACAAACTCACGCTGATGGCGAACGTCTCAATGACCTTGCCATACCTGTTCCTTGCGCTGGCATTTCCCTTCTTTAAAGCGCGTCAGGATCTGGAGCGGCCATTTGTTCTCTTTAAAACCAAAGCCTCTACCCTGGTCGCGACGGGTGTTGTGGTGCTGGTGGTGACGTTTGCCAACGTCTTTACCATCATCCAGCCGGTGATTGAAGCTGGGGATTGGGACAGCGCCTTGTGGATGATCGGCGGCCCGATCTTCTTCTCGCTGCTGGCGATGGCGATTTATCAGAATTACAGCAGCCGCATGAGCGCCGATCCGGAGTGGGCGGCGGAGTAATCTTTGTCCGGATAGCGTTAGCTCATCGGCTTTATGAAAAGGATATTTATAATGAGTCCGAAAATGTTTGCATTGTGCGCTATCTGGATTTTACTGGCTATCCCACTCATCGCTGTATTTTCAGTCCTGGATAAAGAGTGGATGATTGGCGAGAGTGGGATAAACAACATTTGTGATGTGATGAGAACTGTCGAAAATGATGATTCCAGAGGTTTTGGCGCGATGATGACGCTGCCCCTGTTTTTCCCGTTTTTTTACGTTACTGTGTATAAGAAAATACGTAGTTGGTTTTTGTACTGTGTCGCGTTGGTGATATTTGCTTACTGGTCCTGGCAATTCTTCCTGCGCTATCAGTTTTGTGTGTGATCTATGCTAAAAGACCTGATAAGCCTATGTCATCGAGTCTTTTAGCGTCATCCGGCGCCATTGCGTTTACAAACTGCCCGCCGGGCGGCTGGTTTTACCCGCTGACGTTAACGTTCTCCCCGTTTGTTTACCGCCGAGGCTCTCCAGACGCATTTGGAACGGCGGGAACGGCATATCAATACCGTGCTCGCGGAAGCCAGCCAGAATCAATTGGTGGATCTCATGGCGTAATGGCATACGGTGTCCCATTTCCGCGGCATAGATACGCAGTTCAAAAATTTGAATACCCTGCTGGAGATCCACCAGAAAGATTTCAGGCGGCGGGTTGTCCAGCACCAAAGAACAGCGCTGCGCCGCCGTCAGCAGAATTTGCGTCACCTCTTCGCTATTGGCATCCGCTGGCGCCGGGATGGTTAACACCACGCGCGTAACGGAGTCAGACAGCGACCAGTTGATAAACTGTTCGGTGATAAAGGCTTTATTCGGCACGATAATCTCTTTACGATCCCAGTCGCTGATGGTGGTGGCGCGGGTATTGATTTTGGTCACGCTGCCGGTGAGATCGCGAATGGTCACCGTATCGCCGATACGAATCGGCTTTTCAAACAAAATAATCAGGCCGGAGATAAAGTTAGCGAAAATTTCTTGCAGGCCAAAACCAAGCCCAACGCCGAGCGCGGCCACCAGCCATTGTAGCTTCGACCACTCAATGCCGATCATCGAGAAACCGACCAGCCCGCCAATCAGCATTAACAGATATTTGGTGATGGTCGTGATGGCGTAACCGGTACCAGGCGTTAAATCGAGATGCTGTAATAACGCCAGTTCCAGCAGCGCAGGCAGATTACGCACCAACTGCGTGGTGATGATAAAGACCAGAATCGCAATGAGCACCGCCCCCAGAGTAATCGGCTCCAGGCTTTCCACGCCTTGCACCGTAGAGGTGACATCCCACAGCGAAATATTCTCCAGGAAGCCGAATGCCGAGTGGATTTCCGACCACAGTACAATTACCGATAGCAGGGCGATAAGCATCAGAATTGAGCGGACCAGACGCAGCGACTGGGCGCTAATAGCGTCAAGATCGATTTCACTTTCATCGATGTCGACCGCGCCTTCCAGGCTGGAGGAGTGCGCCGGTTCTTCTTCGCCGCGCGCGCGCTGCGCCAGCATTTCCGCCCGACGATGTTTGGCGCGGTCAAAAGCCAGTCGGCGTCGTTGGATCAGCATCCAGCGGCGAATGACGTGATAAATGACCAGCAACAGGAACCAGATGGCGACCGAGGTTTCCAGTCTCGCCAGTAGCGCCTGCGCCGTGGCCAGATAACCCACCGCCGCCGCCAGAATCGCGATAAGCGGCGCGCCCATCAGCATATTCCACAGCAGGCTGTTGACCATGTTGTCGCCGTTGCCTTCTTTATCAAGATAGAGCGGGATGCCCGCTTTTTTCAGACTCAGCGTGACCAGCGCCAGCGCGCCGCATATCAGGATGAAGCAAAGGCGGCCCAACGAGCCGGAAAACTCCCGATCGTTAAGATTATCAAACATGATCACTGCCATGATGAGCGGCACGATCAGCCCAATGCTCATCAGGTAGTAGCGCATCGCTTTCGCTACCCGGTTTCGCGGCCAGCCGAAATGCGCCACAAACAGACCATTAGGACGGGCAAAAGCGGCGCAAATCATGACTACCCACAACAGCGGTACTGTCGCCGTCACGCCATCACCGATGGCGACGGCCAGCGGATACGGCCAGGCTTCCTGTAGACCATAGCCGAGCGTCGCCCACAAGACCGGCAGCGGCGAGGCGACCAGAATCGACCAGAACACCGTTCGCAGCGTCAGCGAGAAGTGATCTTGAGTGACTTTCCCGACGCGCGAGGCCGAGCGCTCAAGGAACCGGTTGAAGTGTTGACGTGAATAGAGGCTAAACCCGACCAGCGCCAGCGCGCCGAATAACGGCAGTAGCGTCTCTTTGCTGGTCAGCATCATGATGCTGGCTTTACCTAACTGATTAAACGTATCTAATGAGATAAGCCGGCGTAAATCCTGAACCAAATCAACAGGCCAGGAGAGCGATAGCGGGCTAACGTCAGCGGTCCAGAACAGATAACGGTGGGTCGCTTCATTAACCTCTTTAAGCGCGTCCTCCAGTTGGCTGTTGGAGACTTTCAGTTTGGTCAGCTCCAGGATCAGCGTATCGCCGCCCTGTAACAACGAGTTGAGCAGCTCGCGCTGAGTGCGAAGCTGGGCGTCAAGAATCTGGTTTTGCTCGGCGGTCAGCGGCTGTCCATTGGCCTGACGTATTTGCCGTAGCTGCGGCTGTTTATTGAGTAACTCTTCATAGCGCATACGGTGGACGCGTAGCTGCGCCATTTCCGTATCAAGCTGCTGCGGCTTAGGCATCTCTGGCAGACGGGCGACCTGCGCACGCAGCGCTTCGCCAAGCATGTTGGACACGCCAAGCCATTGCGACTGCTCCCGCAGCGTATTGAGCGCCTGGCGCACCTGTAACGTTTGGCTGGTGGCCTGTCGCTGCTGCGAGGCGACCAGATCCATCCGCTGCGCTTGTTGATTAAGCGCCTGTGACAGCTCGCGGTTGACTTTAAATTGTTCGACGATGCCTTCCGGCAAACCGGCGCTGTTTTCCGCCAGCAGCTCAGTGCTTTCCAGCGCGCGTTCCGCTTCACGTTGGCGCAGGCTGTTGAGCTGATTGCGCAGCGCCTGAAGATACGCATCCAATTGCTGACTCTGTTTTTCCGCCAGCTCGGAACGCAGACGAGCCAGTTCCTGCCGGTTGTTGGCGGACAGTTGCGCCAACTCCAGTTCGTCGACTAACGCTTTTAGTTTGGCGGACTCCGCCTGCATACTGAGACTTTGCGCCTGGCTAAGCGCGGCACTTCCGCCTGCGGCGCCGAGCCGTCGCTCAATCTCATTAAGCTGGCGGCGGGCGTCGTTTTGCTGTTGGGGAAGCTGGCTGAGCGAGTCGGCGATCTCCCTGACGCGCTCCTGCTCCTGTTGCGCCTCGCGGGTTTTATCCAGTAGCTGGCTGCTAACCTGCAAGATCTCCTGATTTAACGCTTCGGTGGACATCTCTGGCGGTACGCTGCGAGGTTCATCGCGCAGATTATTCAACTGGGCGCGCAAGGTGGCGGATAGCTTAGGGAAGTTATCAATAACGTGTTGATATTGTTTCGCGCGCTCAAGCGAGCCTTTTCGCTCTTCAAGCGCGTTTAACGCAGTCTGGAGCGCCTCAACGGCTTCCGGCTGAGCGGGCTTCGCCGCTTTTGCCTGCTCCAGTTCCTGCGTGATTTGTTTGGCGTCGGGGGCCGTTGCGGCGAACGCCCCCGTGCTGAGGCACCAGGCCATCAGAAAAGCGATAATCAGGCGCACGTCAGCATTCTCTCTTGATTAGGTGTCGTCTTTTTTATTGTCAACCAGCGGGCTGGCGTCGTGTTCGGCTTTAATTTCTTCTGCCGGCAGCGGAGCAGGTTCTACCTCCGGCGCGACGAATGTTTCGGTCGACGTCGCCAGCGGTTGGCCAATTTTGGTAACGGACAGGCTTGCCAGCGACGCGATCAGATTCACTTTCCCCGGCGCAAATAAGTTGATGACCGTGGAACCCAGTTTAAAGCGCCCCATCTCCTGGCCTTTCAACAAGGCGACAGACCCTTCATGTTCGCCTTCTGGCCAGGTCCAGCGCTTGATGATGCCTTCGCGCGGCGGGGTAATGGTCCCCGCCCAGACAGTTTCGATACTGCCGACAATAGTTGCGCCGACCAGAATCTGCGCCATAGGACCGAACTCGGTATCAAACAGACAGATAACGCGCTCGTTGCGGGCAAACAGGTTGGGGACGTTTTGCGCGGTCAGATGGTTAACGGAGAACAGATCGCCCGGTACGTAGATCATTTCGCGCAGGATGCCGTTGCATGGCATATGCACGCGATGGTAGTCGCGAGGGGAGAGGTAAGTGGTCACAAACGTGCCGTTACGGAACTTATCCGCCATCAGGTAGTTACCCGCCAGCAACGCTTCAAGGCTGTAATTATGGCCTTTGGCCTGCAAAATTTTATCTTCTTCGATACGCCCCAACTGGCTTATCACGCCGTCAGCAGGCATCACCAGGATGTTAGGATCGGTATTGAGCGGACGCACGTCATCACGCAGCGGACGAACAAAGAAATCATTGAACGTACGATAGCTGGCGGTATCCGGTTTTTGCGCCTCGGTCATATCGACTTTGTAATACTTTACGAAGAGATCGATAACCAGTTTTGTCAGCCATCCTGCTCGTTTGCTTGCGCCCCAGCCCGCCAGGCGAGTGAGCCATAGTTTCGGCAGAATGTATTGTAGCGAAAGTTTAAATGAGTTTAACAAGGTAGCCTCCAGGCCATTGTTGTTCCTGAACCGGCAGTTATACCGGTATCCTGAAAAAAGGGGACGATTCTAACGACGCCTAGCGTATCTGTCAGTCGTCCGTATCAGAAAAGTTTTTACGCGTTTTTACCTGCGCCATACTTTCAAGAATTCGGTGATAATTTTCGAAACGGGTTTCCGCAATAGCGCCGTTCTCTACCGCTTCGCGAATGGCGCAGCCTGGATCGGCGTCATGCTTGCAGTCCCGGTATTTGCAATGTCCCAAATAGTCATGAAATTCGACAAAGCCCTGGGTGATTTGTTCCGGCTCCAGATGCCATAAGCCGAACTCGCGCACGCCGGGGGAATCAATGACATCGCCGCCATGCGGGAAATGATACAGACGAGCAGCGGTAGTGGTATGTTGACCCAGACCGGAGACATTCGACACATCGTTCGTCAGAATCTCGTTCTGTAAGCCGAGTAGAGCGTTTAGCAGACTGGATTTTCCGACGCCGGACTGCCCGGCAAAAATACTGATGCGACCGGTTAACGCCTCTTCCAGCGGTTTCAGACCATCCTGCGTATGGCTGGAGACCATCAGCACGCGATAGCCGATATTGCGGTAGATATCCATCTGCTCATTAACGAAGTCCATACCTTCGTCGTCCAGCAGATCAATTTTATTGAGTACGATAAGCGGCTCAACCTGTAGGGTTTCACAGCCGACCAGATAGCGATCGATGATATTCAGCGACAGCTCCGGTAAAATTGCGGAAACAATAACGATTTGGTCAATGTTGGCGGCAATAGGCTTCACGCCGTCGTAGAAGTCCGGGCGCGTCAATACCGAGGTGCGCTCATGCACCGCTTCAACGATGCCTTTTACGTTGACGCCCTCTGCGGCGGCTTTGCCCGGACGCCAGACGACGCGATCGCCCGTTACCAGCGAACGGATGGTGCGGCGGATATTGCAACGGTGAACCTCGCCGTCAGCAGACTCCACATCGGCATGCATACCAAAACGGCTAATGACGATACCTTCTGCAGGCTCGCCAAACAGGTTGTCATCGTAGTCGGCTTTCTCCGCGGACGTTTTTAAACGACGCTGGTGATTGGCGTTCACACGGCGCTGCTGGCCTTTGGAGAGTTTATTTTTGCTCAATCGTACTGGCTCCTGGTCGCCCATAGTGGGCAAAACATCTATGATACACGCAATTGTAGATGAATATAGTCACAGTGAATGTGACCTCTGAAGGGTGGAAAATAGCATGAGTGCCGATGAAAACAACCTGATTTGGATCGATCTGGAGATGACAGGTCTGGACCCCGAGCGCGATCGCATTATTGAGATAGCCACGCTGGTAACGGATGCCAGCCTGAATATTCTGGCGGAAGGGCCGACGATTGCGGTACATCAATCCGATGCGCAACTGGCGTTAATGGATGACTGGAACGTGCGCACCCATACCGGCAGCGGCCTGGTAGATCGCGTTAAGGCAAGTACGATGGGCGAACGAGACGCTGAACTGGCGACGATTGAATTTCTGAAAACGTGGGTGCCTGCGGGTAAGTCGCCGATTTGCGGTAACAGCATCGGTCAGGATCGTCGTTTTCTGTTTAAATATATGCCGGAACTGGAGGCCTACTTCCACTATCGCTATCTGGATGTCAGTACGCTCAAGGAACTGGCGCGCCGCTGGAAGCCGGAGATTCTGACCGGCTTTACCAAGCAGGGCACGCACCAGGCGATGGATGATATTCGCGAGTCGGTGGCGGAGCTGGCTTACTACCGCGAGCATTTCATTAAGCTGTGAGGCGTAACATGCCGGATGGCAACGCCACAGCGTCTCATCCGGCAGCTCTCCCCACACTGAATTACTGCGTAAACCATTTCTCCTGCATTTGCGCATATTCCGGCGATGCTTTCACCTTGTCGAGCGCGGCATTAATTTCTTGCAATAGCGCGTCGTTGCCTTTGCGTACCGCAATGCCTAACCCTTTTCCGTAGTAGTCAGGATCGCTGGCGCGTTCATCCATGATGGCGTAATCCGGATTGTTTTTTAGCCACTTACCAATCGCGGCGACATCGCCAAACACGCCCTCAAGACGGTTGTTTTTCAGATCGGTAAAGGCGTTTAGATAGCTGTCATAGGCGACTGGCGTGATGGCTTGTTGTTTATCCTGCAAATAGCGCTGATGCGTTGTACCGTTTTCCAGACCGACTTTTTTGCCTTTCAGATCGGCAAAAGTGTGATAAGCCCCTTTACGCGTGACGACTACCGCCGATAGACCTTCGTAATAGGGTTGGCTAAAGGAGACCTGCTGCTCACGTTTGGGCGTCATATCCATACCGGCGATCACCGCATCAAACTTTTTGAAGCGTAGGCCGGGGATCAGACTATCAAAGCTCTGGTTAGTGAATGAGCACTCCGCTTGCATCTCTTTGCAGACCGCGTTGGCGACATCAATATCGAAACCAACAATTTTATTATCGGCATCGACAAACTCATAGGGCGCATAAGTGGCGGAGGTGCCAAAATGTAATGTTCTGGCGGAAACGGAAGCGGCGTGAACGGAGAGGCTGGCTAACAGCATGACAATAAGTTTTTTTTTCATCTTGATCCCTGATATCAATTGGATGTTGTGGTCACCGTGCTATTCTTTTTTTGGCGCAGGGTGCTATTCTGATTCTGTGCCTTTAGGCGTGGCGTGAAAAGTTTTTTGTTGCATAGCGCACGCTTTGCTCGTTTTTTGTCTTGTTTGGTGATTTAATCAGCATTCAAACAAAAATCGCGAAAAAATGCGTTCAGGGGCTTGCAGCTAAATGGATTTCTCGTATAATGCGCCTCCCGTAACGACGCAGAAATGCGAATTACGACAGCAACAAATTTGCGGGAATAGCTCAGTTGGTAGAGCACGACCTTGCCAAGGTCGGGGTCGCGAGTTCGAGTCTCGTTTCCCGCTCCAAAATTTGAAAGTACTTGTTAAGTACAAGCGCACCCAAGCGGGAATAGCTCAGTTGGTAGAGCACGACCTTGCCAAGGTCGGGGTCGCGAGTTCGAGTCTCGTTTCCCGCTCCAA